>NZ_JBSFTU010000049.1:0-45828 GCF_053591435.1 Streptomyces sp. NPDC003027
GATCAGCCCCGCCGGAACGGTGACCATCTTCGGCGCCAACAGCGGCAACCCCATCACCTGGGTCCAGCTCGACTCGATCCAGACCATCTGGCGCTGACACGCGGAACCGCCCCCGCACCGTACAAACTCCGCAGGCGGGCCGCCATACTGGACGGGCCCGGGGAGGGCGTGGCGAATCGACGGGGGCGACAGCACGCGATGGCGGAGACCAGGCTGATCCAGGGCCGCTACCGGCTGCACGACGTGATCGGGCGCGGCGGCATGGGCGAGGTGTGGCGCGCCACCGACGAATCGCTCGGCCGCCGCGTCGCGGTCAAGTGCCTCAAGCCGCTGGGTCCCCACCGGGACCCCGACTTCACCAGGGTGGTGCGCGAGCGCTTCCGGCGCGAGGCGCGCGTCGCCGCCTCCCTCCAGCACCGCGGGGTCACCGTCGTCCACGACTTCGGCGAGTCCGACGGCGTGCTGTTCCTGGTGATGGAGCTGCTGGAGGGTCACAACCTCAGCCAGCTCCTGGAGGAGAACAAGCAGCACCCGCTGCCGGTCCAGGATGTCGTCGACATCGCCGAACAGGTCGCCGACGCACTCGCGTACACCCACCGCCAGGGCATCGTGCACCGGGACCTCAAGCCTGCCAACATCATGCGGCTCGGCGACGGTGCCGTGAAGATCTGCGACTTCGGGATTGCGCGCCTCGGTGCCGACATCGGCTTCACCTCGCGGCTCACCGGCACCGGCATCGCCATGGGGACCCCCCACTACATGTCGCCCGAGCAGATCAGCGGCGGCGAGATCGACCACCGCAGCGACCTGTACTCGCTGGGCTGCGTGCTGTACGAGATCGCCACCGGCGTCCCGCCCTTCGACCTCGACGACGCCTGGGCCGTCCTCGTCGGACACCGCGACACCCCGCCGGAACCCTTGCGCACGCGCCGCGCCGAACTCCCCGACTACCTCGACCGGATCGTCCTCGATCTGCTGGCCAAGACGCCGGACGGGCGGCCCGCCGACGCCGCCGATCTGCGCCGCCGGATCGTCACCGCCCGCACCGGCGGCGTCCCGGTCGTCTCCGTCCCCGCCCAGGTCCTCGACCCGGCCCCGGTGGAGTCCGCTCCGCCCCGACTGCCGTACTGGACGCGGGGCATGACCGCCGGCCACAAGGCGATCACCGGCCCGCTCGCGCCCCGGGAACCGGCCTACGACCCGGCCGCCGGGCTCACGGGCGTGTGGACCCGCCCCTCCCGCCTCCTTCCGCCGGCCGAGCACTCCCCGCCCGCGCGCCCCGCCCCGTCCGCCGAACTGCTCGCCGTCCTCGCCGGGCGGCACCGCGCCGGACTCGGCCTCGGCCGGCTCGGCCGCTGGGACGAGGCACGGGACGTGCTCCGCTCCGTGACCGAGGACCGCGAACGGGTCCTCGGCCCCGACCACGCCGACACCCTCGCCAGTCGCTACGAATACGCCTTCACGCTCAGCAGGCTCGCCCGCCCGGCCGACGCCCTGCGCGAGTTCGACCGCGTCGGCGAGGGCCGGGTACGCCTCCTCGGTGTCGACCACCCCGACACGCTCGCCGCCCGCCAGGAGACCGCCTACGTACTCGGCCGTCTCGGGCGGCACTTCGAGGCACACCGGCTGTACACGGAGGTGCTCGCCTCCCGCGAGCGCACGATGGGACCGGACCATCCCGACACGCTGCGCTGCCGCCACAACCTCGCCTTGAACCTGGGCAGGCTCGGCCGCACCGAGGAGTCGTACCGGATGGCCCGCGAGGTGGCCGAGGCGCGGGCCCGGCTGCTCGGCGCCGAGCACCCCGACACCCTGGTGACCCGCTACGAGGTCGCCTACACGCTGGGGCGGTTGGGCCGCTGGTCCGAGGCGCTGTCCGGCTACCGGGAGGTCGCGACGGCACGCGACTCCGTCCTCGGCGCCGACCACCCCGACACGCTCGCCGCCCGTTACGAGGCCGGGATCTGTCTGGGCCGGCTCGGCCGGGGCGCCGAGGCCGTGGACCTCTTCCGCGACCTCGTGGCGGCCCGCACCCGCGTCCACGGCGCGGAGGATCCCGAGACACTGCGCGCCCGCCACGCGCTGGGCGTCAACCTCGGGCGCGCGGACCGCTGGGACGAGGCCCTCGCCGAGGCGCGTGCCGTCCGCGCCGTCCGCGAGCGCGTGCTCGGGGCGGAGCACCCGGACACCTTGGTCAGCCTCCGCGAGACCGCCGTCGCCCTCGGCCGGCTCGACCGCTGGGAGGAGGCCCTGCCGGTCCACCGGCAGGTCGCCGAGGTCCGCGAGCGCGTCCTCGGCGAAACGCACCCCGACACGCTGGCCGGCCGCCACGACGAGGCGCACTGCCTGGAACAGCTCGGCCGGCACGCCGCCGCCGTCGAGCTCTACCGCAAGGTAGCCGCGCTCCGCCACCCCGCTCCGAGGCATGCCTAGGGTCTTTCGCCGGCGATCTTCGCGTGCTAGCAAGAGACATGACCGCACAGCGCTCGTACGACGCCGTCATCGTCGGCGGCGGCCACAACGGACTGGTCGCCGCCGCCTACCTCGGCCGCGCCGGACGCACCGTCCTCGTCCTCGAACGCCTCGGCTCCACCGGCGGCGCCGCCGTCTCCACCCGCCCCTTCGCCGGCGTCGACGCCCGCCTCTCCCGCTACTCCTACCTCGTCTCCCTCCTGCCGCCGAAGATCGTGCGCGACCTGGGGCTGCGCTTCACACTGCGGAAACGGTCCATCTCCTCGTACACCCCGAAGGGCGACAGCGGGCTGCTCGTCGGCGGCGGCCCCGACCGCACCCGCGCCTCCTTCGCCGCGCTCACCGGCTCCGACCGCGAGTACGAGGCCTGGCAGGCGTTCTACGGCCGTACGGGCGAGGTCGCCGAGCGCGTCTTCCCCACCCTCACCGAACCGCTGCCCACCCGCGCCGAGCTGCGCGCCCGCGTCGCCGACGAGACGGCGTGGCGGATGCTGTTCGAGGAGCCCCTCGGCGCCGCCGTCGAAGCGACCTTCACCGACGACCTCGTACGCGGCGTCGTCCTCACCGACGCCCTGATCGGCACCTTCGCCGATGCCCACGACCCCTCCCTGCTCCAGAACCGCTGCTTCCTCTACCACGTCATCGGCGGCGGGACCGGCGACTGGGACGTCCCCGTCGGCGGCATGGGCGCGCTCACCGACGCCCTCGCGGACGCCGCCCGCGCGGCGGGCGCGGAGATCCGCACCGGACACGAGGCGACCCGCGTCGAGACGGACGGCCGCCGCGCCGAGGTCACCTACCGCACGGCGGACGGGGAGGCCACCGTCGAGGCGGGCCACGTGCTGGTCAACGCCTCCCCGCAGGCCCTCGCCGCCCTGCTCGGCGCGACACCCCCGCCGCCCGCGGAAGGCGCCCAGCTCAAGGTCAACATGCTGCTCACCCGGCTGCCGAAGCTCCGGGACCGGTCCGTCGACCCGCGCGAGGCGTTCGCCGGAACCTTCCACATCGCCGAGGGCTACGACCAGTTGGCGACCGCGTACGCCGAAGCCGCCGCCGGCCGGCCGCCGAGCACCCCGCCGTCCGAGATCTACTGCCACTCGCTGACCGACCCCACCATCCTCGGCCCCGACCTCGCCGCCCAGGGCCACCAGACCCTGACGCTCTTCGGACTGCACACCCCCGCCCGGCTGTTCGCCACCGACAACGACACCACCCGCGCCGAACTCCTCAAGGCCACCCTCGCCGAGCTCGACGCCGTCCTCGACGAACCGCTCACCGACTGCCTCGCCCTCGACGCCGACGGCCGCCCCTGCGTCGAGGCGAAGACCCCGCTCGACCTCGAACGCGAGCTGCGGCTGCCCGGCGGCCACATCTTCCACCGCGACCTCTCCTTCCCCTACGGGGAGGAAGGCGCGGGCCGCTGGGGTGTCGAAACCGCCCACGCCAACGTCCTGCTGTGCGGAGCGGGAGCCGTCCGGGGCGGCGGAGTCAGCGGCATCCCCGGTCACAATGCGGCGATGGCGGTGCTCGGACGTTGACCGGCGGCCCGTCCCCACCAGCGGCGTGAAGCTGACCTGCGACCGCGCTTAAGAAAACCTCGATGGACCAGCGGCCCGGCGTACGGAAGATTCTCCTGCGGGATCTTGGCGTGAAACCGCGCCCGGACCCCCTCACTCACAGGACTCGTACGTCGGGAGCCAAGGCATTGAAGGCACTGGTCAAGCAGAAGGCGGAGCCGGGTCTCTGGCTCACGGACGTGCCGGAGCCCGAGATCGGCACCGCGGACGTCCTGATCAAGGTCAAGCGGACCGGTATCTGCGGCACCGACCTCCACATCCGCTCCTGGGACGGCTGGGCCCGGAAGACCATCGCCACGCCGCTCACCCTCGGCCACGAGTTCGTCGGCGAGGTCGTCGAGACCGGCCGTGACGTCGCGGACATCAAGGTCGGCGACCTGGTCAGCGGCGAGGGGCACCTCGTCTGCGGCAAGTGCCGCAACTGTCTGGCCGGCCGCCGCCACCTCTGCCGTGCCACCGTCGGGCTGGGCGTCGGCCGCGACGGCGCGTTCGCCGAGTACGTCGCCCTGCCCGCGTCCAACGTCTGGGTCCACCGGGTGGCCGTCGACCTCGACGTGGCCGCGATCTTCGACCCCTTCGGCAACGCCGTGCACACCGCCCTGTCCTTCCCGCTCGTCGGCGAGGACGTGCTGGTCACCGGCGCCGGCCCGATCGGCATCATGGCAGCCGCCGTCGCCAAGCACGCGGGCGCGCGCAACGTCGTCATCACCGACGTCAGCGAGGAGCGCCTCGACCTCGCCCGCAAGGCGGGCGTCTCGCTGGCCCTGAACGTCGCCGAGCGGACCATCGCCGACGGCCAGCGCACACTCGGCCTCAAGGAGGGCTTCGACGTCGGCCTGGAGATGTCCGGCAACCCGCGCGCCATGCGCGACATGGTCGCCAACATGACCAACGGCGGCAAGATCGCGATGCTGGGCCTGCCCGCCGAGGACTTCTCGGTCGACTGGTCGAAGATCGTCACCTCCATGATCACCATCAAGGGCATCTACGGCCGCGAGATGTACGAGACCTGGTACGCGATGTCCGTGCTTCTGGAGGGCGGGCTCGACCTCGCCCCCGTGATCACCGGCCGGTACGACTACCGCGACTTCGAGGCCGCCTTCGACGACGCGGCCTCCGGCAAGGGCGGAAAGATCATCCTCGACTGGACCGCGCCTTCTTCCTGAGGGTTCGGCTCACCTCCGGGGCGCCTGATGCGTGTGCCGACGGACGACCGTGCTCGCCCTTTCGACACCCGCGGCGCCCCTTCGGCTCACTCGCCCCTCCCGCTTCCCGCTTCCTGAAGGACCCCGAATGTTCTCCTCCGTACGCGACGACCTCCGCACCACCCTCGACGAGATCCGCGCCGCCGGTCTGCACAAGCCCGAGCGGGTCATCGGCACCCCCCAGTCCGCCACCGTCGCCGTCACCGCCGGGGGGCAGCCCGGTGAGGTGCTCAACTTCTGCGCCAACAACTACCTCGGCCTCGCCGACCACCCCGAGGTGATCGCCGCCGCCCACCAGGCGCTCGACCGCTGGGGCTACGGCATGGCGTCCGTGCGCTTCATCTGCGGGACGCAGGAGGTGCACAAGGAGCTGGAGGCGCGGCTGTCCTCCTTCCTCGGCCAGGAGGACACGATCCTCTACTCCTCCTGCTTCGACGCCAACGGCGGCGTCTTCGAGACGCTCCTCGGCCCCGAGGACGCCGTCATCTCCGACGCCCTCAACCACGCCTCCATCATCGACGGCATCCGCCTCTCCAAGGCCCGCCGCTTCCGCTACGCCAACCGCGACATGGCCGACCTGGAGCAGCAGCTCAAGGAGGCGGCCGACGGCGGCGCCCGCCGCAAGCTGATCGTCACCGACGGCGTCTTCTCGATGGACGGCTACGTCGCCCCGCTCGACGAGATCTGCGACCTGGCCGAGCGCCACGACGCCATGGTGATGGTCGACGACTCGCACGCCGTCGGCTTCGTCGGCCCCGGCGGACGCGGCACCCCCGAGCTGCACGGCGTCATGGACCGCGTCGACATCATCACCGGCACCCTGGGCAAGGCCCTCGGCGGCGCGTCCGGCGGTTACGTCGCCGCCCGCGCCGAGATCGTCGCCCTGCTGCGCCAGCGCTCCCGCCCGTACCTCTTCTCCAACACCCTCGCCCCGGTGATCGCCGCCGCCTCCCTGAAGGTCCTCGACCTCCTGGAGTCGGCCGGCGACCTGCGCGAGCGGCTGCGCGCCAACACCGCGCTGTTCCGCTCCCGGATGACCGAGGAGGGCTTCGACATCCTCCCCGGCGACCACGCCATCGCCCCCGTCATGATCGGCGACGCGTCCGAGGCCGGACGGATGGCCGAGCTGCTCCTGGAGCGCGGCGTGTACGTGATCGGCTTCTCGTACCCCGTCGTGCCCCAGGGCCAGGCGCGCATCCGCGTCCAGCTCTCGGCGGCGCACTCCACCGAGGACGTCAACCGCGCGGTCGACGCGTTCGTCGACGCCCGCGCCGCCCTGCGAGACTGAGGGCCCTTCTTCCGGATCGTGCCGGGCTCGCGGCGTCTGGCACGCGCATCTGCCGCGCTGTCGTCGGTCGCCTATGCTTCGCATGGACTCCCTCCTCCGCCTTGCATCTGCACGCACCAGACGCCGCTCGCTGATCGGGCCTGATCCGAAAGAAGGGCCCTAGGGGCATGATCGAAGCGCGGCGGCTGCACATCCTCCGGGCGGTGGCCGACCACCGTACGGTCACGGCGGCTGCCGCCGCGCTCTATCTCACCCCCTCCGCGGTCTCCCAGCAGCTCGCGGCCCTGGAGCAGGAGACCGGCCACCGGCTGGTCGAGCGCAGTGCGCGCGGGGCGCGGCTCACCCCGGCCGGCGAGATCCTGCTCAACCACGCCAACGCGGTCCTGGCCCAGCTGGAACGCGCCGAGTCCGAGCTCGCCGCGTACGGCTCCGGCGAGGCCGGCACGGTCACGGTGGCGGCCTTCGCCACCGGTATCGGCCTGGTCGTCGCCCCCGCCATCACCGGTCTCGCCCGCACCTCGCCCGGCATCCGGGTGCGGGTGCGGGACGCGGAGGGCGACGAGAGCCTGCTCATGGTCCTGGACCGGCAGGTCGACGTCGCCGTGGCGGTCGAGTACCGGGGGGCGCCGGGGGCGGACGACGCCCGGCTCACCCGCGTACCGCTGTACGCCGAGCCCTTCGACGCCGTCCTGCCGGTCGGCCACCGGCTCGCCGACGACGAGCGGGTCGCCCTCGCGGACCTCGCCAAGGACGCGTGGATCGGCCAGTCCACCGGCAACCCCTGTCATGACGTCACCGTCCTGGCCTGCGAGTACGCCGGTTTCGAGCCCCGCCTGGAGCACTCCTCCGACGACTTCCGCGCCGTCGTCGCGCTGGCCTCGGCCGCGGCGGGTGTGGCGCTCGTGCCGCGTTCGGCGCTGCGCGGGATGGAACTCGACGCCGTCGTCGTCCGGCCGGTCGACGGGGTCGCCCCGACCCGCCGCGTCTTCGCGGCGGTACGCCGCGGAGCCGAGGAACACCCCCTGATCAGCCCGGTCCTCGCGGCCCTGCGAACGGCGGCCGAACCGCGCGACTGAGCGGGCGCCCGAGCCGTGCCACCCCGGCGATGCGGTCCCGGCGCGTGGCCGGACGCGGCTCAGTCCGCCGATCTGCTCCAGCCCATCGCCTCGATCCGGCCCGCGTCCGACGGCCGCGCCTCGTCGAAGAGGGCCCGGCCGTCGCCGCCCACCACCCGCAGCCCGTCGACGTACACTCCCCGCCCGACATACCGCTGGTCCGTCGTGTACCGCCAGCGCAGCCGTACGGAGCCGGGGGCGCGGTCCGGCAGATCGGCCGTCAGTTCGTGCCAGACCCGCCCCGACCAGCCGCTCACCGAGCCGCCGGGGTGCTCCCGCGGCCGCCCACCTCCGCGTACGGTCGTGAACGGGACCGGCCCCCAGGTCGCGCCGCCGTCCCGCGACGCCTCCAGGAACGCGGCGTCGGTGACCGGCTCGGTGTCCCACCACAGCGCGCACTCCAGCCGTCGTGCGCCGGTGAGCGGGGGCAGGGTGAGCGTCGCGGTGGCCGCGCTCGCCATCCCCGAGAACCAGGCCGTCCGGCCGCGCGCCGGCCGGACCGGCACGGCGCGGGCCAGGTTGTTCGCGGCGGCGACCCGGGGCGCGGAGCCGGAGCGCCAGCTACGCACGGGGTGGACGGAGTTGCCGAGCACGACGAGGAACGCGTCGGTGGTCGGGTCGAGCACGAGGCTGGTGCCGGTGAAGCCGGTGTGCCCGGCCGTGCGCGGCGTGGCCATCGCACCCATGTACCAGTGCTGGTACAGCTCGAAGCCGAGGCCGTGCTCGTCGCCGGGGAAGGCGGTGTTGAAGTCGGTGAACATCAGCTCGACGGACGCGGGGGAGAGGATGCGGGCGCGGCCGTACGCGCCTCCGTTGAGGAGGGTGCGGGCGAGCACGGCGAGGTCCCAGGCGCAGGAGAAGACCCCCGCGTGCCCGGCGACGCCGCCCATGCTGTGCGCGTTCTCGTCGTGGACCTCGCCCCACACCATGCCCCGGTCGAGGCCCGACCAGGGGAGCCGGGCGTCCTCCGTCGCCGCGATCCCCGGTTTCCAGGACGGCGGGGGATTGAACCGCGTGCGGTCCATCCCCAGCGGAGCGGTGATCTCGTCGTGGAGCAGGACGTCCAGGGGGTGGCCGGTGATCTCCTCCAGGATCAGCTGGAGCGAGATCAGGTTCAGATCGGAGTAGAGGTACCTCGTGCCGGGCCGCTCGGCGAGGGTCTCGTTCCACAGCAGCCGCAGCTTCCCCTCCCGGGTCGGCTCCTTGTAGAGCGGGATCCAGGCGCGGAAGCCCGAGGTGTGGGTGAGCAGCTGACGGACGGTGACGTCCTGCTTCCCGCCACCGCCGAACTCCGGCAGGTACGCCGTGACCTTCGCCTCCAGTTCCAGCGCCCCGCGCTCGATCTGCTGGACCGCCAGGACCGAGGTGAAGAGCTTGGAGACGGAGGCGAGGTCGAAGACGGTGTCCTCAACCATCGCGATCCGCTCGTCGGGGGGAAGTTCGACGCCGGTGTCCGTCTTCTCGTCGTACCGCGCGTACCGTACGGCCGATCCGACGGCGCGGTGCAGCGCGACCGTCCCGCCTCGTCCGGCGAGCAGTACCGCCCCCGCGTACCAGGGGTGCTTGGGGGAGGGGCCGAGGAACCTCTCGGCGTCGGCGACCAGCCGGTCCAGATGCCCGGGAAGCAGCCCGGCCCGCTCGGCGGTGCCGTGCCGCAGCGTGAGCCGCCCGCCCCCGCCGCCGCCCCCGGAGGCCGCGGCGACCCCCGGGATCGAGCCGACCATCACCGCACCTCCCAGAGCGAGCAGTCCGCCGCCGAAAGCGCGGCGACCGACTCCCCGGTCCACCGGACCCGCTGCCGATTCCTCCGTCATCCCCTACCCTCTCCCACACCGCTGAAAGAATCCTTCGGGCACACCCGTATCGCCTGAAACTTTCTTACCGGGGTGCGGGTGCGTCAAGGAAGTGGGCGGCGGCGCAAAGAATCTGACACTTCATCAGCAAATTTCTTCCCTCGTCCGATCCACTGCGGCATCCGTGCCGCCCATGAAGACGAGCGCGCCGTGCAGCGCGTGAGACCTCCGGCCGCCGGGGCTTATGGGCGCTGATCGTACCCTTTGTGGCAGTATGCTGATCATGAGTTCGAGCGCGGCGAAGCTGACACGGCAGTGGACCACCTGGGGACCGGTCGTGGCGGCCGTGGCCCTCGGCGTCGCCTGGGGGCGCGAGCTGCCCGGCTTCGCCGTCGCCCTCATCGCGCTCTGTCTCGTCGCCGCCGTCCTGGCGGCCGTCCATCACGCCGAGGTCGTCGCCCACCGCGTCGGCGAGCCCTTCGGCTCGCTGGTCCTCGCCGTCGCCGTCACGGTCATCGAGGTCGGACTGATCGTCACCCTCATGGCGGGCGGCGGCGACAAGGCCTCCGCCTACGCCCGTGACACGGTCTTCGCCGCCGTCATGATCACCTGCAACGGCATCGTCGGACTCTCCGTCCTGGTCGGAGCGCTCCGCAACCGTGTCGCCGTCTTCAACGCCGAGGGGTCCGGCGGAGCGCTCGCCACCGTCTGCACCCTCGCCACCATGACGCTGGTGCTGCCCTCGTTCACCACGAGCCACGCGGGCCCCGAGTTCTCCACCGCTCAGCTCGCCTTCGCCGCCGTCGCCTCGCTCTGCCTGTACGCGGTGTTCGTCACCGTCCAGACCGTCCGGCACCGCGACTACTTCCTGCCGGTCCCGCCCGAAGGCGAGGACGCGCCCCAGTCGGAGGACGTGCACGCCGCGCCGCCGACCGTCCGGGAGACCTGGACCAGCCTCGGTCTCCTGGTCCTCGCCCTCGTCGCCGTCGTCGGCAACGCCAAGCTCGTCTCGCCGACCATCGAGGACGGCGTCGAGTCGGCGGGCCTTCCCCAGGCCGTCGTCGGCGTGGTGATCGCCCTGATGGTGCTGCTGCCCGAGACCCTCGCGGCCGTGCGGGCGGCCCGCAGGGACCGGATGCAGACCAGTCTCAACCTCGCCTACGGCTCCGCGATCGCCAGCATCGGCCTGACGATTCCGGCGATCGCGCTCGCCTCGATCTGGCTGTCCGGGCCCCTGGTGCTCGGCCTGGACCCCCTGCACATGGTGCTGCTGGCGCTCACCGCCGCGGTGAGCGCCCTGACCGTGGTGCCCGGACGGGCCACTCTCCTCCAGGGCGGCGTCCACCTCTCGATCTTCGCCGCCTTCGTCTTCCTGTCGTTCAGCCCCTGACGCGCACGACCCTCAGCTCCGGCGAGCCGAGGATGTCCCTCTCGCAGAACCGCGACGTCACCCAGTGCTCGCCCGCGTACAGCTCCGTCTGGTCGCTGAAGTGCGGCGAGCGGACGTTGGACGACTGGGAGTACGTCAGCAGGGTGCGGGCCACCGGGCAGCGGCTGCCGTCCCAGCCCACCGCCTGCACATGGCTCGTCCCGTGCGCGACCTCCGTGTAGCCGCCGCCCGCCGGATCCCACACCGATTCCGTCTTGTTCCAGATCCCCAGGGCCTCCGTGCCGCCGCTCACCGGGATCCGCTTGCCGCCGCGCACCACGAACTGGTGGGCGCCGAGCGGGGCATCCAGCGGGATCCGGGCCGCCCGCAGCTCCGCGACCGCGTCGGTGAGCGCCTTGCCGAAGCCGGCCGACGAGGTGTTCAGGGTGTGCGGGGTACGCACCGGATCGGCGGCCGAGAACGGCACCTTCCACCGCTCCGGGACAGGCACCCCACCGGTGAACCTCCGCCAGAACCGGTCGAAGAGCAGCGCTCCGCGGCTGCCGGTGTCCACCGTGCGGTCCCAGGCGCCGATCACCCGGCAGGCTTCCTCGTCCCCGGGAAGCACCGAGGGGCACGCCCGCGCCGCGTCGGCCGCGGCCAGGTCACCGGCGGGAGCCCGGTTGGCGAACTGCTGCGACTCCAGGTCCGCCACCGTCAGCCGGCCCCCGGCTGCCATCGCCGCCACATCCTCGATCCCGCCGCGGGTGCGCAGCGAGCGCGGGGTGCCGATGGTGCCGAAGACCCGTTCGTAACCGGTCAGCGGCCGGTCGGCGTTGGCCAGCCAGGCGCTGTCGTTGGAGTTCGCCGCGTACGGCGCGTTCCGCAGCACCGGCATCTTCGAGGGGCCGAAGACGCCGGGCTGTACGGCGTCCGGGTCCGAACCGAGCGCGCAGTCGCCCCGCGAGCCGTCGAGGACCGCCACACCGGAGGCCGGGTACGTCGCCCTGCCGAGCGGGGTGGAGCAGCGCTCGGCCAGTTCGTCGGTGATCCGGGGGAGGACCTGGGACTGGGTGAACAGCGAGTTCCCGGCAGAGTCCGCGGCGATGGTGTTGACCCACGGCAGGCCCTGGGTGCGGCGCAGCGTGCGGAGGATGTCCTCGGTGGAGCGCGCCTTGCCGAAGCCGAGCGCGGTGTCGGACCCGCGCAGGTTGACGGCGTTGGGGTCGCCCAGGGCGTAGGCGGTCGTCGCCGTCCACGGCAGCGGAAGCTGCGGCCCGAGCCCGGTGACCACCGGCCCGTACCGGGTCCAGTACTGCGTACGGGTGACGGTGCCGCCGTCCTTCACCGGAACGGTCACGGTCCGCCGGGTCATCCGCTCCGGCGTGCCGTCGACCAGATAGGAGGTCGGATCGGCGGGGTCCAGCGTCAGCTGGTGAAGGTTGAGCGTGACACCCGTCGCGACCGTGTGGCTCCAGGCCACCCGCTCGTTGAAGCCGATGTTGACGACGGGCGTGCCCAGCAACGAGGCGCCGGAGACGTTGAGTTCGCCGGGGATGGTCTGCTGCGACTGCCAGAAGCGGCGGCCGCCCTGCCAGGGGTAGTGCGGGTTGCCGAGCAGCAGTCCGCGCCCGTTCGCCGTCGTACTGCCGTGGAAGGCGACGGCGTTGGAGCCCATGGTGGCGTTCTCGGCCGCTAACAGCTCCCGGGCCGCGGCGGCCGTACGCGCCGGGTCCGGGCCGCTCGTCGAGCCGGGCGCCGCGGCGGCGGGCGGCCGGGCGGCCGTGATGCCCTCGACGCCGCGGCCCTGCCCGCCGAGCACGGAGACCGCGAACCCCCGCCGGGCGACGTCCAGCCCGGTGACCGGGCGGACCCAGGCGGCGCCCGCGCAGGCCGGGTCGGTGATCCGGTGGTCCTTGAGCCACGCGTTGTAACCGGCCGCCCAGCCCCGCATCAGCTCCTTGACCTGACCGCTCGGACCGGACGGGGCGGGCCGGTTCAGGAGTGACTCGACCGTGCCCGCGTCCCGTACCCCCCGGAAGTAGAGGTCGCTGGAGAGGTTGGTGGCGGCCGAGGAGAGCGAGCCGTCCGGGGCCCCGTCCGCGCCGAAGTACCGGGAGCGTTCGCCGTTCACCGTCACGAAGCCGTCGGCGAGGGTGCATATCTGGTCGGCGGCCTGCGCCCAGCCGGTGCCGAAGCCGAGGCCGGCGTAGTCCTTTGCGACGATGTGCGGGATGCCGTACTCGGTGTAGCGGATGACCGCCGACAGGCCCCGCTCCGCGGGTCGGTGGTGCCGGCCGCCGGAGTCCGCGACCGCGGCGGCCGGCAGCGAGGCGGTGACGGTGGCGAGGGCCGCGCCGGTGAGAGCCAGCTGTTTCAGACGGGTACGGAGGTTCAACGTTCCTCCCGACAGAGGGGCGTGGACGGCGGATCGGACCATGCACGCAGCCGAGCACCGCAATGTCAACATCCCGTTCGGTATCCGAGGTCGAAGCGTTCCGCCGCCCACCCGGTGTCCCCCGGCCCACTTGACCCGCCCTCGGGACGGGCCGAGGATCACGCCATGGAACGACGACACGCCTGGGAACGACGACTTCTCACCCGTACCGTCGACGGCGTCCTGCGGATGAGCGCCCAGCGTGTCCCCGACCGGATCGCCGTACGGTACGCCGACCGCGCATGGACCTATGCGGAACTGGACGCCGCCGTGACCACCGCGGCCGCCGTGCTGCGGGAGCGGTACGGGCTGGCCGAGCGCGCCCGGCTCGCGACCTACGGCCACAACTCCGACGCGTATCTGATCGCCTTCCTGGCCTGCTCGCGCGCCGGCCTGATCCATGTGCCGGTCAACCACCACCTCACCGGCGAGGATCTGGCGTACATCCTGGAGCAGTCCGGGACGTCCCTGGTCCTCACCGACCCCGGCCTCGCCGACCGCGTCCCGGACGGCTTCGCCCGTAAGGCGCTACGCGACACGGACGACTCGCTCCTGACCGCGCTCGCCGAGCCCGACACGTACGACACCGACCGCGACGCCCGAGAGTACGTCCAACTGCTCTACACCTCCGGGACCACCGCCCTGCCGAAGGGCGCGATGATGACCCACCGCGCGCTGGTCCACGAGTACGCCAGCGCCATCGAGGCGCTCGACCTGCACGAGGACGACAAGCCGGTCCACGCGCTGCCGCTCTACCACTCGGCGCAGACGCACGTCTTCCTGCTGCCCTATCTCGCGGTCGGCGCGGAGAACACCATCGTCGACGGACCCGATCCGGCCGTGCTCCTCGACCTGGTCGAGGAGGGCCGCGCCGACAGCCTCTTCGCCCCGCCGACCGTCTGGATCGGCCTGTCCCAGCACCCGGACTTCACCGCCCGCGATCTGTCGGCCCTGCGCAAGGCCTACTACGGCGCCTCGATCATGCCCGTGCCCGTTCTGGAGCGGCTGCGCGAACGGCTGCCCGGACTGGGTTTCTACAACTGCTTCGGACAGTCCGAGATCGGCCCGCTCGCCACCGTCCTCCGGCCCGACGAGCACGAGGGCCGGATGGACTCCTGCGGCCGGCCGGTCCGCTTCGTCGAGGCCAAGGTCGTCGACGAGAACGGCGAGGACGTCGCCGACGGCACCCCCGGCGAAGTCGTCTACCGCTCACCGCAGTTGTGCGACGGCTACTGGGGCAAGCCCGAGGAGACCAAGGAGGCGTTCCGCCACGGCTGGTTCCGCTCCGGCGACCTCGCGGTACGCGACGCCGAGGGCTATTTCACCGTCGTGGACCGGGTGAAGGACGTCATCAACTCCGGGGGAGTGCTGGTCGCCTCCCGCCAGGTCGAGGACGTCCTGTACACCCACCCCGGTGTCGCGGAGGCCGCCGTCGTGGGGCTGCCCGACGAGCGCTGGATCGAGGCGGTGACGGCGGTGGTCGTACCGCGCGGGGAGGTGACCGAGGCCGAACTCCTCGACCACGCCCGGGAGAGGCTCGCCCACTTCAAGGCGCCGAAGAGGGTGCTCCTGGTGGACGAGCTGCCCCGCAACGCCAGCGGGAAGATCCTCAAGCGGGAGCTCAGGGACCGCTTCGCGGCGCTCTCCGATCAGGAGTCCTGAGCCCGCAGGTCCACGATCCGCCTGATCTTGCCCACCGACCGCTCCAGCGTCTCGGGGTCGACCACCTCGACCCCGACGGAGACCCCGATTCCGTCCTTGCACGCCACCGCGATCGCCCGGGCCGCCTCGGCGCGCTGCTCGGGCGTCGCCCCGGGCCGGGCCTCGGCGCGCACGGTCAGGGCGTCGAGCCGCCCCTCACGGGTCAGCCGCAGCTGGAAGTGCGGGGCGATCCCCGCCGTACGCAGCACGATCTCCTCGATCTGGGTGGGGAAGAGGTTCACCCCGCGCAGGATCACCATGTCGTCGCTGCGGCCGGTCACCTTCTCCATCCGCCGGAACACCCTTGCCGTGCCCGGCAGCAGCCTGGTCAGGTCCCGTGTGCGGTAGCGGATGACGGGCATGGCCTCCTTGGTGAGCGAGGTGAACACCAGCTCGCCCTCCTCGCCGTCCGGCAGCACCTCGCCCGTGAACGGATCGACGATCTCGGGATAGAAGTGGTCCTCCCAGATGTGGAGGCCGTCCTTGGTCTCCACGCACTCCTGCGCCACCCCCGGGCCCATGACCTCCGACAGTCCGTATATGTCGACGGCGTCGATGGCGAACCGCTCCTCGATCTCCCGCCGCATCTCCTCCGTCCACGGCTCCGCGCCGAAGATGCCGACCTTGAGCGAGGTGGTACGGGGATCGACCCCCTGGCGCTCGAACTCGTCGAGGAGCGTGAGCATGTACGAGGGCGTCACCATGATGATCTCGGGCTCGAAGTCCTGGATCAGCCGGACCTGGCGGGCCGTCATGCCGCCGGAGGCGGGGATGACCGTACAGCCGAGCCGCTCCGCGCCGTAGTGGGCGCCGAGGCCGCCCGTGAACAGCCCGTACCCGTACGCGACATGGACCCGGTGGCCGGGGCGGCCGCCGGCCGCGCGGATCGAGCGGGCCACCACGTCCGCCCAGATGTCGAGGTCGCCGTCGGTGTAGCCGACCACCGTCGGGCGGCCGGTGGTGCCGCTGGAGGCGTGGAGGCGCCGGACGCGCGACCGGTCGACGGCGAACATGCCGAAGGGGTACTGGTCGCGCAGGTCCGTCTTGGCCGTGAACGGGAACCGCGCGAGGTCCGCGAGCGAGTGGCAGTCCTCGGGGCGCAGCCCCGCCTTGTCGAAGGACCGCCGGTAGAAGTCCACGTTCTCGTACGCGTGCCGGAGCGTGGCGCGCAGCCGCTCCAGCTGGAGGGCCTCCAACTCCTCACGTCCGAGTCGCTCGCCCCGGTCCAGCAGCTCCGTCATGCGCCGTACTCCGTCCCGTCCTGTGCCGCCGCCCGTGACGTGAATCGGGCGACCGATCATTCGGTCGATGCGTTGCGGGATCAGTAAATCCGGCCGGGCCCCGTCCTTGGCAAGGGGGCGGAACGGGTTTTTGTACGCGTACGCCTGCTCGAACGGCGGAGCGCGCGAGGTGCCGGAGGGGCGCTCCCTCCCGACCGCGTGCTCCGGGACGGCCGCGCCAGGTGCATATGACAGCGGCAACGATGCGTTACATCTGTACGCGCAGAGTGACGAAAGTCGAAAGCTTCAGAACGGAGCCCCCATGTCGGTCGACACAGAGCCGGCGGCCGCCCCGGCGCCCGCCCCCTCCGCCGAGGTACGCCAGGTCCAGATCAGCCTCAGCACGGCGGCGGCGCGCAACCTCGCGACCACCACCAAGTCCGAACCCCAGATGCAGGGCATCAGCTCCCGCTGGCTGCTGCGCAAACTGCCCTGGATCCACACGCCCGGCGGCACCTACCGCGTCAACCGGCGGCTCTCGTACGTCGTCGGCGACGGCCGCGTCACCTTCGTCAAGAGCGGCTCCAAGGTCGAGGTCATCCCGGCCGAACTCGCCGAACTCCCCCTGCTGCGCGGCTTCGCCGACCCGACCGCGCTCGGCGCGCTCGCCGACCGGTTCGTCCAGAAGGAGTACGAGCCCGGCCAGGTGATCGTGCACTCGGGCAAGAAGGCCGACCACGTCTATCTCATCGCGCACGGCAAGGTCGAGAAGATCGGCACCGGAAAGTACGGCGACGAGACCCTGCTCGGCCGGCTCGGCGACGGCGACACCTTCGGCGGCCAGGTCCTCGCCGGCGACGGCAAATGGGAGTTCACCGCCAAGGCCGCGACCGGGGTGACGATCCTGGCCCTGCCCCAGACGGCGTACCAGGCCGTCGCGGACCAGTACGAGAACCTGCGCGCCCATGTCCAGGGCCTGGGGGCCAACGGATTCCACCGGCCCACCAACAGGGCGGGGGAGGCCGCCATCGAGCTCAGCGCCGGCCATGTCGGCGAGGTCCCGCTGCCCGGCGCCTTCGCGGACTACGAACCCAGGCCGCGCGAGTACGAACTGAGCGTCGCCCAGACCGTGCTCAAGGTGCACACCCGCGTCGCCGACCTCTACAACCAGCCGATGAACCAGACGCAGCAGCAGCTGCGCCTGACCATCCAGGAGCTCCGCGAGCGCCAGGAGCACGAGCTGGTCAACAACCGGGAGTTCGGGCTGCTCCACAACACCGACTTCGACCAGCGCATCCAGACCCACTCGGGACCGCCCACGCCGGACGACCTCGACGACCTGCTGAGCATGCGCCGCGGCACCCAGTACCTCTTTGCCCACCCCCGGGCGATCGCCGCCTTCGGCAAGGAGTGCAACAAGCGCGGGATCACCCTCGGCTCGGTGGACGTCGACGGCCACCACATCCCGGCCTGGCGCGGGGTGCCGATCCTGCCCTGCGGCAAGATCCCCGTGACCGAGCACCAGGTCTCCTCGATCATCGCCATGCGCACCGGCGAGACCAACGAAGGCGTTATCGGCCTGCACCAGACCGGTCTGCCCGACGAGATCGAGCCGGGCCTCAACTGCCGGTTCATGGGGATCGACGAGCGGGCGATCATCTCCTACCTCGTCTCCACCTACTACTCCGCGGCCGTACTGGTCCCCGACGCGATCGGGATCCTGGAGAACGTCGAGGTGCGTCCGCGTGCCTGACCGTCACCGTCCGGTGCGCCGGCCGCGCGCGTACGGGGGCTGAGCCGTGTCCGTGCTCTCCCGCATGGCCGCCGCGGCCGGCTCCCACGACGTGGCGGCGCTGATCGACGCGGTGCTCTCCGACCCGGTACGACCGGGGAGGCCCGAGCTGCTCGGGCCTCCCGAGCCGACCGCGTCGCTCGACCCGGCCCCGCCCTCGCCTTCGCCCGCGCCCTCCGGCGGGAGACGGCTGAGGCTCGCCGTG
Organism: Streptomyces sp. NPDC003027; assembly: GCF_053591435.1. Classification (NCBI taxonomy): domain Bacteria; kingdom Bacillati; phylum Actinomycetota; class Actinomycetes; order Kitasatosporales; family Streptomycetaceae; genus Streptomyces; species Streptomyces sp. NPDC003027. The sequence goes on from NZ_JBSFTU010000049.1 coordinate 18,175, forward strand.
ACACGGCTCGCGCCGGGCCCCACGGGGCTGGGAACCTCGGCCGCCCGTGTCCTGATCCCGCGCTCTCCCCTCTCCTCTGTCTCTCCTGTCTCCGGCGGATCAGCCGCCCCGGGGACCGAGGCGCCCGGGGCGTCCGGCCCACCGGTGCCCACCGTCCCCGCGCTCGGTGGGCCCACCGGTCTCGGCACCTCCGCGGCCCGCCTCGCCGAACGCGTGGGCACCGGCGCGGCCGCCGGGCCCGCCCCCGCCACCCCGGCCACGGGCACGCCCCCGCCCAAGGGCGTGCCGACGCTGTACTGCCCGCCCGCGGCACGCGACGACCCCGCCCTGGGCGAACTGGTCAACGAGCGCCTGGTCCTGTGGGCGGAGGAGGTCGGCATCTACCCCGGCCACCTCGACAAGGTCCGCTCGGCGAACTTCGGCCGGCTGATGATGCTCGCGCACCCCGAGACGGACGACCCGGAGCGGCTCCTCGCGGCGGCCAAGTGCGGTCTGTCCGAATGGGCGGTCGACGACCACATCGTCGACTGCGAGGTGGAGGAGGCCCGGCACGAGGTGCTGGGCCAGCGCCTCGCGATCTGCCACTCGGTGATCGACCAGGCCCAGCTCCCGCTGCGCTACGCCCCCCAGCTGGAGGAGGCGGTCCGCAAGGACCCGGTGGCGATGGCCCTGCGCTCCGCCCTGGCCAATCTCACCGGATTCGCCTCGACGACCCAGGTGCGCCGGCTCCGTCACGAGCTGGCCATCATGTTCGTCGCGTACAACCAGGAAGGCGTCTGGCACACCACCGGGCAGCGACCGCCCGTCTGGGAGTACCTGACGCACCGCCACGAGAACAGCTTCGTCCCCTGCATGGTCCTGGTCGACGCCATCGCCGGCTACGAGGTGCCGATGGCGGAGTTCTCCGACCCCCGAGTGCGCCGCGTGTTCAATCTGGCCGGCACCGCGACGGTCCTGATGAACGATCTGTACTCGATGGGCAAGGAAGACCCCACGGACTTCAGCCTGCCCATGCTGATCGCCTCCGAGGAGCGGTGCTCCATGGAGGAGGCGGTCGAACAGAGCGTCCTGATCCACGACGAGCTGATGCACACGTACGAGGCCGAGGCGGCCGCCCTCGCCCGTACCGGCTCCCCGCAGCTGGCCCGCTTCCTGGCCGGAACGTGGGCCTGGGTGGGCGGCAACCGTGAATGGCACGCCGGCAGCGCCCGGTACCGCGGCACGGACTGACGCCGTACCGCCCTCCGCCCCCACAGATCCCTCCCCCGAACCATGTGAGGAACCCCGCGCATGACCACGTCCACGCCATCCGCCGTGCTGCGAACGCCCTACCAGGAGTCCGTGGCGCGCTACTGGAACACCCACCAGCAGGACCCGGTGAACCTGAGACTCGGCGAGATCGACGGGCTCTACCACCACCACTACGGCATCGGCGACTACGACCCCTCGGTCCTCACCGGCCCGGAGGACACCCGCGACGCCCGGATCATCCAGGAGCTCCACCGCCTGGAGACCGCCCAGGCCGACCTGCTCCTCGACCACCTGGGCGAGCGCACCCCGAACGACCGGCTCCTCGACGCCGGCTCCGGGCGCGGCGGGACCAGCATCATGGCCGAGCAGCGCTTCGGCTGCCAGGTCGACGGCGTGTCGATCTCCGAGTACCAGGTCGACTTCGCCAACGCGCAGGCGGAGAAGCGCGGCGTCGCCGACCGGGTGAGGTTCCACTTCCGGAACATGCTGGACACCGGCTTCGCCACCGCTTCCCGCCAGGCCGTCTGGACCAACGAGACCACGATGTACGTGGACCTCTACGAGCTCTTCGACGAGTTCTCGCGGCTCCTGGTCCGCGGCGGCCGGTACGTCTGCGTCACCGGCTGCTCCAACGACGTCACCGGTCTGCGCTCCAAGGCCGTCAGCCGTATCGACGAGCACTACACCTGCAACATCCACCCCCGCAGCGCCTACTTCAAGGCGCTCGCGGAGAACAACCTCGTGCCCATCGAGGTCATCGACCTGACCGCCGCCACGATTCCGTACTGGGAGCTGCGGGCGCGGTGCTCCGTGGCCACCGGGATCGAGGACCCGTTCCTGACCGCGTACAAGGAAGGCAGCTTCCACTATCTGATGATCGTCGCCGACCGGGTCTGACCCTTACGGCGCAGTGTGGTGCCCCGGGTGGACGCCCGGGGTTTCCACCTCGCACCCCGTGCCCCACCATGACGGACATGCCCGTTCTGCGCCGTTCTGCTGCCACCGCCCCCCGGCCACGCCCGTGTGCAGGGGCTTCCCGCATGCCCTCCCACGCCGCCGCGACCACCGTCGCGGAGACCCCCGAGAGCACCGCACCCGCCCCCGCACCCGCGAAGGCCGCCCCATGACCACGACTGTCACCGCCGAGTCCGCCGATGTCCCCCAGGTCCACTTCTGGGCCGTGCCCGACCTCACCGGCCTCGACTTCGACCCCCTGCTCGCCCGGCTGCTGCACGAGGACCCGGTCACCCGCGTCCGCCTCCCGCACGGCGAGGGCCACGCCTGGCTCGTCACCCGCTACGAGGACGTCAAGTTCGTCTCCGTCGACCCCCGCTTCAGCCGGCAGGCCGTCTGGGGACGCCAGGTCACCCGGCTCGCCCCCCACTTCATCCCGATGGACGGCGCCGTCGGCTTCGCCGACCCGCCCGACCACACCCGGATGCGCCGCGTGGTCGCCCGCGCCTTCAGCGCCCGCGCCCTGCGGTCCCTGCGCGACCACGCGCAGGCCACCATGGACCGCCTGCTCGACGCGATGGAGGAACACGGCGCCCCCGCCGACCTCATGGCGATGGTCAACCGGCCCTTCCCGCTCGCCATGGTCAGCGAACTCATGGGCGTGCCCGAGGACGACCAGCCGCTGATGGCCCACTGGTCCGACACGATCATCTCCGCCGGCGCCGGCCACGACGCCAGCGAGAAGGCCAAGGCCGAGATGGGGCAGTACTTCACCGACCTCATCGGCCGCAGCCACGGCACCGGCAAGGAGACCCTCGTCGCCGTCCTCGCGGACGCCGTCGACGACGCGACCCTCGACGAGCACGAGGCCGTCGGCCTCGCCGTCCTCATCCAGATCGGCGGCGGGCACGCGGTACGCAACAACAGCGCCAACATGGTGTACGCGCTCCTCACCCACCCCGACCACCTCGCCCGGCTGCGCGCCGAACCGGACCTGCTGCCCCAGGCCGTCGAGGAACTCCTGCGCTACATCCCGCACCGCAACGCCGTCGGCCTGTCCCGCATCGCCATGGAGGACGTCGAGGTCGGAGGCGTGCTCATCCCGCGCGGCGACCCCGTCTACGTCTCCTACCTGACCGCCAACCGCGACCCGGACGTCTTCGCCGACCCCGAGCGGCTGGACTTCGACCGCGACTACAACCCCCATGTCGCCTTCGGCCACGGCCCGCACTACTGCCCGGGCTCCGCCCTGGCCCGCATCGAGTCCGAGATCCTCCTCGACTCGCTGTGGAAGCGTTTCCCGGGACTGCGCCTCGCCGTGCCCGAGACGGAGATCCAGTGGCAGCGCGGCGCCCTGATCCGGGGCCCCGAGACCCTGCCCGTGACCTGGTGAAAGGACGTACAGCCGGATGACAGCCATTCAGGCGCGCGACGGGCTCGTCGTGCCGCCCGGACACGGGAAGACCCTCACGACCGCCGCGCAACGGGTCACCTTCAAGGTCACCGGGGAGCACACGCCGACCGCCTCCACCTTCGAGGTCGAGGTCCCGCCCGGGTTCGACGTCGGCGCCCACACCCACGGCCACAGCGAGGAACTCTTCTACGTCCTCGAAGGGGAGCTGGACGTCCTCGCCTTCGAACCGCTGGTGCGCACCCCCGACCGCTGGCGCGACTGGGAGTCCGCCTCCGGCGAGCGGGCGGTGCGGGCCACCCCCGGCACCCTGATCCTCGTACCGCCGGGCTGCCCGCACGCCTTCGCCAACCCGACCGGCGAGCCCGCGCGCATGCTGTTCCAGGCGTCCCCGCCACCGGACCACGAGCGGTACTTCGAGGAGCTGATGGAGATCCTCGGCTCCGGCGGAGAGGTCGACCACGCGGCCGTGGAGGAGCTGCGCCGCCGCTACGACATCGAACAGCTCACCCCGCTGCGCCACTCCCCGGTGTAGCGGGAAGCGCGATCGCGGCCGCCGGAGCCCCGAAACTCGTTTGCGGGCTCCGGCGGCCGATGCTGAAGTGCCCCCATGGACTGCCTCGATCACCAAGCGGTACGCGCCCTGTACGACCGGCAGCTGCGGCTCGGCGCCCACCCCGAAGGCCCCGGCGTCAGCGTCGAACGAGACGGCCGGGTCGTGCGGCGGACGGGGCCCGCGCACACCTGGAACGGGGTCCTCTGGTCAGGACTCGGCGAGACCGACGCCGACGCCGCCATCGCCGGGCAGATCCGCCACTACACCGAGCACGGCCGCACGTTCGAGTGGAAGGTGTACGGCCACGACGGCCCGGCCGACCTCGCCGAACGGCTCCTCGCCGCCGGGTTCACCGCCGAGGACCAGGAGACCCTGATGGCCGCCGAGACGGCGGCGCTGTCCACCGCCGTGGAGCTGCCCGAAGGGGTGGAGCTGCGGCCCGTCACCGACGCGGCCGGGGTCGCCCTCGTGACCGAGGTCCACGACCGCGCCTTCGGCGGGGACAGCGCGCACATCGGCCGCCAGCTCCTCGACCAGCTCGCCACCGCCCCCGACACCGTCGCCGCGGTCCTGGCCATGGCCGGGCAGGAGCCGGTCAGCGCCGCACGCCTGGAGCTCTACCCCGGCACCGACTTCGCCGGACTCTGGGGCGGCGGCACGGTCGAAGCCTGGCGGGGCAGGGGCCTCTACCGCGCCCTGGTCGCCTTCCGCACCCGCCTCGCCGCCGAGCGGGGCCACCGCTACGTCCAGGTCGACGCGGCCGACACCAGCCGCCCGATCCTCCAGCGCCTGGGCTTCACGGCCCTCACCACGACGACCCCGTACGTCTACGTGCCGGAGCCCGTCTAGCGGGCCCAGTGCGAGGGGCGGTCGAAGCCGGCGGGGAGGCGGGTGGCGGCGTCGCCCCGGGCCGCGTTCAGCTGGGGCTGGGTCAGGAAGAGCGCGCCGGTCAGATCCGCGCCCGACAGGTCGGCGTCCCGCAGATCGGCGCCGATGAGGTCGGCCAGGGAGAGATCGGCGCCGCTCAGATCGGCGGCGATCAGCAACGCCCCGCGCAGGTCGGCGCCGCGCAGCTTCGCGCCGCGCAGCCGGGCGCCGATGAGGTCGGCGCCCCGCCGGTTCTTGGTCTTCCCGCCGGCCGCCGCCCGGACCAGCGCGCTGGTCCTCAGCAGCAGCGGGTTCACCTCCGCCCGCACCGGTGCCACGTCCAGCTTCTCCAGGGCCTGCACCGTGCCCCGGGTCAGCTCCTCGACCCGGTTGAGCGCCGCCCGCAGGCCGGCGTGGACGGGCCGGGCGGCCGGCAGGGCGAGGGCCTCCGTGAGATAGCGCAGCAGTTCGTGGAGCTGGCGCATCACGGGGAAGACCTCGTACATCCGGCGCGCGCTCTCCGGCGCCTCACGCCACGAGACCCCGCCGAAGGTGACCTGCGAGACCTTCTGGCCGGCGCCGAAGCAGTCGTACACGGTGCAGCCGGAGTAGCCGCTCGGCCGCAGCCGGGTGTGGATCCCGCAGCGGAAGTCCTCCTGGAGGTTCCGGCAGGGATCGCCGGAGGACTTGTCCGCCGCGAAGTCCGCCGACCTGGCGAAGGGGAGAGCGACACAGCACAGCCCGAAGCAGTTCGCGCAGTCGCCGCGCAGGGTGTCGGGCATGGTGGTGCTGATCCTTCGTCGCCAGGGGTGGGGTCACCCCACCGTATCGCGCTGTGGGCGAACCCCGTTGCGGTGATCGTCGGGGAGCGCCGAGGATCGGCCCCGCCTCGTCCTGCGGCGCGGCCCGGTCGACCGCCCGGACGGCCCCCTCGGCTTCGACTGGGCGGATCGCGGCGACCGACGCCCAGCTGAACGACCCGGACCCGCCCTGGCGCGAGGGCCCGGCCGCCGTCACCGCTCCCACCCTGGTGCTCGGCGGCGGACGGGAGAGCCACCTTCCGCAGGAGCAGCAGGCGTGGACGGCCGACCGCATCCCGGACGCCCGGCACGTCACCATCGAGGCCGGCCACCTGATCCACGCGTCGCGTCCGGCGGAGTTCCTCGACGTTCTGCGCGAGTTCGGGGTCTGACGGAAATCCGGTTGATGGCCGGTGCCGGCATGGCTACCGTGCCTCGGGTGACGAGCCCGGAGTCGGACAGAACCGAGCCGCCGGTCACTCGGCGGCGCCGCGTGGTCTGACCGAGGACCGATCAGGTCCTCGGCCGGCTTCGCCGTGAGTGACCGGCGCGCGCTCCGTGCGTCTGGTCCGGTTTCTGCTCCCGCCCCCTGCGACAGGTGACGTGGTGCGACGTCCAGCGCGCGGATGTTCATGTCCGCACCTCTCACGCTGGAGCCGTTCCCGTGCCCCTGTTCCTCTACGTCCTCGGCCTTGCCGTTTTCGCGCAAGGGACCTCCGAGTTCATGTTGTCCGGCCTCGTACCCGGTATCGCCCATGACCTGTCCGTACCGGTCGGAGCCGCCGCGAGCCTCACCTCCGCCTACGCCGTCGGCATGATCGCCGGAGCGCCGGTGATGGCCGTGCTGAGCGCGCGATGGCCACGCCGTCGGGCGCTGGCCGTCTTCCTGACCGCCTTCGTCGTCGTGCACGTCGTCGGCGCCGTCACGGCCGACTTCGCCGTGCTGTTCGCGACCCGCGTCGTCGCCGCGATCGCCAACGCCGGGTTCCTGGCCGTGGCGATGACCGTCGCGAGCAGCGTCGTGGCGCCCGCCAGGCGGGCCCGGGCCACCGCCATCCTGCTCTCGGGAGTCACGCTGGCCTGTGTCGTCGGCGTACCCGCGGGTGCTCTGCTCGGTGGCTGGGCCGGATGGCGTTCGGTCTTCTGGGCCGTCGCCGCGCTGTGCCTGCCCGCGCTCGCGCTCGTCCTGCGGTCGGCGCCCGCCGACGCCGCCGGTCGGCACGGCGTCTCGGTCGGGCGGGAAGCGCGCACGCTGCGGTCCCGTGCGGTGAGGTCGGCACTGGTCCTCGCGATCCTGGTCAACGCGGCGACGTTCGCGACCTTCGCCTATCTGGCCGTCGTCGCCACCGACGTGGCGCGGCTGTCGGCGGGCGCGGTCCCCGGGCTGCTCGCCGCCTTCGGCATCGGCGCCCTCGCCGGCGTGCGGACAGCGGGTCGTTCCGCCGACGGCCGGCTGGGCCGGGGCATGATGCTCGCCCTGTGCGCTCTGCCCGCGGGCTGGGCGGTGCTGGCCCTCGCGGGGACGCACGCCGTGCCCCTGTTCCTGCTGACGACGGTCCAGGGCGGGCTGTCGTTCGGGATCGGGTCGGCCCTCGTCCACCGCGTCCTGCGTGTCGCCGCCGACGCGCCCTCGCTGAGCGGGGCCTTCGCCACCGTCGCGCTGAATGTCGGTGCGTTCGCGGGGCCGCTGCTCGCCGGCGCCGCGACGGAGACGACGGGGGACCACCGGGACGCGGTGTGGGTCAGCGCCGCCCTCGCCGCCACGGCGGTCGCCGTCGCGGCCTGCGCCCACCGGGACACCGGCGCCCGGACCGCCGTGACCCCGTCAGCACCACCCCAGTAGTCGCTCCTGTGGCGTCGTCATGGGCGCACCCGGCCGCGCCGCCCCGGCGGCGGGCCGGGATCACCGGACAGGTGCGCGCCGGATGCGGTCGGCCAGCACCAGGTGGACGGCGCGCGCAGGGCGCTCGGACACGCGTACGGAGGGGGCGCGCGGTTCTTCTCCCTGTGGCTCGTCGCGGACCGGCCCCCCACGGTGTGAGGTCTGTCCGGCCCCGGTGCCGCTCGCTACGCTGAGCCGGGACGACGACCATGCGGGATGCGGGAGGAGCACGGACGTGGCGGAGAGCACCACCACCCAGCACGCCTTCGCGGGCTGGGACAAGCCGGAACTCGACCTCAGCAACGCCGACTGGCGATCGGGGAGCCAGGGCGCGGGAGACGTCCAGATCGCCTTCGTCGAGGGCTTCATCGCGATGCGCAACGGAGGACGGCCGGAGGCCCCGTCGCTGATCTTCTCCCCGGCGGAGTGGCGGGCGTTCGTGGTCAACGCGCGCGAGGGCGAGTTCGACCTGACCTGACACCCCGTCACACCCGCCGGCGGTCCCACGCCACCTAGGGTGGTGATCATGAGTGCAGAGCGTGATCTGACCCGGCTCGTCGCCGGGATGCGGCCGGAGCTCAACCCCGGCCGCTATGTCTTCGTCACCGTGGACGGCCCCGTCCCGGCGGGCCTCTCCCCGGTCGCCACCGTCGCCGAGACCGAGGGGCTCACCCTGGTCGTACGCCAGGAGGAGGCCGACCGGGCCGGCCTGGCGTACGACTACGTGGCGGGATGGATCACGCTGCGGGTGCACTCCGCGCTCGACGCGGTGGGGCTGACGGCGGCGGTCGCCCGGGCACTCGCCGACGCGGGCCTGAGCTGCAACGTCGTGGCCGGTTTCCACCACGACCACCTCTTCGTCGAACACGCCAGGGCCGAGGAGTCGTTGGCCGTGCTGCGCCGGCTCGCGGAGCGCGCCTCCCGCACCTCCGTGTGACGGCCGCCGACGCCCCCGGACACCACTCTGCGCGACCGCGCCGCCGCTACCGGTCACCGTCGGAGGGGTCGGCGGGCCCGCCGCCGGGGCGTCGGGCCGCGGGCCGGAACGGGCGCGGAGGCGGGCGGCGCCGGACCCGCCCCGGCGCGCCGTGTCGCGCGCCCGGGCACGTACCATGGCCGTATGTCCTTCCTCCGCCGCCGCAGCGCCGCCACACCCGCGGGCCCGGACTTCGACGTCCTGGCCATGGACCCGGGGGACTGGCCCGGCAACCTCGGCGCCGGCCTCCTCCCCGCCCCCGACGGCACCTGCCAGGGCGTCTTCCTGCGCTACGACCTCTTCGGCGGCCGCGGCCCCGCGATGATCATCGGTAACCTCCCGGAGGGCTCCCCGGCGCGCGAGCTGGGCGACGGACAGATCCCCTTCGAGGTCGCGCAGCTTCTCGCGGCCCTGGAGAACGACGAGCCGGTCGAGGCCCTGGAGACCGAGGACATGCCGGTGATGCAGGGCGACAACCTGCTGATCGTCCGCCGCGTCAAGCTCTCCGAGAGCCGGATCTCCTGCGTGCAGTTCGACCGCAGCGACAACGTCCTGGTGACGATCGCCAGTTGGGACCGGCCGATCACGGACGACCTCTACGCGCTTCTCAAGCCGCTGCCGGCCGAGCTGTTCCAGCAGGGCTGACGGGGGAGCGGGGGCAGATGAGCGCGCGCGTCGACAGCTGGATCTGGGCGGTACGCCTCACCAAGACCCGTTCGCAGGCCGCCGCGGCCTGCCGGGCCGGGCACGTCAAGGTCAACGGCGAGCGGGCCAAGCCCGCCCAGCCCGTGAAGCCCGGTGACGAGGTACGCCTCTTCCACGGCGGCCGGGAGCGGATCGTCGAGGTGAAGGAGCTTTTCACCAAGCGGGTGGGCCCGCCGGTGGCCGCCACCGCCTATGTCGACAACAGCCCGCCGCCGCCCCCGCGCGAGCACGTCGCCCTGGCGGGCGTCCGCGACCGGGGCGCCGGGCGTCCGACCAAGCGCGAGCGCCGTGAACTCGACCAGCTGCGCGGCCACCGCCCGGTCTGACCGACGCCCGGCGTGGATGCGGACGTAACGGCCGAGGCCCGGCGCGGGCGGGATTCTTGACCCCCAGGGCTCGGCAGGGCGCCGGGGTCTCCGGCGCCCTGCCGACCGCGCGCTACGGCGTGTACAGCGCCGCCAGCCGCGCGGCCGAGGTGCCGACCCCCGTCGGGCCGCGTCGCGCCAGCGCCGTACCGCTTCCGGTGTGGACGTCTTCGGCACGGTAACGGCGCACGCCCTGGTGCCAGTTGAGGATGCCGGCCAGCCAGTCCTCCAGCTCCCGCACATACGCCTCGAACGCCGCGCGGCCCGCGTCGTCCAGGGCGAAGTCCTCGTACAGCATGGGCAGTTCGTACTTCTTCACATGCTCGAACTGGCGCAGGCGCCCCCGCATCAGGTCGTCGACCATCGCCACGGCGGTCGGATAGTCGCAGTCGAAGAACTTCTGGAGCACCAGCACGCCGTTGTGCACCTCGCCCTCGACCTCGATCTCCTTCTGGTACGAGATGAGGTCGTTCAGGAGGCTGGCGTAGTCGGCGGCCGAATTCTCCAGGGCGCGGACCGTGCCGGAGCGGTAGACGGCCGGCGGCAGCCCGTCGGCGTGCCGCAGCCGGCACAGCGACATCGTCAGATCCGAGCCGAAGGTCAGCCGGCGCATCTCGATGTAGTCCACCGGATCGGGCACCCGGTGCTGCGCCTGGTTGTGCAGCTCCCACATCCAGCTGTCCAGCATGGTGTCCATGGCGGCGCGCAGCTGGGCTCGGGCCTCGGGCCCCATCGGCTCCGCCGTGCGGGCCCACAGGTCGGCCAGCGCCCGCTCCATCGGGCTCACGGCGAGCGCCCGCCCGGCCGCCGGATCGGCCTGCGGCATGCACGCCTTGAGCCGTTCGGTGCACTCCTTGGCGCCGAGCAGATTGCGCGGCCGGCCGAAGACGAGCGGGTAGTAGTCGTCGCCGTACGTACCCCAGGTCAGCCACTCGGCGCTGAGCTCCAGCTCCTCCAGGGTGGCGTCCGGGTCGAGCCCCGCCGAGCACAGCGCGAGGTCGAAGCCGTCCATCATCGGACGGTCCCAGATGTCGTCCAGGAGCCCCATCCGCTCCGCCCAGTCCTCCGAACGGCGCTTCGCCTCCTGATGGTGCGGGCTGAGCGACAGAGGGTAGGGCAGGTCGAACTCGGGCAGCAGCGACGGCCCCACCTTCTGGTGCGGCACATGGGAGAGCGAGCGCAGCCGCGAGGCCGCCGGCCGGCCGAACAGCGTCCTGATGTCGAGGGCCGACGTGCCGAGCACCCCGTCGAGGTGCGAAGGCCCGGCCGGCGCCAGACCCTCGTTCATGTAGCGGCTGGAGCGCATGTGCCACTCATGGCCGCCCGACTGCCAGTCCTGGAGTCCCTTGGCGTACGCCGCCACGGCCGCCGTCTCCCCCGGGCTCAGCCCCTTCTCCAGACAGAGCCCCGGCACTTCGGTGAGAGCCGTGTTCTCGAACTGCTGCAACCGCGAGGTCAGCAGGTCGTTGACGGCGTCGGCGGCCTCCTGTGTCGTACAGCCCAGGAACTTCTCCAGCACGAGGACGCCGTTGCTGTTCTCTCCCTCGTCCTCCACCTCGCGCTGGTACGAGAAGAGGTCGTTGCGCAGATGCACCGCGTCCGAGAACGCGTCCCGCAGCACCCGCAGCGGGCGGGAGTGGGCCACCTGCTCGGGGACCTCGGCGCCGGCCGCGTACTCGACGAGCCCGGCCGACCAGGGTGCGCCGCCGACCTTGCGGCGCATCTCGATGTACTCGACGGGGTTGGCGATCCGCCCCTCGTTGATGTTGTCGAGCTCCCACAGCGACTCGTACAGCAGATGCTCGGTGGCCTCGGCGAACCGGGACCGCCAGGCCGGCGACATGGACGGGACCGTGCGCGTCCACAGGTCGGCGAGCCCCGCCTCGACGGGATTGACCGGCTCGGGCGTCGCGGCCGTCGGGTCCATCGGCATGAACAGCGGCAACCGGTCCAGATACGCCTTGCCCCCGGGCCGGTCCTGGGTGCGCTTGAAGGTCTCCAGGAAGTGGTCGTCGAAGAAGAAGACCCAGGTGTACCAGTCGGTGACCAGCGACAGCGCCTCGGCGTCACAGTCCGGGTGGGTGTAGGAGCACAGCAGCGCGTAGTCGTGGGACTCGAGGTCGTGCTCCTCCCAGATGCCGGAGCCCTCCAGCATCCCCATCGACCGCGCCCACTCCCTGGTGTGCGTGCGGGCGGTCTCCACATGGGGATTGAGCCGCGCCGGATACGGGACATAGAAATCCGGCAGTACGAAGGGCTGAGCCATGCGTGCGGTGCCTCTCGCTGAGGACGGGCGATGTCCGTCGAGCCCTACCCTCCGTACGAGGCGCCCACGCCGCACCCGTATTAGTCATACCAACGCCGAGGGGTGTCGCCGGGCCTCCCGCCCGGCGACACCCCGAGACCTTTCCCCGTCACCGGCCTCAGGCGCGGGAAACCCGCACGTCGGCGGCCTTCACGAAGGCGACCCGGTGCCCGAACTGGATCTCGTGGTACTCCTCCTGGCCTCGCACGACCTTGTGTCCCGTCGGATCGAACACCGGCGCGAAGTAGTACTCGCCCGGCGTGCGGCCGCCCACCACGTACCGCTGCCCCGCGAGCAGCTTGTACGGCAACGGCGACACCGACTGGACCGGGACACCGGCCGGATACGCCGACGCCTCCGGATAGGCGCGCCCGTACACCGGGATCTCCGCGGCACCGTCCTTCGGGGTCAGCACCCACCCCCGCGCGCCGACCGCCGTCGGCTCCGCCTTCGGGTTGTGGAACCACGCCTTCTGCCCGAGGTACCAGATCGCCGTCCAGTCACCCCGGCGCTCCGCCACCGCGTACTGCTGGCCGGTCGACGCCCGCGCCCCGGTGTCGTTCACCCCGGTCGTCGAGTCCTGACCGCCCGGCCGCAGACCGACGTCGTTCACCAGCGGGGCGTCCGCGCCCGGCGCGGTGTGCAGCCGGACCGCGCCGCTGCCGTGCGGGGCGCACGCCTGGCCGGCCTTCACACAGCCGGTGTACACCGGCTGGTGCTCGGCGTACTCCGGCCGGATCGTCACCACCCCCGCGTCCGGGCCCGCGCTCGGCGTGAACGGACGTCCCAGCAGGTGGAAGTAGTGCGCCCAGTCCCAGTACGGGCCCGGGTCCGTGTGCATGCCCCGGATCGTCGAGGCGACCGTGCCCGGCACGTTGTCGTGGCCGAGGATGTGCTGCCGGTCCAGCGGGATGTCGTGGAGCTTGGCGAGATGACGCACCAGGCGCGCCGACGTCCGGTACATCGCCTCCGTGTACCAGGAGTCGGGCGAGGTCAGGAACCCCTCGTGCTCCAGACCCACCGACTTGGCGTTCACGTACCAGTTCCCCGCGTGCCAGCCGACGTCCTTGAGCGGCAGATGCTGGGCGATGTGCCCGTCGGACGAACGCAGCGAGTACTGCCAGGACACATACGTCGGGTCCTGCACCAGCTTCAGGGTGACGTCCCAGGCGGCCTCGGTGTCATGGACGATGATGTAGTCGATGGACTGGGACGCGGGCCGGTTCGCCTTGTCGTGGTTGCCGTAGTCCCCGTCACCGAACTCCTTGTACGGCGCCGGGATCCACTCGCAGGCGACCGTCCGGGGGCACTCCGTCCCTCCGGCCTCGGCGGTCCGCAGCCCGAGGGACTCCACCTGCCCGGTCGCGGGGGCGATGTCCGCGTCGGCGGCCAGCGTGACCACCTGACCGCTGTCGGTCGTACGGGTCTCACCGCCGCGGATGATGTCGTACACGTCGTTCGCGTACGTCGTCGCGGTCGCCCTGTCGTCCGCGCCGGAGTAGCGCGCCACCGCCCCGAACCAGTCGGCCGGGTCGGCGCTGAGCGGCCGGCCCGACTCCCGCTGGGCCGCGGCGAGCAGCGCGGCCCCGCCCTCGATGTTCGCCGCGGTGCTCGTCCGCAGCTCCTCGGCGGGGATTCCCGACAGGGCCGCCGCACGGTCCAGGGTCTTCAGGCGGGCGGGGAGATCGGCGGCCGTCGGCAGCGGGGTCCGCGCCTCCGCGCCATGACGAGGGGTACGGGAGTCGTCGCCGCGCGCGTCCTCCTCCCCGTGCGAGTGGTGCGGGGCCTGGGCGAGCGCGGTCACGGCGTCCGTCAGGTGCATCGGGCCGTAGCCGCCCGTCACACTCGGCGCCCCTCCGTGCCCGTCCCACCGCGACTGGAGGTACGACACGGCGAGGAGGAGGCTCTCCGGCACGCCCTGGCGGGCGGCGGCCGCCGCGAACTGGCGCTGGAGCGAGGCAGGCTCCCGCGGTTCGGCGGTGGCGGAGGGGGCGGCGACGAAGAGGGGCGACAGCAGAGCGGCGGACGCCATGGCGCACACCGCTCCAGGGACACGTCTGCGTGCGGCGGAACGGTGCAAGGCAGCCTCCGGAACGGGGGAGTGAGGGGCGTGCGGTGGCCGAACCCGTACAGGGGTATCGGCTCACCGACCTTCCGTCAATCACCCTGTCCGACACGGGATTCCCCATGTCAGACGCCATCTCACGGAGTTTCGCGACGCCATGGCCCGGGCCTGCGGCGCGTCAGTGGAGTGGACCAATGCCGGTGCCGGGCGGCGCCCGGAATCGATGACGCCCCTCGCGCCCGGTGTGTCGGCACCGGGCGCGACGAGCGATCCCCCGTGGAACCGGCCGGCGTGCGCGCGCCGTCGACGCCTGTCCTCTCGTCGACGCGTGCCGCGCCGTCAACGCGTGCCGACCGCGGCGCGCACGGCCCGCCGTGCCATGGCGCAGTCGTCGTGCAGCCGCCGCAGCAGCAGCCGCTGCTCCTCACCGGGCGAGACCGCACCGGAGGGGACGGGAACGGAACCGGCGGGCGGCGCCTCCTTGATGGTGCGCTGCACCGCCGTCTCGTACGTACGGATCTCCCGCGTCAGCACGATCATCAGGTTCACCAGGAAGGCGTCCCGCGACGCCGGACCCGCCTGCTGCGCCAGCTGGCTGATCTGACGCCGGGCCGGCGGAGCGTCACCCAGCACCGCCCACAGCGTCGCCAGGTCGTACCCGGGCAGATACCAGCCCGCGTGCTCCCAGTCGACCAGGACCGGGCCCGTGGGGGAGAGGAGGATGTTGGAGAGGAGGGCGTCGCCGTGGCAGAACTGGCCCATGCCCTGGCGGCCGCCCGCGTGCGCCAGACCGTGCAGCAGCTTCTGCAGATCGTCCCGGTCACGGTCCGTGAACAGGCCCAGCTCGTGGTAGCGCGCGATCCTCGTCCCGTAGTCGAGCGGCGCGTCGAAGGTCCCGGCCGGCGGACGCCAGGCGTTGAGCCGGGCGATCGCACCGAGCGCCGCACGGATGTCCGCCCGGGGCGGAGCCTCCACGGGGTGGCGCGTCAGCGCCGCCGCCCGTCCCGGCATCCGCTCGATCACCAGCGCGCAGTTCTCCGGGTCCGCGGCGATGAGCCGCGGAGCGCGCACCGGCGGGCGGTGCCGGACGAAGGCGCGGTAAGAAGCTATTTCGTGCTGGAACCGCTCGACCCACGCGGGGGAATGGTCCAGTAAACACTTCGCGACCGCCGTCGTCCGCCCGGTCGTGCCCACGATCAGGACCGAACGGCCACTGCGCCGCAGCACCTGCACCGGGTTGAACTCCGGGCAGATCCGGTGGACGGACGCGATGGCCATGCGCACCTGCGCGCCCTGCGGGCCGGACAGATCGATTCTCCCGCTGGGCGGCTGGGTCACACCCCCCGGCCAGCGCCGGGCCCGTACGGGCTGGGCCGCGGGGGCGAGATACGGTCCGCTGCCGGCCGGCACGGAACGGTGCTGCGGCCGGGGCGGGGCGGACACGGAGGACGATGCTGTGTACATGGAGGAGACAGATCCCTTCGTGTGCCGACGAGTTGCGTGCGTCGCCCCGCCCGGCCTCCGGTCCGCACCCTGGGGAATGAGGGCCGGTTGCCAAGGCGGGGTGGCGCGTTCCTACCCGACACCCGGGCGCGGGTGGCGGAACATCGGGCGCACCCTGGCGAACCCTGGCGAATAGTCGCCAGCCCTATGACACGGGGTTACTGTCAACTCAGCCGAGAACCTGGGGGCTTAGACGTGACCGGACAAACCAACACCCGCCTGTCGGACCTCTTCGGCCTCACCGGCTGGTCCAAGGGCGAACTCGCGAGACTCGTGAACCGGCAGGCGGCGGCCATGGGCCACCCCCAGCTGGCGACCGACACCTCGCGGGTGAGGCGGTGGATCGACATGGGGGAGACCCCGCGCGATCCCGTTCCGCGGGTGCTGGCAGCACTGTTCACCGAGCGACTCGGCCGTGTCGTGACCATCGAGGACCTCGGGTTCGTACGACACGGGCGCGCCGGGAAACGGCAGAACGTCAGGAATGACGACAACCCTGACGGGCTGCCGTGGGCGCCCGAGCGTACGGCGGCGGTCCTCACCGAATTCACGGGAATGGACCTCATGCTCAACCGACGCGGCCTGGTGGGCGCGGGCGCCGCACTCACCGCGGGCGCCGCACTCAGCAACGCCATGCACGACTGGCTCCACACCGACCCCGCACGCAAGACCGACCTCCCGCGTGGCACCGATCCCCTCCACGCCGACCCCGCCGGGTTCGACCGCTACGAGGCCGCCCCCATCGGGTCGGAGGAGATCGAGGCACTGGAGCGCTCGGTGGAGGTGTTCCGCGCCTGGGACGCCTCCCGGGGCGGCGGCCTCCAGCGCAAGGCGGTCGTGGGCCAGCTCAACGAGGTGGGCGGCATGCTCGCCTACCGCCACCCCGACCACCTCCAGCGGCGCCTGTGGGGCGTCGCCGCCAATCTGGCGGTCCTCGCCGGCTGGATGTCCCACGACGTGGGCCTCGAACCCACCGCCCAGAAGTACTTCGTCATCGCCGCCCACGCGGCCCGCGAGGGCGGCGACCGGCCTCGCGCGGGCGAGGCGCTCTCCCGCGCCGCCCGGCAGATGGTCCACCTCGGCCGGCCCGACGAGGCCCTCGACCTGATGAAGCTCGCCAAGTCCGGCTCGGGCGAGGAAGTCCTGCCGCGCACCCAGGCGATGCTGCAGACCATCGAGGCGTGGGCGCAGGCGTCGATGGGCAAGGGGCAGGCCATGAGGCGGACCCTCGGCGAGGCCGAGGAGCTCTTCGTCTCCGACCGGAACAACGAGAAGCCGCCGAGCTGGATGCAGAACTTCGACGAGGCGGACATGCACGGCATGCAGGCCCTCGCCTACCGCACCCTCGCCGAGCACGATCCGGCGGCCGCGGTACCGGCGCAGCGCCACGCCAAGCTGGCGCTCGAACTCCGCCGCAGCGGCCACAACCGCTCCAAGCTCTTCGACTACATCTCGCTCGCCTCGGCGTGCTTCATCGCCGACGACCCGGAACAGGCCGACCGGTACGCCCGGCTGGCGCTGGTGTCGATGGGGGAGACCTCCTCGCACCGCACCTGGGACCGGCTCCGCGAGATGTACCGGCTGACCGGGCAGTACGCGGGCTACGCCCGGATCGAGGACCTGCGCGAGGAGATCGCGCTCGCACTGCCCGGGCCCGCGACGAAGCGCCCCGGGTTCGGCGACGTCTGAGCCGCCCGTCCCACCGCACCGGCACCCGGGGCGACCCGCGGCACCCGCACCGTACGCCAGCACCAGGGCGGCCATCCCCGTACGTACGAGAGAAAGGGCACACCGGCGATCGCCGGTATGCCCACCGAGGCGCGGTCGCGCGCCTACCGACCGACCCGGACCACCATCACACAGGCGTCGTCCTCACGGGGGGCCTCGCCGAACTCCTCGACCACCGCGCGTACGCAGTCCTGCGCGTCCCGCGCCCCGGCCAGTCGTGGCGCGAGCGCGAGCAGGCGCCGCGTGCCCGAGTCGTCCTGCGCGCCGCCCGTACCCCGGGTCAGCCCGTCCGTGTGCAGGATCAGCAGGTCACCGGGGAGCAGCCGGACTTCGGCCTCCTCGTACGCGGCCCCGGTCGTCGCTCCCAGGAGCACACCGTCGGGCCGGGCCAGGGCGCGCCCCGTCCCGTCGCGGAAGAGCAGCGGGGCGGGGTGACCGGCCTGCGCCCAGGAGAGCGTCTGGCCCGCCGGGTCGTAACGGCAGCACATCGCGCTGCCGAGGGCCGGCTGCACGGCGGTTTCAAGGAGCTGGTTGAGATGGCTCATCAGGGCGCCCGGCCGGATCCCGGCCACGGCCATGCCGCGCAGGGCGCCGAGGAGCATGGCCATCGAGGAGGTGGCGGAGACGCCGTGCCCGGTCAGGTCGCCCACCGTCAGCAGCGCGTCCCCGTCCGGGAGGGCGAGCGCGTCGTACCAGTCGCCGCCGATCAGACCGGTCGTCGAGGCGGGCAGGTAGTGGCCCGCCACGTCGAGCGGCGCGCCCGGGCCGCCGTGGGCGAAGCTGAGCGAACCGCGCCAGGGCGGGAGCACGGCTTCCTGGAGCTCGACGGCGACTCGGTGCTCCGTGCGCTCGATGTGCCGACGGCGCTGGAGCGAGTCACGGGACTCACGGACCGCGCGCTCACTGCGGCGCAGTTCGCTGACGTCCCGTAAAACGGCCCACATGGAGGCGGTGCAGCCGTCCTCGTCGAGGACCGGCTCGCCCATCATGTGCAGCGTACGGACCCGGCCGTCGGTGCGGACGATCCGGAACTCGCCGTCGATCGGCTTCCCGTCGATCAGACAGTCCGTCACCATCGCCTGGAGCAGCGGCTGGTCCTCGGCGAAGACCATCGACGGAAGCTCGTCGAGCGACATGGGGCCGCTCTCCGGGGCGCGGCCGAAGATCTGGAACAGCTCCTCGGACCAGCTGACCTCGTCGGTGAGCAGATTCCACTCGGCGCTGCCCACACGGCTCAGCAGGGAACCGGTGGGCGCCGGGGCGGGATCGCCGTAGGCGGCGCCCGGTTCGGACGGGAAGCCGGTGCCGGTGTCGCTCTCCGGGGCGGAGCCGGGCGTGGTGGGCAGCTCGTCGGGGAGGCCGACCTTGAGCTGGCTCAAGTGGGAGCCCAGGTCGTCGAGTTGGTGCACCGCGAGATCGCACAGGGCGCGCTGCCAGCGGTTACGGGGGTCGTCCTCGTCCAGTACGGCGTCCCGGCGCACGGCGTCCACGTCACCGCGCAGACGGCGTGTCTGCGAGATCAACGCGTCCACCATGCCGGGCTCCGGCGGCTGGGCGGGACGGTCCGCGAACAGATGGGACGGCATGTCGTACTCCGATACAGGCGCGGCGCGGCCAGGTGTGGAAAACAAGGCCCGGACACGACTGTTGCACAGGCTGACGCAGGCCGTAAGCGATTTGGCAACACTCGATCCGGTGGTGCTTCTGACATATGCCAACGGCCCGCCGATTATCGGCCACCGGCTCTCGGGTTACGGTGCTGCTGTGGTGAGCGACGAGGTGGACACGGTGGGTACGGCGGTGCTGCTGGCGGCTGCGCCGACCGGACGGGGCAGGGCGATGGACGCGGCGTCGGTGCTTCCGGCGCTGGCGGCGGTGCCCCCGAGCGTGCTGACCGGCACGCCGTCGGCGACGGTGGTCGAACTGGCCGACCCGCTGGACCCGCAGACCGTTCTGACCCGGTTGCGGGCGGCCGCGGCGACGCCGGGGCCGATGGCGGTCTACCTCGCGGGCCAGGTCCATCTGGACCGCCGCCAGCACCTGCCGCATCTGGCGCTCGCCCGCACGACGTCGACGACGCTGCGCTACACCGGGCTGCCGTGGCACTGGCTGGCGGCCGAACTCGCGGTGCGCGGCCCGGGGACGACGACGGTGGTGGCGGACCTGGTCGTGGAGGCGGAGCTCTGGCAACGCCTGACCGCCACGCCCGGGCTCCTGTCCCTCGGGCCCGGCCCGCTCCTGTACGGGCGTGTCGCCCCGGCCCCTCGCCGTGGCGAGCCCGCCACACCGGAGTACCTGCGCACCTTCGCCACGATCTGGCGCACGGGCGCCCGTCCGTCCCTGGCCCAGCTTCACGAGGAGGCGGCCGCGCGCACGGCGGGAAGCGACGCGCTGCTGCTCGCCCCGACGGGGGCGCCACCGCATGCTGTCGGCCCCGCGGGGGAGGGGGCGGGGGGTGGATGGATTCCGACTCCGGTGACGGCCGGGCCGGTGGGACCTGGAGGCGGGGCCCCGGCGACGTCCCTGCCGGTGGCGCCGGGGTCGCTTCCGGGGGCGTCCGCGCCACTTCCTGTGGCGCCGGGGCTGCTTCCGGGGTCGGGGGCGTCTCTTGGCGTGCCGGCGGGGTCGCTTCCGGTGGCCGCGGCGCCCCTTCCTGTGGCGCCCATCCGTCCCGCGCCCACGGTGCCGGAACAGACCGCTCCGGCGAGCGAGTCGCGGACCGGCACCGGTCCTTCGGGTCCGGTGGTCGAGGCCGTGGCCCCGAGCGAGTGGCCGCCGCCGGCCGGCCTTCCCGCCCCGGGGGCTCCTGCCGGGTCGCTCAGGGAGGGAGCGACGCCGCCCGCAGGGACGTCGGGGCCGGTCGAGGTCTCCTCCGCGCCGCTCGGGGCGTCGTCGTTGTCCGGCGGCCTTGCGGACCGTGTCGTGCCGGCCGTGCCGGCCGTGCCGTCCGGGGCGTCGGCGGCGGTCGGTCCGGCGGCGCCCCTGGCTCCGGCAGGGGCTGCCCCCACCGACGGCGGGCGGTCGGGCCGCATGGGAGTGGATACGCCGCCCGGTGCGTGGCCGACTCCGGCCGGAGCCGCGGGCCCTGCACCGGTGGCGCCGCCTGTGCCGTCGGGCACACGGGGACCTTCGGGCACATGGGGGCCTTCGGGTCAGGCAGGCGCGGCGATCGCGCCCGGCGGGGGTCCTTCCCCCACCCCCGCGACGCCGTCCGATGTGACCGCCCGACCCGCGGAGCCGGCCCCGACCATGTCGCCGTCGTCCCGTTCGCCGCACGGCACCAGTGGTGGAGCGTCGGCCGTCGCAGCCGCTCACGACCCGCACCGCGAGATCCTCGCCGCGGCGCAGGCCGGACGGCACGGGGAGGCCATCGCG
The DNA here is from genome assembly GCF_053591435.1 of Streptomyces sp. NPDC003027. Lineage (NCBI taxonomy): Bacteria > Bacillati > Actinomycetota > Actinomycetes > Kitasatosporales > Streptomycetaceae > Streptomyces > Streptomyces sp. NPDC003027. The sequence continues at coordinate 38,918 of NZ_JBSFTU010000049.1, forward strand.
GTGGCGGCCGCCTGGGAACGGGAGGCGTTGCGGCGGTACGGCGCGCGCTCGCAGGAGGCCGTGCACTGGATGGAGGTGCGCGCCGACCTCGCGCGGCTCGCCGGAGAGCCCGCCCGCAGCTGCGAGTTGTGGATCGCCGCTGCCCAGGCCCGACTCGGCCTGCGCCAGGGCCCCGGCGACCCCGACGTCGAAGGCGCCGTCGACCGGGCCCACCACCAGTGGGAACAGATCCAGGACCCCGCCCGCGCCCGCGAACTGGGCCCCGCGCTCATCGCCCTGCGCCGCCAGGTACCGGGCCGTCAGCCCGGCGCGCTGGCCGCGCTCCAGCGCCGGATGCGCTGAGCCGGGGGCGACACGGCGGCCACCCGAAGCCGTGGCTCGGAGGCGCTCACCGCTCACACCCACGGCCGACCCGGGCCCCGCACCGGCGCGCCCGGGACGGCGCCGACGCTCCGTCATCTCGTCCCGGACGCGGAGCGCGCACGATCCGGCGGGAGTGCCATGATCGATCCATGGCCACCTCCTCCGCGCCGGCCGCGGGCCACCGGGCAACCTGGACGCTCACCACCCGACGGCTGCTGCTGCGGCCCGTGCGCACCGGCGACGTCCCGGCCGTCACGCGGCTGTGGACGGACCCGACGGTCCGTCATCACCTGGGCGGTCCGGTCGCCGACCACGTCGTACGGATTCGCCAGCGGCGGATCGTCGGGGCCCCCGGCGTCCACGCGGTGGTACGGGCGTCGGACGGGGCGCTGCTCGGCCTGGTGACGCTGGAGTGGGACGCGCGGGACGGGGAGACGGAGGTGTCGTACCAGTTCCTGCCCGAGCACTGGGGCCACGGCTACGCCCGCGAGGCCGTCGCCGCCGCCGTCGACCGGGCCCTGGAGGGCACGCCCAGCGTGGTCGCGGTGACCCAGGAGGCGAACGACCGCTCCCGGCGGCTCCTGGAGGGCATCGGCATGACCCACGCCGCCTCCTTCGAGGAGTTCGACGCCCATCAGGTGCTCTACCGCAAGCGGGCCTGACCTGTCCGCCGCGCCGTCAGCGCACCTTCTCGCCCGCCGCCAGGCGCGCGATCATCCGCTCCAGCCGCTGCGCCCGGACCTCCGGCGCCCGGGCCTGCCACAAGCGCAGGACCACCAGATACCGGTCGGTCTTCCCCAGGCTCTCGTAGAACTCCCGCGCCCGGTCGTCCGCCGCCAGAGCTGCCGTCAGATCGTCCGGCACGGTCGCCTCCCTCTGGGAGGGGTACGCGGACGCCCACCGCCCGTCGGCCTGCGCCGCCCGTACCTCCGCGAGCCCAGGCTCCCGCATCCGCCCGGCCGACAGGAGCGCCTCCACCTTGCGGACGTTCACCTGCGACCAGAGGCTGCTCCGCCGGCGTGGCGTGTACTTCTGGAAGTAGTACACGCCGTCCCCGCCCTTGCGCTGCCCGTCGATCCAGCCGAAGCAGAGCATGCAGTCGAGCACCTCGGGAAGGGACAGCGACTCGCCCCCCGCACCCTTCCTGGCGATCCTCAGCCACACACCGGGGGCCTCGGCGTGGTGTGTCTCCAGCCAGGACTCCAGCTCCTCGACCGTCGTCACGGTCATGATCTCGAGCCCCTCGTACCGCTCCACGGACCAGCCCCCTGTCGTCGCCGAGCGGCGGAAACCGCCCGGTGGACAGGGTAGGCAGCGGCGGGCGGGGCCGCGCCGCCGCTCGCACGGGAGGACGGCGCGGATCCCGGTGGGCGCGTCAGAAGCGTGCGTGGGTGGTGATGTCCGACTCGAACTGGGTGATCATCTCCGGCGTCACCGTCGGGCGGCACTGGGCGATCGCCTCCAGATAGTCCGCGGTGCTCGCGCCCGGTACCCGTTCCTCGACGCCACCTCGGGCCCCCACCGCGACGAGGTCGCGCTCGAAGGAGTTCTGGGCGGCGATCCGGGCCGCGTGCTCGATGTCGGCCGGGGTGAACAGCTCGCTCGCCGTGACCAGTTCGTCGATGTCCACATCGGCCCGGCCGCCGGTGTAGCGCGCCCAGATCGCGGCCCGGGCGGCCTTGTCGGGCGTCCCGATGGGGATGAGGTAGTCGAACCGGCCGGGACGGAGGAAGGCCGGGTCGAGGGAGCGGATCGAGTTGGTCGCGCAGACCAGCAGCCGTTCGTCGCGCTCCCGGAAGCCCGGTATCAGCTTGAGCAGTTCGTTGGTCACGCCGTGCATGCCGCCGGGCTGCGCGGGCTCGGAGCGGACCGGTGCGATCTCCTCGACCTCGTCGATGAAGACCAGGACCCGCTCAAGCTCCGCGATCCGGGCGAACGCGGAGCGCAGCGCGGCCGCCAGGTTGCCCTCGTCGGCGAGACGGGAGGGCAGGATCTCCACGAACGGCCAGCCGAGCCGCGAGGCGATGCCCCGCGCGAAGGTGGTCTTGCCCGTACCCGGAGGGCCGAACAGGCCCACCGCGCGCGGCGGGCGCACACCGTGCCGCGCCGCGCGCTCCGGCTCGGCGAGGGGAAGCACGACACGCCGTTCGATCAGGTCCTTCTCGCGCTCCATGCCGGCCACCTTGGCCCACAGGTCGCCCGGCAGGAGCCGTCCGCCGAGGTCGTCGAGCAGGTTGGCGGCGGGCCCGTGCAGCGGCTCGACCTTCTCGAAGTAGGCGACGGCCGGCTGGCGCGTGTAGCCGGCGTTGAGGAGCCCCTCGCCGAGCAGGTCCTCCTCCGGGAGTACGTACGCGATCCGCCCGACCCGCGCCGCGACGAGCCGCCGCTCCAGCTCGACCAGGAGCGCGCTGGCCAGGCCCCGGCCGCGCCACGCCGAGGAGATGGCGATGCGCATCACCCAGGCCCGCTCGCCGGTCACACAGGCCAGGGCCGCACCGATGGGCGCGCCCTGGTGGACGGCGACGACCGCGGGCTGACGGGAGGTCAGGGCGCCGATGCACTCGGCCAGGGAGAAGACCGACTCCTGTCCGAGTTCGGCCGTGGTGTCGATCAGATGGACCACAGCGGCGAGATCGCTCTCGCGGTAGTCGTGGATGAGCCAGTTCACCGGTACCGCCCCTCGTTCGTACTGATGCGGCGAGGCTAGGGGCGGCCGGGGAGGCGGGTCGTGCGCCAGTGTGCACAAGGCGGGACCGGTGAATGCTACGAACCGTCACTGGCCAGGGCGTGTCCGTACTGCGCGGAAGCCGCCGGAAACGGGCGAAGCCCCCGGAAGGAACCTTCCGGGGGCTTCGGAGCACTACTGCCAGTACGCGGGCTACCGTCAGTACGCGGGCGCGAGCTTCGGGTTCGGGCCGTGGGCGTTCTCGGTCTGGTTGCCCTCGCTCGCGTAGAACACGATGAGGATGATGAAGCCGACGAGCGGCACCAGGCCGATGAGGATCCACCAGCCGGAGCGGCCGGTGTCGTGCAGTCGGCGGACGGAGACCGCGAGCGCCGGGATCAGCACGGCCAGCGTGTAGATCAGGCTGAGCAGCTGGATGCCCAGCGCGGCGTCGATGACCGAGAGCACGATGCTGATGAGCACGTTGAAGAGCGTGAACATCCAGAATTCCTTGCGGCGCGCACGGCCGCTGAATACCGCGTACTTCTTGAGAACGTCGAGGTACCAGTTCACTTTGTCCCCCCAAGGACTGGGATGTGATGCGGGAGCCTGTCCCTGTGGAGCAAGCTTACGCAGAACTTATGTGGCCGAAACGGCGTGGGTCAATTCGTTACCTGCTAGGGGGCATTGGGCGCCGGTGTGTCTGGGTTTGTGCCGCGTGTGCGTGAACGCACAAGGAACGGTGCCGCATCCACGCGGATGCGGCACCGGTCGGAAGAGGATCAGTGATGGGTCACGTCTTCCTCTTGCTCATCAGCAGACCGCCTGCGACGAGCGCGAAGAGGCAGACGCACGCGCCGGTGATGACGTTGCTCAGGATCGCACCGGTGCCGGGGTCCCTGACGACCACCCAGGGAGAGATGATCAGCCAGGCGCCCATCAGCAGGACGGCGAGGTTGAGATCGCCCGTCCGCTCCGGAGCCATCGACATGCACAGGCCGACGACCGCGAGCGCGATACCGACGACCAGGTTGCTGAGGGCGAGTTCTGGCCTGGCGGCTGCGAAGTGAACCGTGTATGCGGAGATCGCTGCCCAGACACCCGCGAGCATCACGAGTTCTTCGACTGCCGTGACGCCCCGGGTCTGGAGCATCCTGGAGTAGCGCTCACGCATTTCTGGTGCGTCAGGGTGGCCCCTGATATCACCGGGACGGTGAGAGACGTCAGACATACGACTCGCCTCCTTCTGGCGTCATACACGTCTGACCACGCGTGCGGCATTGTGCCGCGGTTTCATTGTGCTCTTATCTGGCCTTTATGTGTAGTTCTGTCCGGTAAAGGATGCGCACAGGAAACGGCCTGCGGATGTGCCGCTACCGCCGGACGAAGAAACCGTCCGGTGAACAGTTGCCGATGCGATCACTGCGGCGGGGCCGATGTGCGGGCGGCCGGTCCGGAGGGCCGGCCCGGCGTAGCCTGGAAGAGGACTCGGGGTTGTCACGCGCCACCGCCGGGAGGCGGATGATCATGACCGGATTCGTGCGGCGGAGCTTCGACTCCGCGGATGAGACCCGCCCCTTCGAGGAGGGCAAGGGCAGGCTGGACCTGCTCACCACCGAGCACGGCCCGGTGGGCCGGGCGGTTTTCGAGCCGGGCTGGCAGTGGTCGAAGCACGTCAAGCCGATCGCGGGCACCGACAGTTGCCAGGCGTCCCACGTCGGTTATGTGGTGAGCGGCCGGATGAAGATCGTCATGGACGACGGCGAGTCCGGCGAGGTGGGTCCGGGAGACTTCTTCACGGTCACCCCCGGGCATGACGCGCTGGTCCTCGGTGACGAACCGTGCGTGGCCCTGGACTGGGTCGGCTTCGGCGACTACGCCACGGCCCAGAGCACCTGACCCCTGACGGGGGACCGTGAGCCGCCGTCGCGAGGGCGCGGCCGGACCGGATATCCGCTGATCACGGGGGCGTTGGGCTGTTATCGTCGCCCGCATGCCCGAACTGATCGCCCCCACGGCACGTCTGCACTCCTCCTGGCTCGAAGCTCATGCCGAGTGGAGTCCCGGTGCCCACCAGGACGGTGCCGGTATGCGGCTCGCGCTGGACGGCGCCTTGGCGATCCCCGAGGTCTTCGCCGCGTGGGTGGGCCGACTCCGCGACCAGTCCGACCCCACGAGGCCGCTCGCCGAAGGCTCGGTCCACGCCACCCACTGGTGGATCGTCGAGGACGGGGCGTACCTGGGCGCCATCGATCTGCGACATGAACTGAACGACATCCTGCTGCGGGCCGGCGGCCACATCGGCTACAGCATCCGCCCCTCCGCCCGCCGCCGGGGACTCGCCACCTGGGCCCTGGGCGCGGTCCTCCCCGAGGCCCGCGCGCTGGGGCTCGACCGCGTCCTGGTGACGTGCGACGACGACAACATCGCCTCGGCGCGCACCATCGAGCGCAACGGCGGCGTTCTGGAGGACATCCGCGAGACGGAACTCGGCCGCAAGCGACGCTACTGGATCGCGCTGTGAGCGGCGGGCACGAGGGCGGGATCCGCGACGAGAACGGGAAAGCCGCCGACGCGACGGGGGCGAGCGGGGCGGCCAGGCTCGTCGAGACCCGCCAGGCTGCCGAGGACGCCCGGGCGGCCGACCCGAGCGGCGTCGTCAGGGCCCCCGCCGCCGACGAGCCGGGTGCGACCGGCGGCGCCGCGGAGGTCTCCCAGGCCGTCGCCGCCGAGCTGCGGCTCATGGACCCGGCGGTCCGCACCTCCCGGTCGCTCGCCGCCGCACTCCTCGACCCCGAGTTCGTCGAGATCGGCGCCTCCGGCCGCCGCTGGACGTACGACACCATGCTCGCCGCACTCCCCGAGATGGCCGGCGCCACGGAGGACGGCCCACGCCACGAGCCCTCCGCCATGACAGGAGTCGTGCTGGCACCCGGCATTGTCCATCTGACCTACGAGACGGTCATCGACGGGCATCGCGCCCGCCGCAGTTCACTGTGGCGCCGCACGGCCGACGGCACCGGATGGCGCATGTACCACCACCAGGCGACACCCGTACCCGAAGGCGTCGTCGACCCGTCGTAGCACCACCGCCGAACCGGCCGGAGGGCCGGAACGTCAGCCGTAGGCGTCGGTCACGCAGTCGGCGTCGCACGCGCCGCGCTCGTACTGCCGCCGCAGGGCCGCGGCGGCCCGTGGCCGCTCGACGTCCACCTGCCCGAAGTGCTCCCGGGCCACCCGTTCGACGTCCTCGACGGTGACGATGACCGGCTCACCCGGTGCGGCCGCCCCGCGCGCGGAGGCGATCGCCACGTCGGCCGCGCGCAGCAGAGCCCGGGCGGAGGCGCGCTCGGCCACCGCCCGCGCCCGCTTGGGGGACAACGGCCTGACGGCGCGCCCCTTCCAGGTGGCTCCCGCCGCCATCAAGGCCGCGCCGGTGGCCAGGATGACGATTCCGACCGCTGTATCGGAGCCGATGGTCACCGCCCCGCCCCTCCCGTCGACCCGCTCCCAGGCGGACCACTGTATCGACCTGCCGTTCGGATTCGACCTGCTCGACGCCGAGGGCGACGCACCGTCGCGGACGCTCGCCGACGCGGATGCGCCGGGCCTGGGTCTCCTTCGTGTGCGAGCAGGACCCGGGGAGAAGTGGCCGCCGTGCACGGCGGAGAGCCGCGCCACGATGGTCCGGGACGCCGACCCGCGCATCGGGCGCGACGGCTGAGGCAGGTCCGCGAGATCTGGCCGGCCTGACCGGTCACGCCTCCCTGGCGGTGCCGCCGAGCCGACACACCTTCAGCATCGCCCCGAAGCCGGCCAGCGCCCCCAGCACCCGCGGATGACGCGGGGCGGCGAGCAGGGCGGCGACGGCGACGGCGGTGAC
>NZ_JBSFTU010000050.1:0-10268 GCF_053591435.1 Streptomyces sp. NPDC003027
GATCCGTCCCCTCGGCCCTGGCGGGCCTGGGGAGACCCCATGCACCAGACCCCGCTCCCTGATCCGGCCTGATCCAAACGAAAGACCCTAGCCCGCACCGCGCTCCCCACCCTGCCGCCCGTCCGCCCGCACATGGACGCCGGGCGGCTCGGTCAGGTCCGAACCGCCCGGCGCGATCAGAGGACGGAAACCGTACGCCCGCCGAGGGCGTCAGTCGCCGTGCCCGGGGCCGCCGCTTCCGAAGCCGCCACTGGAGATGCCGCCCCACTTGCGCTTCTCCTCGCTGGGCGGCCCCGGTGAGGTCTCGGTGCCCGACGTGCCCGAGTCCTTCAGCTGGTACGGCATGAGCCGGTGCTCCCCGTCCGTCTGCGGCATCTCGGCAGGCTGGCGGTACTCCGACATCTCGCCGGGCAGCCGGTCCGTGTCCGGCCGGTGCGGCTGCTCATCGGGGGTCGGCGGCCGCGGCTCACGGTCCCTGATCCTTCGGCCGAGGACGAAGGCGCCGATGAGGACGCCGACGACGGCGAGACCGGCCAGGAACTGGCCCAGGCCCTGGGTCCAGACGCTGGCGGCCGTCGTGACCTCTGCGGAATGCGTGGCGTAAGCGTTCATATCCGCCGAATACCCGCCCAGGGTCGACTCAGACATCCCTGGGTCCCCGCCTTTCTCCCCACGGATGAAACATTCCCTCGGGTCCGCCGCGTCAAAGGTGTGGAGCGACGGGGGAACGAAGGGGGAGGGTATGAAGCAGACGTCCCGCGCGGACGAGTTCATGGAATTCGCGTCCGCCCGAACGGGGCACCTTTTCCGGTCCGCGTGCCTGCTGACCAGCGGCGACACCCATCTCGCCGAGGATCTGACGCAGGAGACGCTCGGCCGGCTGTACGCGATGTGGGGACGGATGGGCCGGATCGGCAACCCGGCCGGATACGCCCAGACCGTTCTCGTGCGCACCTTCCTCACCCACCAGCGGCGGCGCTCGTCGACGGAGCGACCGCTCGGAGAGCTGCCCGACCGGGCCCCCACCACCGGGGACGACCCGGCGCTCCGGGTCGCCCTGCTCGACGCCCTGGCCGCGCTGGCGCCCAAGGACCGGGCGGTCGTGGTCCTGCGGTACTGGGAGGACCGCAGCATCGAGGAGACCGCCGAAGCGCTCCAGGTGAGCTCGGCGGCGGTACGCACCCGCTCGGTGCGGGCGCTCGGCAAGCTGCGGGAGCGGCTCGGCGGCAGCCTCGTCGCCTTCGCGACCCGCTGAGGGCCGCACACGCGGACCCCGAACTCCTCCCTTTTCGAACTTTCACCCATGGACCGGAACGGTGATGCGGCATGCCTCTCAACGAGGGACACGACGGACACGAGCGACACGAGGGATTCGAGGACCGGCTCGGTGAGGCCCTGCGCCTCACGGGCGAAGGCTTCGCCGCGCACGACGGCCGCGAGCTGGCGTCCGCCGGCCTCAGCCGCGGCCGGCGCCGCCTGGCCCGCCGCCGCGCGGCCGCGGTGACCGGCGGCGTGCTGGCCCTGGCGGTGATCGGCCTCGGCGGGTCGTACGGCGGGGACCTGCTGGGATCGGGCGGCGGCGAGGTGAGAGGCGCCTCCGTCGGCGCGCCGCGGGCGGACGGCGTCTCCGCGCAGGCCGAGGCACCCGCGCGGAACGAGGGACCGGCCCAGGCCGAGATCGCGGTCAAGGCCCTCGCGGAGGTCGTGGAGGCGAACACCCCGGCAGGGACCTGGGCCTTCGACGGCCTGGACGGGACGGGCCAGTCCGTCACGGGGGTGTACGACGACGGCAAGGGCAAGGCGGCCGTCTCCGTCGGCCTGTACCGCGCCGGTGACACCGAAGAAGCCGGAGCCGGCCAGGTGACCTGCCCGGCCAAGGCCTTCGTCCCGTACGACGACTGCGTCACAGAACGGCTGGCCGACGGCTCCCGGCTGATGGTCCTCCAGGGGTACGAGTACCCGGACAAGCGCGAGGAGACGAAGAACTGGCGGGCCGTGCTGCTCACCGAGGACGGCTTCCTGATCGACGCCAGCGAGTGGAACGCGGCCGCCCAGAAGGGCGCTCCGGTCAGCCGCGAGACCCCGCCCTTCGACCCCGCCCAGCTGAAGACGCTGGTCACGGCCGACGGGTGGAACCCGCTGCTCAAGCAGCTCCCGGAGAACAAGCCCGGCAGGACCGAGCCGGACGCGCCGGCCACACCGCCCGCTCCGGCCGAGCCGAGCAAGGCCGTCGTCCAGGCGACCCTGAAGGCCCTGCTCCCCAAGAACCTCAAGGTGGTCGAGAGGGGCGGTGACACCGGGTTCGGCTACGTGGTCGTCGACGACGGTCGCGGCAAGAGCCTCGTCCAGATCAACGTCCAGCCGCGCATGGGGGACGTCGCGGACGAACTCTTCGGCAGCGGTGACGTCACCACCCTGCCCGACGGCCGGCGCGTGAAGCTGACCCAGCAGCCGGGCGAGAAGGGCGGCGCGGGCGTCGTCTGGTGGACGGCCGACACCATCACCGCCGACGGCTTCCGGGTCGTGGTCTCCGCGTTCAACACCGGCGCGCAGCACCAGGCGGCCACGCGCGCCGAGCCGGCGCTGACGATGGAGCAGCTGAAGGAGATCGCACTCAGCCCGAAGTGGCGGAAGGGCGCCTCCGCGAAGTAGCGCCGTAGGCGCGGGCGGTGGGCCGGACTCCCGGCGGGCCGGCCCACCGCCCCTTTCCCCATCCCGCTACTTCGCGTCCGAGTACCGCTCCACCGTGGCCGTCGTGAACGGAAAACGCACCGGCGTCGGCCCGAACGCGATCCGCCCGGCCTCGTCCCCGGCCGCGCGGATCGCCTCCGTGACCGCCTCCGCCTCCTCCGCCGGGCAGTGCACGATCACCTCGTCGTGCTGGAAGAAGACCAGCTCGGCCCGGAGCCCGGCGGTGGCGCGGCGCAGCGCGGCGAGCATCAGCAGCGCCCAGTCGGCGGCGCTGCCCTGCACGACGAAGTTACGGGTGAAACGACCCCGGGCCCGTGCGTTGGTGGAGGCGTAGCCCGGCGTGAACTCCCCGTCCGGCACCGCGACTTCGCCTCCCTCCTGGGGCAGGCCGGCCTCGTCGTCATCGCCCGACCCGACCGCACGCGGGCTGGTGCGGCCCAGCCAGGTCCGGACGAGCCTGCCCTCCTCGCCCGCCTTCGCCGCCTCGTCGACATAGGCCACCGCCCGGGGGAAGCGGCGGCGCAGCGCGGCCAGGTTCTTCAGGCCGTCCCCGCTGGTCTGGCCGTAGATCGCACCGAGCAGCGCCAGTTTGGCGTGGTCCCGGTCGCCGGAGAAGGCCCGGTCGGACAGCCGGGTGTACAGGTCGTCGGGGTGACCGGCGACCTCCATCAGACCCGGGTCACGGGAGATCGCGGCCAGCACCCGGGGCTCCATCTGGTCGGCGTCGGCGACGACGAGCCGCCAGCCCTCGTCGGCCACGACCGCCTGCCGTATCACCTTGGGGATCTGCAGCGCCCCGCCGCCGTTGGTGGTCCAGCGCCCGCTGACCGTGCCGCCCGGTACGTACTCGGGACGGAACCGGCCGTCGCGCACCCAGTCCTGGAGCCAGGACCAGCCGTGCGCGGTCCAGATCCGGTACAGCTTCTTGTAGGCGATCAACGGCTCCACCGCCGGATGGTCGAGCTCCGCCAGCTCCCAGCGGCGCGTCGACCGCACGCGGATACCGGCCCGCGCGAAGGCCCTGATCACATCGGCGGGCAGGTCGGGGCGGACCCGGCGGCCGAAGGCGGCGGAGACCTCGTCGGCGAGTTCGGCGAGGCGGCGCGGCTCCCCGCCGCCCGCGTACCGCTCGCCGAGCAGGCCGTGCAGCACCTCCCGGTGCACATCGGCACGCCAGGGCAGCCCGGCGCGGTGCATCTCCGCGGCGACGAGCATGCCGGCGGACTCGGCGGCGGTGAGCAGCCGCATCCGGCCGGGGTGTTCGGCGCGGTCATGGCGCCGCTGCTGCTCGGCGTACACCTCCAGAAGACCTTCGAAGGGGACCTCGGAGGTCGGGGCCGGTTCGAAGAGCGAGTCCTGCGAGCCGGGTTCGGCGGCCCGCTGCGGAGGGTCGGGGGGCACGGGCGCGTCCCGCAGCCGCGCGAGGGCGGCGGCGGCCGACCGGGGCTCCCCGAGGCGCCCCTCGTGCCCGAGGAGGAGCTGCTCGGCGCCCTCGATGTCGTAACACCGCTCGACCCGAACCCCGGCGGCGAGGAGACGCGGATAGACCTCGCCGGTCGAGCGCCAGACCCAGCGGCCGACCTCGGGCCGCGAGCGCACGGCCTCCACGAGGTCCGGCTCCCGCCGAACGGGCCCGGCGGGCACCCCGTCGGCCCGGAGGGGTACGAGCCGCGCTCCACCCCCCTCACCTTCGCAGGCCAGCGCCCACCTCTCGCTCATGGGTGCGAGTCTGGCACCCGCCACTGACAACGGCCCGCTGGGCGAGCCGGGGTTACGGGGCGAGGTGCGGGTTTCGGGCGTGGCGGCCGTGCCGGGGCCCGCGGCGGGGCGGTCGGTGTGGGTCGGGGTGGGCGTCGCGGTCGTCCGAACAAGCGCGCCGTCACGGGCCCTGGGTGGGGCAGATGACGCGTCGCCGGAGGGCGCGACTCTCGGCAGGAAGGGCGGTCCGTGCCAGGTACTCGCGGAGACCGGCCGCGCACAGGGGCCCCTCCAGGCCCCGAGCCCCCGAACCCGATCTCCGCCCAGACCGCCTTGCGCGGAACAGCGCCGCAACGCCCCACCGGCACAGGCGCCAACGAAGGGACGGGGCGGTGACCCGGCTCCGACCCCGGTCGCCGCCCCGCCCCACCACCTTCCCCGTTCAGCGCGTCAGGCGCCACGCGGGCAGCGCCGCCGCCCCCGCCGCGACCGCGCCGCACACCCCCGCCGCCGCCCCGACCGCGCCCCACGGCACGGTCACCGCCACCGGCGCGGACAGGGCTACGAGCCCCGCGCCCAGGCCCGCCAGGTTCACCGCTGTCACCGCCAGGCCCAAGGCCGCCCCGATCGCCACGGCCACGCCCGCCTCGCCGGTCACCACCCGCAGGACCTGCGCCCGCGTCGCCCCCGCCAGCCGCAGGGACGCCAGTTCCCCGCCCCGTACCGAGGTCGCCATCAGCAGCGTGTTGGCGAGGGCGATCACCGTGTAGACGAGGGCGATCCCCAGGACCAGGAGGAGCCCGAGCCGGGTCTGCGGGCTGCTCGACGGGTGCGCGGCGGCGGCCCACTCCCCGACCGTGCGGACGGGTCCGCCGGCCGCCGAAAGGGCCTCGGGGGCGACGCCCCGTGCCTCGACCCGGTCCACCGCCGCACCCGGTGCGTTGGCCCGGGTCACGTACGGCCCGTTGTCGCCGGTGCCGAGCGCCAGGACCGCCACGACCCGCAGCCGTACCGGACCGCTGCCGTCCGCGAGCCACACCTCGACGACCTCGCCGACGCGCCCCCGCTCCCACTCCTCGTTGACGACGATCGACCGGTCGTCGAGCTCCCGTACGTCCCCGGCCACCACCGGCAGCCGCGCCAGGCGGGCGAAGGCCGCCGGGTCGGACACCGCCCGCGCCCTGTACTTCACGAGCGCCTCGGCCCCGTCCCGTACGAAGACGGACGTCGCCCCCGTCGCCGATGCCCCCGGTACCGGCCGCAGGTCCTCGCCGCTCACCACGTACTCGGCACGCGTCTGCTCCCGCGCCTCCGCCGCCTTCGTACTCGTCACCGTCGCCGTCGACCCCAGCAGCGAACCCGCCAGGGCGACGGTCACCAGCACCGGCGCGGCGACGGCGGCGGTACGGCGTACGGCCGCCGCGCTGTTCTCCCGTACGAGCGTGCCGACCGCACCCGGCAGCCGCAGGGCGCGTGCCACCGGCCGTACCAGCGCCGGGGCGAGCAGCGCGAGCCCGGTGGCCAGCAGCATCGGCTGGGTCGTGTACGTCTTGCGCTTCATCAGCTCCGACGGCTCGGTGAGGCAGATCCACGCCAGCAGTCCGAGGCCCGTCGCGAGCAGCCCCGCGCCCAGCAGCGCACGGCCGAGCGGCAGTACGTCCGTGTCGACGTCCGCCTCCTGGAGCGCCGCCGCCGGGCCGACCTTCCCGGCCCGGCGGGAGGCGGCGACCGCCCCGGCGAGCGCGACCGTCACCCCGGTCCAGAAGGCCGCGTGCAGCGGCCAGGTGGTGGCGCGGTCGATCAGGAACCACTCCGGGGCCATGTTCCCGTCGACGAGCACGCGCACCAGCGAGGGTGCGCCGAGGACGCCGAGGGCGCATCCGGCGGCCGAGGCGAGGACGCCGACGCCCACCGCCTCGGCGAGCAGCATCCGCCGCAGCTGTCCGGGCGTCGCGCCGGCCGTGCGCAGCAGCCCGAACTCGCGCCGGCGCAGGGCGACGGCGAAGGCGAAGGTGGAGGCGACGACGAAGACGGAGACGAAGGCGGTGACGCCGCCCGCCGTGCCGAGGAGGGCGTTGAGGGCGACGAGCGCCTCGGCGTCCCGCTCGGGCTCGGGGTCGGCGAGCCGTCGGTCGTCGCCGGTGAGCACCTGGGCGCGGGCGCCGACGAGGGTACGGACCCCGGGGGCCGGGCCGTGGACGCCGACGGCGTCGGGGCCGCCGGCGGTCGTGACGCGCCAGTGGGCCTCCAGCTCGCGCAGCAGTTCGGTATCCACAGGCTGTGGACGGTCGAGCTTCTTGGACACGGAGACGGTCGCCGGCCCGCGCCGTACGTCGACGGTGACCGCGTCCCGCCCCTTGACGACCACCGGTGCGGACGCGAACCGCTGCGGGGTGCGTTCCGGGGCGTCGAAGGTGGCGGAGAGGCCGAGGCCCATGGTGGTGAGGAGCCCGACGCCGAGGGCGAGGGCGACGAAGCTGCCGAGGAAGGCGGCCCAGCGGGCGCGCAGCCCGGAGAGGACGACGGTCAGCACGCGACACCTCCCGCCCCGGCGCACGCGCCCTCCGCGTCCGTCTCCGGGCTCGCCATCCGCGCCGCGTCCGTCTGCGGGCCAGCCATCCGCGCCGCGTCCGTCTCCAGACCCGTCATCCGCGCCGCGACCCGTGCGGCCGTCGGGGCGAGGAGTTCGCCGCTCACCCGGCCGTCGACCAGGAACACCACCCGGTCCGCGCGGGCGGCCGCCACCGGGTCGTGGGTGACCATGACGATCGTCTGGCCGTCCCGGTCCACCAGCTCCCGCAGCATCGTCAGCACGTCGCGGCTCGTCGTGGAGTCCAGCGCACCTGTCGGCTCGTCCCCGAAGAGCACCGCCGGGCGTGTGATCAACGCCCGTGCGATCGCGACGCGTTGCTGCTGTCCTCCGGACAGCTCGCCGGGGCGGTGCTTCTCCCGCCCCGCCAGCCCCACCCGGGCGAGCGCCTCCCGCACCTCCGTACGCGACGGGCGGCGCCCGGCGAGGCGGAGCGGCAGAGCCACGTTCTGCGCCGCCGTCAGCGAGGGCAGCAGGTTGAAGGACTGGAAGACGAACCCGATCCGGTCGCGTCGCAGCAGCGTCAGCCGTCGCTCGCTCAGCTTCTCCAGGGGGACGCCGCCCACCTCCACCCTGCCGCCGGTGGGCCGGTCGAGGCCGGCCGCGCAGCGCAGCAGTGTGGACTTTCCGGAACCGGAGGGCCCCATCACGGCGGTGAAGGTCCCGGCCCGGAACTCCAGGTCGACGCCGTCGAGGGCGCGGACGTCCCGGTGGTGGCGGTGCAGGGCGGTGAGCCGTACGGCTACGGCGCTTGAGGTCATGGCTCAAGCGAACCGTTTCCGCCGCCCCCGATCACGACCGCTGAAGGGCGTCTCGGGGGTAGGTCCAGCCCTACCCCTCCCGTACGCCCCGCCCCTGCCGTACGGCTGCGGCGTAGACCTCCAGGGCGTCCAGCGGCTCCCGGCCGAGGAGTTCCCGGAGCCGGCTCTCCACGCCCGTCCCGTCCATGAAGCCGTGCGCGATCGCCGAGTACGTGCCCGTCAGCATCGGGACCTGGAAGGGTTCGGCGCCGGACGCGGCGAGGGCGGCGCGGGCCCCGGCCAGGGTGCCGGGGGCGTACTCGGCGCCGACCGCCCGCGCCAGGTCCGCCCCGGCGAGGGGGCGTTCGCCGACGAGTTCGTAGACGCGGTTCACGTGGGCCGAGGGGTGGGTGGCGACGGTGGCCGCGATCTCGGCGAGGTCCTCGCGGGCGACGGCGGCGAGGCGGCCGTCGCCGAGCGGGCCGGTGATGCGGTTGCCGGCGTCGGGGGTGGCGAGCCAGACGAGGAGTTCGGCGTAGAGCCCGTTGCGCAGCACGGTCCAGTCGGCCGTGGACCGCTGGAGCCGCCGCTCGGTCCAGCGGTGGGCGAGGGAGTACGGGAGGTGGTCGCCGTCGCCGGAGAGGCTGGTGTAGACGATGTGGCCGACCCCGGCCCGCTCGGCGGCGGAGATGGCGGCCTCGTGGCGGGCGACGACCGTGTCGTCCTCACCGTATCCCGCCGATATCAGCAGCAGGGTGCCGATGCCGGCGAAGGCGTCCGGCAGGGTGGCGGGCTCGTCGAAGTCGACGAGACGGGTGCCGGGCAGTCCGGCGCGGGATCCGAAGACGACGTGGCCGACGTCGTCTCGCCCGGCGAGGCGTTCGGCGAGACGTTCGGCGACGAGCCGGCCGAGGCCGCCGGAGACGCCGGCGACGAGCAGCATGGTTCCCCCTGATTTCGCGTTGGCGTGCGGTGAGGATCATCCTGGTGGGGCGGCGGTGATCCCGTAAGGAGGCACATTCATGTCCGTGGGGCACACGGAGGTAACCACCGAGGTCACCACCGATCCGGTGGTGAGCTGCGCGGAAGAGTGCGGGGTGCGGGACGTCCAGGACCGGCTCGGCGACAAGTGGACCGTGCACGTGGTGGTCGAACTGGCGGCGGGACCACGGCGGTTCAGGGAGCTCCAGCGGCTGGTGACCGGTGTCTCGCAGCGGATGCTGACGCTCACCCTGCGCCGTCTGGAGCGGGACGGCCTGGTGACGCGCACGGTGTATCCGACGGCACCGCCGCAGGTGGAGTACGCGCTGACGGCGACCGGTCACAGCATGACCCACCTGATCAAGCAGCTGGTCGACTGGTCGCTCGACCACCGCGCGGTGATCGGGCGGGCACGCGAGGAATGGGACGCGAAGCAGAAGTGAGCGGCACGGTGGAGCGGGCGCTCGAAGCGCTCTACACGGACGACGAGCGGGCACTGGACACAGCGGCGTCACTGCTCGCCGCCGACCCGGCGGCGGACGCGGAACTGGCCCGCCGTGGCGAGGAGTTCGTCCGCCGGGCGTGGGAGCGCGGCTGGCAGCCGGCGGATGTCGTACGGCTGGCCCGCCGGGACCTGTCGGAGGAGCACGTCCGTCTGCTCGGCGACCTGATCGTCTCGGAGACGGCCGGTTACGAGCGCCTGCCGGCGCGGTGGGCGGCGCAGATCGCCGAGCTGGACACACGCCCGTGGAAGGCGGACCGCTTCTCGTACGCGACGGCGGTCCTGGAGCTGTACCGCCTGCTGGTCAGGCTGCCGTCCCTCGACCCGGTGGGCCCGGTGCCGGGCGACGCGCTGCTGCCACCCCCGGCGGCGGGCGAGCCCCGCATGCTGACCCGGGTCCGGGCCCTGCTCGCCAAGGCGGAGGCGACGGGCTACCCGGAGGAGGCGGAGGCGCTGACGGCCAAGGCCCAGGAGCTGATGGCCCGCCACAGCCTGGACGAGGCGACGCTCGCGGCGGGAGCGCCGGCGGGGGAGACGCCGGGGGCGGTGCGGATAGGGGTGGACGCGCCGTACGAGCAGGCCAAGGCGATTCTGCTGGACGCGGTGGCGACGGCGAACCACTGCCGTGCGGTGTGGAACGAGGCGTACGGCTTCTCGACGGTGATCGGCTTCGAGGCGGACCTGGAACCGGTGGAACTCCTCTACACCTCACTCCTGGTCCAGGGGACGTCGGCGATGACGCGGGCGGAGGCGGAGCAGCGGGCGGGCGGCCGCAAGCGCACGAAGTCCTTCCGCCAGTCCTTCCTCCTCGCCTACGCGAACCGCCTGGGGGCGCGGCTGGCGAGCACCTCGCGCCGCGTGGCGGCCGAGACGCCGACGCTGCTGCCGGTCCTGGCCTCCCGCGAGGTCGCGGTCACCTCGCGCACGGACGAGCTCTTCCCGGAGACCCGCACGACCCGGGTCCGCGCGATGTGGGACGAGGCGGGCTGGACCCACGGCACGACGGCCGCGAACGCGGCGGGCCTCGGCCCCGACCGCCCCGCCGTCGACGAGCGCCGCTGACGGC
>NZ_JBSFTU010000050.1:10365-44875 GCF_053591435.1 Streptomyces sp. NPDC003027
GGCCGCCCGGTCTGACCGCCCCGCCGTCGACGAGCGCCGCTGACGGCCGCCCGGTCTGACCGTCCCGCCGTCGACGAGCGCCGCTGACGGCCGCCCGGTCTGACCGTCCCGCCGTCGACGAGCGCCGCTGACGGCCGCCCGATCGACCATGCGCCCGGAATGACTGGTTCGCCCCCTTCGTGGATAACCGCACCCCATGAGCTGGCTCCGTGCCCTGAAGGAGACCGCCCGCTCCGGATTCGCCGTCGAGCGGCGGCGGCTCGAACCCCTCGTCGCCGCCCGTGGAGCCCTCGGTCTCGCCCTCGTCGTCGGCGTCTCCCTCGCCCTCTTCGGACCCGGCGTCGCCGTCTCCTCCGCCTTCGGCGCCTTCCAGGCCGCCATCGCCACCTTCCAGCGCTCCTGGCGCCCGCGCCCCACGCTCGCCCTCGCCTCCGGCGCCAGCCTCGCCGTCTCCACCTTCCTCGGTTACGTCACCAACGCCGGCGCCCACCCCGCCCTCTTCCTCGCCCTGCTCATCCTCTGGACGTTCCTGTCCGGGCTCGCCTGGGCCAACGGCCCCACCGTCGGCATCATCGCCTCCTCCAACGTCGCGATCATGCTGGTCACCGTCACCCTCCCGACCTCCGTCGCCGGGGCCGCCGGCCACGCCGCCATGATCGCCGTCGGGGGTCTGGTCCAGGCCGCGCTGGTCGTGCTCCTGCCGATCCGCCGCTGGGGCGCCCAGCGCGACGCCCTCGCCGACGCGCTCGCCGCCGAGGCGGACTACGCCCGGCGCCTGCGCCACGACCCCACCGCCTCCTTCGACCCGGTCCCGCTCATGACGGCCCGCAGCGCCGCCGCCGTCACCCCCCGCCAGGCCCGCCGCCGCCCGGCCGAGCTGCACGGCGCCCGGGGCCTCGCCGAGCGCATCCGGCCCGTGCTCGCCTCGCTGGCGGACCCGGCCGTCGGCGTCCCGGCCGAGGGCCCGCAGCGCGCCCGGGTCCATGAGCTGCTGGAAGCCGCCGGTGCCGTCCTGGACGCCGCCGCCCACGCCATCCGCCACGGCGCACCGGTCGACCTCCCGCCCGCCGCGCTCGCCGCCCTCCGTACCCCCGACACCGGCGCGATCCTCACCGGCCCGCCGCGCCGCGCCGCCGTCCGGCTCGCCGCGCTCCTCGACGACGTCGTGGAGACCGCCGAGCCGCGCGCCGAGACCGCCGCCGAGGCACGCTCCCGGCCCACCCTCCTGCGACTGACCCCCGTCGCCCTGGCCCGGATGCGCGCCGAACTGCGCCACGACTCGCCGATCCTGCGCCACGCCGTCCGCGTCTCCGCGGTCACCGCCGCCGGCTACGTCCTCGGCACCGCCCTCCCCCTCGGCCACGGCTACTGGGCCCCGATGGCCTCCGTGATGGTCATGCGCCCCGACTTCTCCCAGACGTACGCCCGTTCCGTCGCCCGCTTCGGCGGAACCCTCCTCGGCGTCGCACTCGCCACCGGCATCGTGCAGACCGCCCGCCCCGGCGTGTACTCCTCGGCCGCGCTCGCGGTGGGGTGCGCGTTCGGGATGTACCTGCTGATGCGCACCGGGTACGCCGTCAGCCAGGTCTGCGTCTCGGCGTACGTCGTCTTCCTGCTCGGCATGGGCGGTTCGGCCTGGACGCAGACCGTCCCCGAGCGGGTGGTCCTGACCCTGCTGGGCGGCGTCCTGGCGATGGTCGCGTACGCCGTCTATCCGGCGTGGGAGACGCCCAGGCTGCGCCACCGCCTCGCCGACTGGCTGGTGGCGGACGGGCGGTACGCCGCCGCCGTCGTCGCCCACTACGCCGCCCCGGCAGGCCCCGCCCTCCCGGACGTCCGCGAGGCGCTCCTGGAGACCAGGACGGCGCGGATCGCCTGGCAGGAGGCGGTGGCGCGGGCGACCCACGAACCGGTGCGCCACCGGGGCCTGTCGCGCGCGGCGGCGGAGGAAGCCGGGCACGCCCTGGCCCAGTTCGGACGGGTCGCGATGCTGCTGGAGGCCCACCTGCCGGAGCGCGGCGCGCCACCGGTCCCCGCCGCCACGACGCTCGCGGAGTCGCTGCGCCGGGCGACGGAACGGGGCGCGAGGGCGGTACGGGAGCGGGAGGTGCCGGGCTGGGACGACCTGCGGGAGACCGTCGCCGCCTGGGAGGAGGCCCCGCCGGACCACTTCCTGCTCCACAAGAGCGCCCGCCTCCTCCTGGACGCCCTGGACGACCTCGGCAAAGCCCTGACGGAGAGGCCCTAGGCGAGGCCGTCGGCCCCCGCCGTGGAAAGGGTTCGCCGGGCGGATCTTCACGACGGTCTACGCCCACCGCCAAGGCGACCTACCTCTCCGGACGATTATTGGTAATGGGAACCATGTTCATTTACTCTGCATGCCATGGCCCGCAATGAACTCCGCCCGATCATCAAGCTCCGGTCCACCGCCGGCACCGGCTACACCTACGTCACCCGCAAGAACCGCCGGAACAACCCCGACCGCCTCACCCTGCGCAAGTTCGACCCGGTCGCCGGCCGGCACGTCGACTTCCGAGAGGAGCGCTGAGCCCCCATGCGGCACGGCATCCACCCCCCGTACGGCCCGGTCGTCTTCCGCGACAAGGCCGCCGACTTCGCCTTCCTCACCCGTTCCACCCTCACCAGCGACAAGACGGTGGAGTGGGAGGACGGCCACACGTACCCCGTCGTCGACGTCGAGATCTCCTCGGCGAGCCACCCCTTCCACACCGGCACCGCGCGCGTGCTCGACACCGCCGGCCGGGTGGAGCGATTCGAGCGCCGCTACGGCCGCGAGGACGATCGGCGCGAGGCGCGCTGATGTCACCCGGCCTCTCCGTCGCCCTCGTCGGGGGTCTGCACTCCGACGCCCGCCGCGCCGCCGTGGACCGGCTCCTCGCCACCGTCCCCGGCAGCGTCGCCCTCCACCACGACCTCGCGACGGCCCCGGCGACCGGGACGGTCACCCGAACCGTCCGCGACGCCACCGGCGTCCTGTCCACCGACGAGACCCCGCTCGTCAACGACTGCGCCTGCTGCGCCCTGCGCGAGGACCTCGTCCCCGAGCTGGAACGGCTCGCGGACAGCGGACCGGCCCGCCTGGCCGTCGTCGAACTGTGGGACTCGGTCGAGCCCAAGGCGATGGCCGAGGTCGTCGCCGCCGCCGGGCTCCGGATCGGCGCCGTGATCACCGCCGTCGACCCGGCCCTCGTCCTGCCCTGTCTCGGCAACGGCGACGACCTCGCCGACGCCGGGCTCGCGGCCGCCGCCACGGACCAGCGGACCGTCGCCGACACCTGGGCGCGCCAGCTGGAGTACGCGCCCGTCCTCGCCCTCCTCGACAACCCCGACGCGGACGACGAGGACCGGGCCCTCCTCGCCCAGCTCCACCCCACAGCGCGGCATGTGCCCATCGACGGCGGTACGGAACTGGCCGGCATCGCGCTCGCCGGTTTCGACGTCGAGGCCGCCGCGGCCGCCCAGCACCCGGCGTGCGCCCTGCTGCCGCAGGAGGCGGACGCGAACGGCGTCACCACCTACGTCTGGCACCACCGCCGGCCCTTCCACCCCGAGCGCCTCTACGCCGCCCTCGAGGACCTGACCTGCGCCGCGGCCCGCAGCCGGGGGCGGTTCTGGCTCGCCGACAAGCCCGACACCCTGCTCGCCTGGGACGCGGCCGGCGGCGCCCTCTGCGTCGAGAGCGCCGGGCCGTGGCTGGCCTCGCTGCCCGACGCCGCCTGGGAGATGGTGCCACCGGTCCGCCAAGGCCGCCGCCGCCGTCGACTGGGACCCCGAGCACGGCGACCGCTGCCAGCACCTGGTCTTCACCTCGCCCGGCCTGGACCGGGACGGCCTCGCCGAGATCCTCGACTCCTGCCTGCTCACCGACGCCGAGTACGCCGCCGGGCGCGATGCCTGGAAGCGGCTCCCACCCGCCTTCGACTCCCTCCTGGAGGTCTGACCCGTGCCCCCCAAGTCCCCCCGCAAGCCCGCCAAGCCGCGCCCCAACCCGCTGGACCGGGACGGCATCACGTACATCGACTACAAGGACACCGATCTGCTGCGGAAGTTCATCTCCGACCGGGGCAAGATCCGCAGCCGCAGGGTGACGCGCGTGAGCGCGCGGCAGCAGCGGCAGATCGCCCGGGCCGTCAAGAACGCCCGCGAGATGGCACTCTTGCCTTACTCGTCGGTAGCCCGCTGAGCCACGCTGGTACGGAGCGTCGCGTAGTCGACACACCACCCCGCGTGCACGTGCATCTGCTCATGCATTGGTAACGTGAACACGGCTATGATCCGAGGAAGTTGACCACTGCACGAAGCATCTCGGGGAGCTACCAGTGCACCACGCGCATCACGCGTACAACGGCATGGCGGCCACGGAGCTGCGGGGTGTCGTGTGGCAGAAGAGCCGGCACAGCAACTCGCAGGGCTCCTGCGTGGAGTTCGCCAAGCTGCCCGGCGGAGACGTGGCGGTGCGCAACTCCCGCCACCCCGAGGGGCCGGCGCTCGTCTACACGCCCGCCGAGATAGAGGCGCTGCTGCTGGGGGTCAAGGACGGGGAGTTCGACCACCTGGTGTGAGTGCGCGCGGTCCGCGCACGAGAGAGGGCCCCGGCATCCGCCGGGGCCCTTCTCCGTCCGGGTGGGCGCGTACTACTCCGGCCCCAGCCGGAACAGCGCCCAGACCACCTTGCCCTGGAGCGTCCCGGCCAGCGGGTGCCAGCCCCAGCCGTCGCTGAAGGAGTCGACCAGGAACAGCCCCCGGCCGCCCTCCGCGCAGTCGTCGCTCCCGCGCGCCTCCGGGCTCTTGTGGCTCGGGTCGCGCACGGCGCACACCAGCCGCGAGGACCAGCGCATCAGATGCAGCCGCACCGGCGGATTCTGGCCTTCCTCCTGGGGGGCGTCCGCCGGGAGCGCGTGGCGCAGGGCGTTGGTGACGAGTTCGGAGACGACCAGGGCCACATCGTCGAAGCGGTCCGTGAGATCCCACTGGACGAGCGTGGTGCGGGTGAACTTCCGTGCGCCGCGCACCGCGTCGTAGCGCGGGGGCAGCGAGCAGGAGGCCGAGGTGGAGACGGCCGCGGGATCGATCGGCGGAAGCCCCTGCCGTAACGGCTCGAGCATGGTCGATCCATTCGTCCCCATGCGAGGCACTCCCGGAAATCGCGGCGAATCGCGGCTGTGGTGCGACGGCGTGGTGCTAAAGGTGGTGCGACGACACGAGGTGGTACGCGGCTGCGCGTCCATGGTTCCGAATGCGACCTCTGGATGCAAGGGCAGATGCACGTGCACGCGCCGGACCTGTCCTTTCCCGCGCCGATTCTGGGGAAATCTTCTGCCGACTCCTTTCACCCGGAACGCCAACACGCCCTGAAGTCTTCGTCTTTGAGTAATCGGATGTGTACGCGCTGAAGCGTTTAGTGGCAGAATCCGGGGCCCTGGACCCCGAAGGGAAGGCTGGAGCCGTGACCGCAGGCGAATCGAGCGGGGCGAGCGGGAGCGTGGTGCGGCGCATCCTGCTCGGCTCGCAGCTGAGGCGACTGCGCGAGTCGCGCGGCATCACCCGCGAGGCGGCCGGTTACTCGATCCGCGCGTCCGAATCCAAGATCAGCCGTATGGAGTTGGGCAGGGTGAGCTTCAAGGCCAGAGATGTCGAGGATCTGCTCACGCTCTACGGCGTCAGCGACGACAGGGAGCGCGGCTCACTCCTCGCGCTCGCCCGCGAGGCCAACGTGGCCGGCTGGTGGCACAGCTTCGGCGACGTACTGCCCGGCTGGTTCCAGACGTACATCGGCCTCGAAGGCTCCGCCTCCCTCATCCGGGTCTACGAAGTGCAGTTCGTGCACGGCCTGTTGCAGACCGAGGCGTACGCGCACGCCGTGGTCAGCCGGGGCATGCCCGACGCCCCCCGCGCGGACATCGAGCGCCGGGTCGCACTGCGCCTGGAGCGCCAGAAGATCCTGGTCTCCGAGCACGCTCCCCACTTCCACGTCGTCCTCGACGAGGCCGCTCTGCGCCGGCCCTACGGCGACCGCGCCGTGATGCGAGGCCAGCTGAGGCATCTCATAGAGATCTCCGAGCACCCCGGCGTCACGCTCCAGGTCATGCCGTTCAGCTTCGGCGGGCACGCCGGTGAGAGCGGCTCGTTCACCATGCTGAGCTTCCCCGAGTCGGACCTCTCCGACATCGTCTATCTGGAGCAGCTCACCAGCGCCCTCTACCTCGACAAGCGCGAGGAGGTCGGCCAGTACGCGCGCGTGATGGAGCGGCTGCAGAAGGACAGCCCCGATCCGGCCGAAAGTCGCGACCTTCTCCGAGGACTCCTCCAACTCTCCTGACTCGTCAGTAGGATGACGTCACATCAGTTCGCGTCCGTACCGACGTCCGCCACCGCGGGTTAAGGGGTCTCGCCCAATGTCCATGGCCTACTTCACCGACCTCGCCCACCAGTACATAGACGGCGAGTGGAAGCCCGGCAGCGGGTCGTGGGACATCATCGACTTCAACCCGTACACCGGGGAGAAGCTCGCCTCGATCACCGTCGCCACCGCCGACGAGGTCGACCGCGCCTACCGCTCCGCCGAGCGCGCCCAGGCCGCGTGGGCCGAGACCAACCCGTACACCCGGCGGCTCGTCTTCGAGCGCGCGCTGCGGATCGTCGAGGAGCGCGAGCAGGAGATCGGCGACGCCATCGTCGCCGAGCTCGGCGGCACCCGCCTGAAGGCGGCCTTCGAACTGCACCTCGCCAAGGAGTTCCTGCGCGAGGCGATCCAGCTGGCGCTGCGCCCCGAGGGCCGGATCCTGCCCTCGCCCGTGGACGGCAAGGAGAACCGCGTCTACCGCCTCCCGGTCGGTGTCGTCGGTGTCATTTCGCCCTTCAACTTCCCCTTCCTGCTGTCGATCAAGTCGGTGGCGCCCGCGCTCGCGCTGGGCAACGCCGTGGTCCTCAAGCCGCACCAGAACACGCCGATCTGCGGCGGCACCCTGGTCGCCAAGGTCCTGGAGGACGCCGGCCTGCCGGCCGGTCTGCTGAACGTCGTCGTCACCGACATCGCCGAGATAGGCGACGCGCTGCTGACCCACCCCATCCCGAAGGTCATCTCCTTCACCGGCTCCGACAAGGTCGGCCGCCACGTCGCCACCGTCTGCGCGCAGAACTTCAAGCACGCCGTCCTCGAACTGGGCGGCAACAGCGCCCTGATCGTCCTGGACGACGCCGACGTCGACTACGCCGTGGACGCGGCCGTCTTCAGCCGCTTCGTGCACCAGGGCCAGGTCTGCATGGCGGCCAACCGGATCCTGGTCGACCGCACGCTGGAGGCGGAGTTCACCGAGAAGTTCGTGGCGAAGGTCAGGACCCTGCGCGTCGGCGACCCGGCCGACCCCGCCACCCACATCGGCCCGCTGATCAACTCCCAGCAGGCGGAGGCGATCACCGCGCTCGTCGAGCAGACGGTCCAGGGCGGCGCGACGGCCCTGCTGCACGGCGCGGCTGACGGCAACGTCGTCTCCCCGACCGTCCTGACCGGCATCGCGGCCGACGCGCCCGTACTGCGCCAGGAGATCTTCGGCCCGGTGGCGCTGATCGTCCCCTTCGACGGCGAGGAGGAGGCGGTACGGATCGCCAACGACACCCCGTACGGGCTGAGCGGTGCCGTCCACACCGGTGACCTGGAGCGCGGCGTACGGGTCGCCAAGCGCATCCACACCGGCATGATCCACATCAACGACGGCACGGTGCACGACGAGCCGATCGTGCCGTTCGGCGGCGAGAAGCACTCCGGTGTCGGCCGGCTGAACGGCGACGCGATGATCGACGCCTTCACCACCCAGAAGTGGATCTCGATCCAGCACGGGCGGAGCCACTTCCCCTTTTAGGACCGGAACTGTCCTCAAGGCTCAGTAGCGTGGTGGGTGTCGGGAAGGCGGGATGCCCTCCCGGCACCCCACGGTCGTTCAGATACCCACGGAAGGCGGACCCCATGGTCGCTCTTGTTCCCGCGGAGGCCCACGGCGACGAGCGCGGAGCGTTCCTCAACTTCGTCGAGGCGCAGCGCGCCGCGATCCGCCGCGCCTCCCTCGGCCTCACCGAGGAGCAGGCGGCGAGCCGCCCCAGCGCCAGTGAGCTCAGCCTCTCCGGCCTGATCAAGCACGTCGCGGAGGTCGAGCTGAACTGGCTGCGCCTGGCGCAGCAGCGGCCGAACGAGCGGCAGCGCTCGAAGGAGACGTGGGGCGAGGCGTTCCGGCTGGTGGACGGCGAGACGATCCCGCGGCTGCTGGACTTCTGGGACGGGGTGAAGAAGGAGACCGAGGAGTTCGTCCGCGAGGTCCCCAGCCTGGACGAGACCTTCCCGCTGCCGTCGGCGCCGTGGTTCCCGAAGGACGGCCGGGTGTCGGTGCGGTGGATGCTCCTCCATCTCGTCCAGGAGATGGGGCGGCACGCCGGGCACGCGGACATCATCCGGGAGTCCCTGGACGGCCAGGACTCGTTCTCGCTGATCAGGCGGGAGCAGGAAGGGTGACGCAAGGGCGGCGGTCCTGACGTCCCCCGTACTCTGGTCGGAGTTGATGAGAGGGGTGGTGGGATGTCGGCGATCCGGCTCCTCGTCCTGGGCGCGGTGCGCCAGCACGGCCGGGCCCACGGCTACCAGGTCCGCAACGACCTGGAGTTCTGGGGCGCGCACGAGTGGTCCACCGCCAAGCCCGGCTCGATCTACCACGCGCTCAAGCAGATGGCCAAGCAGGGCCTGCTGCGCGCCTACGAGACCGCGCCGAGCACGGCCGGCGGACCGCCGCGCACCGAGTACGAGGTGACGGACCGGGGCACCGAGGAGTACTTCGCACTCCTGCGTGAGGCGCTGACCACCTACGACCAGAAGATGGACGTCCTGTCGGCGGGCATCGGCTTCATCGTCGACCTGCCCCGCGCCGAGGTCGTGCAGCTGCTGCGCCGGCGGCTGCGGGCGCTGGACGAGTGGCGCACGGCCGTCACCGAGTACTACACGCCGGAGGGCGGGCCGCAGCAGCTCGGTCACATCGGCGAGATCATGCACCTCTGGGTGCACTCCGCCGACGCGGGCAAGGAGTGGACGCTCGGACTGATCGAGCGGATCGAGGCGGGGGCGTACTCCTTCGCCGGCGAGGGCGGGGAGCCTTTCGTGGGAGTCCTCGCGGAGGGCCAGGAGAACCCGTTCGCCTTGGGGACCTCCAGCTAATCAAGTTTGACTAAGGACCGTCCCGGGCATAGCGTCGGTCGAGTAGTCAAGTTTGACTACTAGCGGGGCGTAGGCGGATACGAATGGAGGAGGCGGGCGGATGACAGACGCGATCGTCGTCGAGGGCGCGCGGAAACGGTACGGGGACAAGCAGGCGCTCGACGGCCTCGATCTGGTCGTCGGCGGCGGCACCGTGCACGGGGTGCTCGGCCCCAACGGCGCCGGCAAGACCACGACGGTACGGATCCTGGCCACCCTGCTGCGGCACGACGAGGGAGTCGTGCGCGTCGCGGGCTTCGACGTCCGCGGACAGGCCGTCCAGGTGCGGCGGCGGATCGGGCTCCTCGGCCAGCACGCCGCCGTCGACGAGGAGCTCGGCGGCCGGCAGAACCTGGAGATGTTCGGGCGGCTGCACCACCTCGGCGGCAGGCGCGCCGGAGCCCGCGCGGACGAGCTCCTGGAGCGGTTCGGCCTGGCGGACACCGGGCGCAAGCCCGTCAAGCGGTACAGCGGCGGCATGCGGCGCCGGCTCGACCTCGCGGCCTCGCTCATCACCGAGCCCGACGTGCTCTTCCTCGACGAGCCGACGACCGGCCTCGATCCACGGGGCCGGACCGAGGTGTGGGAGTCGGTCCGCTCCCTGGTGGGCGGAGGGACGACCGTCCTGCTGACCACGCAGTACCTGGAGGAGGCCGACCAGCTCGCGGACCGCATCTCGGTCGTGGACCGGGGGAGGGTCGTCGCGGACGGCACGGCCGACGAGCTGAAGGCGAAGGTGGGCGGCGACCGGATCGACGTCGTCCTGCGGGACGCGGGCCGGCTCGCCGAGGCGGCCCGGCTGCTTCCGGCGGCCGACGTGGCCCTCGACACCGACCGGCGCCGGATCAGCGCCCCGGTCACCGACCGGATGGCCGCGCTGGCGGAGACCGTACGGGCCCTGGAGGCGGCCGGCATCGAGGCGGAGGACATCGCCCTGCGACGGCCCACGCTGGACGAGGCGTTCCTGCACCTGACCGGCGCACCCGACCACGCGACGGAGGTGGCCGCATGAGCGCCGCCTACGTGATGAGCGACTGCTGGACCATGACCCGACGCGAACTCGCCCACTGGGCGCGGCAACCGGTCCAGGTGGTGGTCGGACTCGTCTTCCCGATCATGATGCTGCTGATGTTCGGCTACCTCGTCGGCGGGGGCAGGGGCATCGACGGGCCGTACGTCGACTTCCTCGTGCCCGGCATGCTCACACTCACGATGGTCTTCGGCCTCGAAGGCACCATGACGGCCGTCACCCGTGACCTCGACAAGGGCGTGATCGACCGGTTCCGCTCGATGCCGATGGCCGACGGCGCGGTCCTGGTGGGCCGTTCGGTCGCCGACATGCTCCAGTCCGCCGCCGGACTGATCCTCATGATCGGTGTCGGGTACGCCATCGGCTGGCGGGCGCACGGCGGCCCGGGCGCCTTCCTGGGGGCCGTCGGGCTGCTGCTCCTGCTGCGCTTCGCGATGCTGTGGATCGGCATCTTCCTGGCGCTCGTGGCGGGCCGGGCCGAGCTCGTGCAGACCGTGCAGATCCTGGTCTGGCCGATCGGCTTCCTCTCCAACGCCTTCGCCGCTCCCGGGTCGATGCCCGGCTGGCTGGGCACGGTCGTGGAGTGGAACCCCATGTCCGCCACGGCGACGGCGGTACGGGACCTGTTCGGCAACCCGGGAGGGGAGCCCGGGCACGTCATGGCGGCGGTGGTGTGGCCCCTGGTGCTCCTGGCCGCCTTCTTCCCCCTGGCGGTGGCGAGGTTCGGCCGGCTCAGCAGATAGCCGGGGGAGCCGGCCGTCAGTGGTGGAAGGCGGTCGCCGCCGCCTTGTCGCGGCTCCAAGGGTGCGGCTGACGTCGCAGTTCGGGCAGGAGCCGCTTCAGATCCTCCACGAACAGCTCCGCGAGGTCGGCCGAGAAGCCGTTGCGGCACACCACGCGCAGCACGGACAGATCCTCGCGGTGGGCGGGGAAGGTGTAGGCGGGAACGAGCCAGCCGCGCTCGCGCAGCCGGCGGGACACGTCGAAGACATCGAACGCCGTGATCTCCGGCGAGGTGGTGAACGCGAACACCGGCAGCTGGTCGCCCCGGGTCAGGAGCCGGAAGTCGCCCATCGCCTCCACCCGCTCCGCCAGCCCCCTGGCCACGTCCCGGGTGGCCTGCTGGACCGCCCGGTAGCCCTCCCTGCCGAGCCGCAGGAAGGTGTAGTACTGCGCGACGACCTGGGCGCCGGGCCGGGAGAAGTTGAGGGCGAAGGTGGGCATGTCGCCGCCCAGGTAGTCGACCCGGAAGACCAGCTCCTCGGGGAGTTCGGCGGGCGAGCGCCACAGCGCCCAGCCGACGCCCGGGTAGACCAGCCCGTACTTGTGACCGGAGGTGTTGATCGAGGAGACGCGCGGCAGCCGGAAGTCCCACACCAGGCCCTCGTCCAGGAAAGGCGCGACCATCGCGCCCGAGGCACCGTCCACGTGCACGGGG
Source organism: Streptomyces sp. NPDC003027 (assembly GCF_053591435.1). Taxonomy (NCBI): domain Bacteria; kingdom Bacillati; phylum Actinomycetota; class Actinomycetes; order Kitasatosporales; family Streptomycetaceae; genus Streptomyces; species Streptomyces sp. NPDC003027. Next base: position 22,090 of record NZ_JBSFTU010000050.1, read on the forward strand.
ACGTCGAGACCGGTGCGCTCCTGGAGACCGTCCAGGGCGGCGCAGATCTCGGCGACGGGTTCGTAGGAGCCGTCGAAGGTCGAACCGAGCACGGCGACGACGCCGATGGTGTTCTCGTCGCAGAGCGCGACGGCCGCCTCGGGGTCCAGATGGAAGCGGTCGCCCTCCATGGGCACGAACCGGGGCTCGACCTCCCAGAAGGCGCAGAACTTCTCCCAGCAGACCTGGACGTTGATCCCCATCACCAGATTGGGGCGGGCGACGGCCGGGTAGCGGTCCTCGTTCCGCCGCGCCCAGCGGCGCTTGAGCGCCATACCGGCGAGCATGCACGCCTCGCTGGAGCCGGTGGTCGAGCAGCCGACGACGGCCGAGGGGTCGGGCGCGTTCCAGAGATCGGCGAGCATGGCGACGCACCGCCGCTCCAGCTCGGCGGTGCGCGGGTACTCGTCCTTGTCGATCATGTTCTTGTCGCGGCACTCGCCCATCAGCACACCGGCCTGGGGCTCCATCCAGGTGGTGACGAAGGTGGCGAGGTTGAGCCGGGAGTTGCCGTCGAGCATCAGTTCGTCGTGGACCAGCCGGTACGCGGTCATGGGCGGCAGGGGCCCGTCCGGCAGGCGGTGGCGCGGTGGTGCCTCGGTCATGCCGCCGACCGGGTCGGCCTCGCCGTAGAACGGGTTGAGGGCCAGACGCCGGTCGGGCTCCGGCTCGGCGGGAACCTGGTGCAGCGGCACGGGGGATCTCCTTCCGGGCGGGCGTCACACGCGATCCACCTGGCCCCCAGACTCGGCCCCACGGGCCCCACCCGCATCCCGGAGGGCCCCGGGAGGTGCCCGTGGAACCCGGAGCCGTCAGAATGCGTTGATACTTTGGGGCAGCCGTCCCCCCGCCCCACCGACCGCAGGAGCCCGGAACCCGTGAATACGCTTGCCCTCGGACCGAGCTGGCTGGACCCGGACTATTTGATCCAGACCTTCGGTCTGATCGGTGTCCTGGTCATCGTCTTCGCCGAGTCCGGCCTGCTCATCGGGTTCTTCCTGCCCGGTGACTCGTTGCTCTTCACCACCGGCCTGCTGGTCACCACCGGCAAGCTGGACACCCCGCTCTGGCTCGTCTGCACGCTGATCGTGTTCGCCGCGATCATCGGCGACCAGGTCGGCTACCTCTTCGGCCGCAAGGTCGGCCCGGCCCTCTTCAAGCGCCCCGACTCCAGGCTCTTCAAGCAGGAGAACGTCGAGAAGGCGCACGACTTCTTCGAGAAGCACGGACCGAAGTCGCTGATCCTCGCCCGGTTCGTGCCGATCGTCCGCACGTTCACGCCGATCATCGCCGGTGTGAGCCGGATGAACTACCGCTCGTTCATCACCTTCAACATCATCGGCGGCGTCCTGTGGGGCGCGGGCGTGACCCTGCTCGGCGCCTCCCTCGGCAAGATCGACTTCGTGCACCGGCACATCGAGGCGATCCTCATCCTGATCGTGCTCATCTCGGTCGTCCCGATCGTGATCGAGTACCTCCGCGCCCGCTCCCAGTCCAAGAAGGCCGCCGCCCGCACCGAGGGCGCCCCCACCGACCAGGACACCCCCGCGGAGCGCGGCCGCCACGCGAAGCGGTGAGTTTTTTTGGGGCTCGGTTCGCCTCCGGGCGCTTTAAGCGTCTGTCGACGGTCGGCCGTGCTCGGTCCCTCGTTCCTCGGGACCTGCGCGCGTTCTCCCTTTCGACAGCCGCGCGCCCTTCGGCTCACTCGCCGCTGGTGGGCGCCCCGGTGGGGGTCCCCCCGGCGAAGCCAGGGGGAGAACCGAGTCCCCAAATAATCAGAAGCCCCTGGTGCGCTTGGCTGCGCGGCGGGCTGCCGCCGCGCCCGGGGCCTGCATGAAGAGGCGGGCCAGCTCGCCTCCCAGGTTCACCCCGATCGCGATCGCCAGGGCCAGGGCCGCGGCCTTCGCCAGGGAGGTGAAGCCCTGGTCCAGGTTGTTCTGGGCGATCGCCAGGACTCCGAAGTAGGTCGCGGAACCGGGCAGCAGCGGCCCGATCGCCGCCGTCACGTACGGCAGGGACGACGTGTGCTGGTAGCGGGCGATCAGCTGCCCGAACAGACCCACAAGCCCGGCCGCCACCGCCGTCGCCATCACCGCCGACGCGCCCGCCGTCACCGCGATCGACGCGTAGATCACCCACGCGACTCCGCCGTTCAGCGTCACGAACAGCACGGTCTCCCGCGACTGCTGCAACAGGATCGCGAACGTCGCGCACAGCACCATCGACGCGAGGATCTGCACCACCGGCCGTTCGACCGGGTTCAGCACACCCTCGGGGTTCAGCTCGGCGTCGAACTGCACGGCCACGTACAGCACCGACAGCACGCCGACGACGATCGCGACGAAGAAGTACCCGACCTCCAGGAGGCGGGCCGAAGCCGTGATGTAGAAGCCGGTCAGACCGTCCTGCACGGCCGCCACGAGCGCCCGCCCGGGGATCAGCGCGAACAGCCCACCGGTGATCACCGCCGACGGCCGCAGGTCCGCGTGCAGCAGCGTCAGCAGCACCCCCATCGCCGCCGGCGGCATCGCCGCCACCAGGAACTGGTAGAACTCCGGCAGCCCGCGCCCCGCGCACAGCCACGCCAGCCGGTCGCCGAGCACCGCGCCGAGCGCCGCCACGAAGAAGACCGTCGCCCCGCCGCCCAGCAGCACCGACGCCGCGCCCGCCAGCACACCCGCCGCACCCGTCAGCACCCAGCCGGGGTACGGATGCCGGTTCCGCCGGATCTCCGCCAGTCGCCGGTACGCCTCCTCCGGTGTGACCTCGTGCGCCTCCGCGTTGATGTCCGCGAGCAGCTGGTACACCGCCGCGAGCCGGGTGTAGTCGGTGCCCCGCCGCCGTACCGTCCGGTTCGCCGTGACCGGATCGTCCACCAGCGACGGCTGGTACGTGACCGACAGCAGGGTGAACGTCACGGTCGGCTCGCAGCGGTCCAGACCGTACGAGCGGCAGATCGCGAACATCGCCGCCTCGACGTCCTCCGCACCCTCACCGCCCGCCAGCAGCAGCTCCCCGATACGCAGGGCGAGGTCCAGTACGCGCGCCACCGGAGGACCGCTCTCGTCCTCCTTGCGCAGCGCCTCCGGCACGGGCCGGTCGCCGACCGGCAGCCGCAGCATGGTCCGCATCCGGTCCTGCCAGGGCGCGTCCTTGGACAGCTTCACCAGCGGTATGCCGTGCGCGGGCGTGAAAGCCGGCGGCGAGTGCTTGGCGGCGTACGTCGACGGCGGCGCGAACGCCGACCCCTCGTGCTCGGTCGACGGCTCCGTCGCGAGACCTTCGGGAACGGCGAACTCGGAGGTCGGATGCTCCTCCTCCGGCACCACCGGCTGCTCGACCCCGGCCGGCGGGGTGAAGGCGCTGCGCGCCTCGTCCGACTGCGGCTTGCGGTCCTCCAGGCCGTCAGGCTCCGCCACTACTGTTCCCGCCTTCGTTCCCATTCGCCCCTTCTGCCCAGTATGGGCATGGGCATACGGCGTTACGCGAGACGGGCGGCGCACCCGGAGGTGCACCGCCCGTCACGTCGTCGACGTGGCCCCACTCAGTGGGCGCCGCCCTGCGCCTCCAGGCGCTTGTAGGAGGCCTCGATCTCGGCCTCGGCCTCGGCGCGGCCGACCCAGTTGGCGCCCTCGACCGACTTGCCGGGCTCCAGGTCCTTGTAGACCTCGAAGAAGTGCTGGATCTCCAGGCGGTCGAACTCCGACACGTGGTGGATGTCGCGCAGGTGCTCGACGCGCGGGTCCGAGGCGGGGACGCACAGCAGCTTGTCGTCGCCGCCGGCCTCGTCCGTCATACGGAACATGCCGATGGCACGGCACTTGATGAGGCAGCCGGGGAAGGTCGGCTCGTCCAGGATGACCAGCGCGTCCAGCGGGTCACCGTCCTCGCCGAGGGTGTTCTCGACGAAGCCGTAGTCGGCCGGGTAGCTGGTCGAGGTGAAGAGGCGGCGGTCCAGGCGGATGCGACCGGTCTCGTGGTCGACCTCGTACTTGTTCCGCGACCCCTTCGGGATCTCGATGGTGACGTCGAACTCCACGGGTGGCTCCTCCTGAATCAACACATGTGAATGCCTGCGGCAACGCGCAGTGGTTAAGTGTCCCTCACGCCTGTGTGTGATCGCGAAAGGGGCTGGTCAGCTGTGCCGGAGCCGAGGACTTGGCAGCTCACGGCGTGCTCTGCGGTACTCGGTCTGGCCCTGGCCGCCGGAGCGGTGGCCGCCGCCGGCCCGTGGGACAACGGTCAGCGTAAGGCCGAGCGGACCAGGGCAGCCGCCACGGCCCCCACAGGTGGCGCACATCACGCGGGACCGCCCGCCGCCGCGACCCCCGCCCCCGCCCCCAGCGCGGCCGGAGTCCTCCGCGCCCTCCGCGCCCCCGCCGGCACCCGACCGGGTGACCTCGCCCCCGTCCTGGCCCCGCTCCTCGCCGACCCCGGCCTCGGCCCCCTGCGCACCGCGTCCGTCATCGACACGGCCACCGGCCGGCAGCTGTACGGCCAGGGCGCCACGACCCCCATGACCCCGGCCTCCACCATCAAGATCGCCACGACGGTCGCCGCGCTCTCCGCACTCGGCCCCGACCACCGCATCCCCACCACGGTCACCGCCACCCCGGACGCCCGCACCGTGACCCTGACCGGCGGTGGCGACCCCACCCTCGACCGCGCCCGGCTGGGGACCCTGGCCACCGGCACCGCCCGCGCCCTCAAAGGCCGTGGCCTCACCGCCGTACGGGTGACCTACGACACGAGCCTCTACCAGGGCCCCGTCCGCCACCCCATCGGCCGCAACGACAACATCGCCCCCGTCACCCCCCTCATGCTCGACGCGGGCCGCCTGGACAACTCCCGCAGCGGCCGCGCCCCGCGCAGCGACGACCCCGCCAAGGCCGCCGCCACCGCCTTCGCCGAACTCCTCACCGGCGCCGGCGTCACCGTCCAGGGCGCACCCGCCCCCGGCCGCGCCCCCGCCACCACCCCCCTCGCCCGTACCCACTCCGCACCCCTCGCCGCCCTCGTCGAGCGGACCCTGACCCACAGCGACAACGACCTCGCCGAAGCCCTCGCCCGCCAGACCGCCCTCGCCCGCAAGCAGCCCGCGAGCTTCGACGGCGCCGGCCGGGCCGTACGGGCGGAGCTGGCCGCGCTCGGCCTGCCGATCGCCGGAGCCCGGTTCGCCGACGGCAGCGGACTCTCCCGCGCCGACCGCGTCTCCGCCGCCCTCCTCACCGCCCTGCTCACCCGCGCGGCCGACCCCGCCCGGCCCGCCCTGCGGCCCGTTCTCACCGGACTGCCCGTCGGCGGCTTCAGCGGCACCCTCGAAGAGCGCTTCGACACCGGCCCCGCCACCACCGGAGCCGGCCTCGTCCGCGCCAAGACCGGCACCCTCAACGGCGTCGACACCCTCGCCGGAACCGTCGTCACCGCCGACGGACGGCTGCTCGCCTTCGCCTTCCTGGCCGGCCGGACCCCCTCCCCGTACACCGCGCGGCCCGCCCTCGACCGGCTCTCAGCCGCCCTCGCCCCGCCCGCCGGACACCTGCCGACCGGCGCCGACCGGCCCTGACCCCGCACCCAAGCCGTACGCGCGGAACCGGCGCCGATCAGACGCCGAGAACGTACGGTTGACGCATGACGAGCATCGGTGGTGCCGAGATGGTCGACTGGAATCTCGCGGTCGCGACCGCGATCCGCCTGGTCAAACCGGGCCCGGAGGTGAGCCGCGAGGAGGCCCGGGAAGTCGTCGCCGAGCTGCGCCGGCACGCCAAGGCGTCCGAGGAGCACGTCAGAGCCTTCACCCGGATGATCCCCGAGGGCCACGAGCCACGGGACACCCCCGTCCTCGTCGTCGACCGCGCCGGGTGGATCAGGGCCAACGTCGCCGGCTTCCGCGAACTGCTCTCCCCCCTCCTCGACAAGATGCGGGAACGCCGCTCGAACACCCCCGGCGGCGCCGTGTTCGGAGCCGTCGGCGGCAAGGTCACCGGCGTGGAACTCGGCATGCTGCTCTCCTTCCTCGCCTCCCGCATCCTCGGCCAGTACGAGACCTTCGCCCCCGCCACCCGAGACCTCCCGGCGGGGGAGGACGGCGGCGGACGCCTCCTGCTCGTCGCCCCCAACATCGTCCACGTCGAACGCGAACTCGCCGTCTCCCCACACGACTTCCGGCTCTGGGTCAGCCTCCACGAAGAGACCCACCGCACCCAGTTCACCGCCGTGCCCTGGCTGCGCGACCACCTGAAGGGCGAGATCCAGTCATTCCTCGCCGCCACCGACGTGGAACCCTCCACCGTCGTGGAGCGCCTCCGCGAAGCCGCCCAGGCCCTGGCCGGCGGCCGCCCCGAAGGCGAGGAGGGCGAGCCCGCCCCCTCCCTCGTCGAACTCGTCCAGACCCCCGAGCAGCGCGAGATCCTCGGCCGGCTCACCGCCGTCATGTCCCTCCTCGAAGGCCACGCCGACTACGTCATGGACGGAGTCGGACCCCAGGTCGTGCCCTCCGTCGCCGAGATCCGCGAGAAGTTCCAGCAGCGCCGGGCGCGCGGCGCCTCCCGCCTCGACCTGGCCCTGCGCAAGCTCCTCGGCCTCGACGCCAAGCTCCGCCAGTACCGCGACGGAGAGCGTTTCGTACGAGCCGTCGTCGACCAGGTCGGCATGGACGGCTTCAACCGCGTGTGGACCTCCCCCAACACGCTCCCGACCAAGGCCGAGATCGCCACACCGGCCGACTGGGTGGCGCGAGTGCACCGTAAGGCAGACTCGTGAGACGGATGCGACGCACGACAGGAGGAGACGGTCCCCATCACCCATACGAGGGACCGTAGGCAAGGGGTGGGGCGTGCAATGCTCGGGTAACGGCCAGGTTCTGTCACCATCGACGCACTCTGAGTGACCGAACCCCCTCTTCCGACCGTTAACACTCCGACCGAGGCACCCCACTCCTTCACGAAGGGCACCGGACATGGGTCCCCATCCTGCGGTCGCGGCGATACGCCTGGCGGTCCGCCGCGTACTCCACGACGTTCTCACCGAGCACCACACCCGCGCCGAGCACACCGGCGGCCAGCCGGACCGGAACGGCCGGCCCCCCGGCACCGCCCCGGACCGCCCGCTGGTCCTCGTCGCGTGCTCCGGAGGCGCCGACTCCATGGCGCTCGCCTCCGCGCTCGCCTTCGAATCCCGCAAACTCGCCGTCCGCGCCGGCGGCATCACCGTCGACCACGGCCTCCAGGACGGCTCCGACCTCCGCGCCACCGAGGTCGCCGGCCGCATGGCCGCACTCGGCCTCGGCCCCGTCGAGACCGTCGCCGTCACCGTCGGCCGCGAAGGAGGACCCGAGGCCGCCGCCCGCGACGCCCGCTACGCCGCCCTCGACGCCGCCGCCGAACGCCACGGCGCCACCGCCATCCTGCTCGGCCACACCCGCGACGACCAGGCGGAAACCGTCCTCCTCGGCCTCGCCCGCGGCTCCGGCATCCGCTCCCTCTCCGGCATGGCCGCCGTCTCCGGCGCCGCCGGACGCTACCGCCGCCCCTTCCTGGAGCTCGACCGGCAGACCGTCCGCAAGGCCTGCGTCGCCCAGGAACTCGCCGTCTGGGACGACCCGCACAACGCCGACCCGGCCTACACCCGCTCCCGCCTCCGCCACGAGGGCCTGCCCGCCCTGGAGAAGGCCCTCGGCAAAGGCGTCGTCGAAGCACTCGCCCGCACGGCCAGACTCTCCCGCGACGACGCCGACGCCCTCGACTCCTGGGCCGCCGACGCGGAAGCCGCCGTACGCGACGAAGCCGGCCGGCTCGAATGCGCCAAACTCTTCGGACTCCCACCCGCCGTCCGCCGCCGCGTCCTGCGCCGCGCCGTCATCGCCGAAGGGGCACCCGCCGGCTCCCTCTTCGCCCGCCACATCGAGGAGGTCGACCGGCTCATCACCGGCTGGCGCGGCCAAGGAGCCATCAATCTGCCCGGCCGCGTCGAGGCGCGACGCCAGGGTGGCAGACTGGTCATTCGGCAAGGCTGACGCACGCTGCAACGAAAGTGACCCGGGTGAACGAGAAGGACATGGGCACCGACCTCCAGTCGGTGCTCATCACCAAGGAAGAGATCGACGCCAAGCTGGCCGAGCTGGCCGCGAAGATCGACGCGGAGTACGCGGGCAAGGACCTGCTCATCGTCGGAGTCCTCAAGGGCGCCGTGATGGTGATGGCGGACCTGGCGCGCGCGCTGTCCACCCCCGTCACCATGGACTGGATGGCCGTCTCCTCCTACGGCGCCGGCACCCAGTCCTCCGGCGTCGTCCGGATCCTCAAGGACCTCGACACCGACATCAAGGGCAAGCACGTCCTGATCGTCGAGGACATCATCGACTCCGGACTGACCCTCTCCTGGCTCCTCTCCAACCTCGGCTCGCGCGAGCCGGCCTCCCTGGAGGTCTGCACGCTCCTGCGCAAGCCGGACGCCGCGAAGGTCGCCATCGACGTGAAGTGGATCGGATTCGACATCCCGAACGAGTTCGTCGTCGGCTACGGCCTCGACTACGCCGAGAAGTACCGCAACCTCCCCTTCGTCGGCACCCTCGCGCCGCACGTGTACGGAGGCTGACCCAGGGGAACCCGTACCGCCTTCCCACCGTTGGAGGAAGGGAAGGCGGTCGCGGGTGACAATGCTGGGGTACCGTCCGAAGAACAGCTTTTTCTCATAGCAGCATTTACCTACGGGCAGGAGGGACGGAGCGTTCTCGCTCCGTATGGATGGACGTGAAGCGATACTTCCGTGGGCCGGTCATGTGGATCGTGCTGGCCGTCCTCGCCGTGGTCGTGCTGATGCAGGTCGTCGGCTCGTCCGAGGGCTACAAGACGGTGGACACCAGCAGGGTCGTCCAGGCGATCAATGACAAGCAGGCCGACCAGGTCAAACTGACGACCGGCGACGAGCAGGTCATCAAGGTCGAGCTCAAGAAGGGCGCCGACAAGGACAAGTACGGCGGCAGCACCAAGATCCAGGCCAGCTACATCGGTGACCAGGGCGCCAACCTGACCACCGAACTCCAGAACCAGGCCTCGTCCGGCGCGCTGGACAAGGGCTACACGGTCTCCCCGGAGCGGCAGAGCCCGTTCCTGTCCGTGCTGCTCTCGCTGCTCCCCTTCGTCCTCATCGTCGTCGTCTTCCTGTTCCTGATGAACCAGATGCAGGGCGGCGGCTCCCGAGTCATGAACTTCGGGAAGTCCAAGGCCAAGCTCATCACCAAGGACACCCCCAAGACGACCTTCGCCGACGTGGCGGGGGCCGACGAGGCCGTCGAGGAACTCCACGAGATCAAGGAATTCCTCCAGGAACCGGCGAAGTTCCAGGCCGTCGGCGCCAAGATCCCCAAGGGTGTGCTCCTCTACGGCCCGCCCGGAACCGGCAAGACCCTCCTGGCGCGCGCCGTCGCGGGCGAGGCAGGCGTGCCGTTCTACTCGATCTCCGGCTCCGACTTCGTCGAGATGTTCGTCGGTGTCGGCGCCTCCCGGGTCCGCGACCTCTTCGAACAGGCCAAGGCCAACGCCCCCGCGATCGTCTTCGTCGACGAGATCGACGCCGTCGGACGCCACCGCGGCGCCGGCCTCGGCGGCGGCCACGACGAACGCGAGCAGACCCTCAACCAGCTCCTCGTCGAGATGGACGGCTTCGACGTGAAGGGCGGCGTCATCCTGATCGCCGCCACCAACCGGCCCGACATCCTCGACCCGGCGCTCCTGCGCCCCGGCCGCTTCGACCGGCAGATCGCCGTCGACCGCCCGGACATGCAGGGCCGCCTGGAGATCCTCAAGGTCCACCAGAAGGGCAAGCCGGTCGCCCCGGACGTCGACCTCGGCGCCGTCGCCCGCCGCACGCCCGGCTTCACCGGTGCCGACCTCTCCAACGTCCTCAACGAGGCGGCGCTCCTGACCGCCCGCTCGGACAAGAAGCTGATCGACAACCACTCCCTGGACGAGGCGATCGACCGCGTGGTCGCGGGCCCGCAGAAGCGGACCCGGATCATGTCCGACAAGGAGAAGAAGATCACCGCGTACCACGAGGGCGGCCACGCCCTGGTCGCGGCGGCCTCACCGAACTCCGACCCCGTCCACAAGATCACCATCCTGTCCCGAGGCCGGGCCCTGGGCTACACCATGGTGCTCCCGGAAGAGGACAAGTACTCGACCACCCGCAACGAGATGCTCGACCAGCTCGCCTACATGCTGGGCGGGCGCGCGGCCGAGGAACTCGTCTTCCACGACCCGACCACGGGCGCGGCGAACGACATCGAGAAGGCCACGGCCACCGCACGCGCGATGGTCACGCAGTACGGCATGACCGAGCGGCTCGGGGCGATCAAGTTCGGCGGCGACAACACCGAACCGTTCCTCGGCCGGGAGATGGCGCACCAGCGCGACTACTCCGAAGAGGTCGCCGCACTGGTCGACGAAGAGGTCAAGAAGCTCATCGAGACCGCGCACAACGAGGCGTGGGAGATCCTCGTCGAGAACCGTGATGTCCTCGACAACCTGGTCCTGAAACTCCTGGAGAAGGAGACGCTGGGCAAGGAGGAGATCGCCGAGATCTTCGCCCCGATCGTCAAGCGCCCGGCCCGCCCCGCGTGGACCGGCTCCTCCCGCCGTACGCCCTCGACACGCCCGCCGGTGCTCTCCCCCAAGGAGCTGGCACTGACCAACGGCGTGAACAGCACGAACGGCGGCCCGACGGTCGACACCGCCAAGACGCCGGCCTCCGGCATCGAGGTGGCCCCGGAGGAGACCCCGGAGGTCTGACCCGGAATGGAAGCCGCGCCCCCGCAGGTTCTAGCCTGTGGGGGCGCGGTGTTTTTCGCGTACCACGGTTCAGATGGAACGAGGCACAGATGATCGACCCGGTGACGCTGGACGGCGAGGGCAAGATCGGCGACTTCGACGAGAAGCGCGCCGAGAACGCCGTACGAGAGCTCCTCATCGCGGTCGGTGAGGACCCGGACCGCGAGGGGCTGCGGGAGACGCCGGCGCGGGTGGCGCGGGCGTACAGGGAGCTGTTCGCGGGGCTGTGGATGAAGCCCGAGGACGTGTTGACGACGACGTTCGACCTGGGGCACGACGAACTGGTGCTCGTGAAGGACATTGAACTGACTAGTCAGTGCGAACATCATTTGCTGCCATTCCATGGCGTAGCTCACATTGGTTACATTCCGGCCGAAACGGGCAAGATAACGGGCCTCTCCAAGTTGGCGCGCCTCGTCGATGTCTTCGCCCGCCGTCCGCAGGTGCAGGAGCGCCTCACAACGCAGATCGCCGATTCGCTCATGGAGATCCTTGAGGCGCGGGGCGCGATCGTCGTGATCGAGGCCGAACACATGTGTATGTCGCTGCGTGGTATCCGCAAGCCGGGCGCGAAGACGACGACCTCGGCGGTACGTGGTCAACTTCGTGACGCTTCTACACGCGCTGAGGCTATGTCCCTGATATTGGCCCGTTAGTAGCGAGCTGTCCGCCTTGCTCCATACCGTCCCCGATCAGTGAACTTGATCGCTGATCAAGGGGGATTGGTATGGGGTACGGGCTTTCCAGCAAGATGCCGGTGAATCTGGCATCCCACCTTCCTGGTGAACGGGCATCCGGTTCGCGAGGCCCGTCAGGCCACCGGGGCCGTGCCCTTGCCGTTCTCCTCGTCGTCGGGGAGCTTGCAGACGCGTTCCAGGAAGAGGGCCGCCGCGATCACGCCGATGCCCGCCAGGACCGAGAAGCCGGCGTAGATCGCCTGGTCGCGGCGGGCGGGGATGTCCAGGGAGCCGAGCAGGAAGACGCCCGCGCCGCCGTACATGCCGGAGACCAGCGCCGCCACCAGGGCGCTGGCCTGGCCGAAGACCACCGCGCGGGCCGCCATCAGGGGTTCGACGCCCTTCGCGCCGGGGCGGCGTTCGCGCTGGGCCTTGAGGCGGGAGCGCAGGGAGAGGGCCGTCGCGGTCAGGACGGCGGCGATCGCCGCGAGGACGATCGGGGCGGCCAGCGGCACGCTCGGCAGGGTGCCCACCGAGTCCCAGAGCCGCGCGCCGCCCCAGGCCAGGATGCCCGCCACGGCGAACAGCCCGGTGAGCACCTTGAGCCGCAGTTGTTTCACCGGGTGTCCTTCGTCGTCGCGGGCGTCGATCTGGTCGATCTCGATCTCTGACGAGAGTAACGACTACTCGGGCAGACGCAGTTCCAGGTCGGTGCGCGGCACGACGCCGGCGCCGCCGAGGGCGGTGAGGAGTTCGGCCACCGCGCCGTGGCCGGGCAGCTGGGCCTCGGGGTCCACGTCGCGCCAGGGGGCGAGGACGAAGGCGCGCTGGTGGGCGCGGGGGTGGGGGAGGGTGAGGACGGGGTCGTCGGAGACCACGTCGGCGTAGGCCACGATGTCGACGTCGATGGTGCGGGCGCCCCAGCGCTCCTCGCGGACCCGGTGGAAGGCCTCCTCGACGGCGTGCGCCCGCTCCAGCAGGGAGGAGGGCGGCAGGGTGGTCTTCACCAGGGCGACGGCGTTGAGGTACGAGGGCTGGGAGCCGGGCTCGACGCCCCAGGGCTCCGTCTCGTACACGGAGGAGACGGCCTTGACCCGGAGGCCCGGGGTGTCCTCCAGGGCGTCGATGGCGCCCTGGAGGGTCTCCATGCGGTTGCCGAGGTTGGAGCCGAGGGCGATGACGGCCCACTTGGGGTTGGAGAGTGTCACGTCGGCGGCGTCGACGGCTTCGACGACGGAGGCGGGTACGGGCTGCACGGTGGGGTCGCTGTGCGTGGCTTTCATACTCGGCTCCGGGTGATGGTGATGGTGACGTCGTCGAAGGGGACCGTGATGGGTGCGTCGGGCTTGTGGACGCACACCTCGACCTCCTGGACGCCGGCGTGCTTGAGGCACTGCTGGGCGATCCGTTCGGCGAGCGTCTCGATGAGGTCCACCGGCTCGCCCTGGACCACGTCCACGACTTCCTCCGCGACGACGCCGTAGTGCACGGTCTTCGTCAGGTCGTCGTCGGCGGCCGCGGGGCGGGTGTCCAGGCCGAGGACGAGGTCCACGATGAAGGTCTGGCCTTCCTCGCGCTCCTTGGGGAAGACGCCGTGGTGTCCTCGGGCCTTGAGGCCGCGCAGCGCGACACGATCCACGCGAATCACTCCTGCTGTCGTAGTTCTCGGGCCACGCAGCCGGGTGCGGACGGCCGGGTGTCCACCATCGAATCTACCTGCGGGCACCGACAGCGTGTGCCCACGGGGGCAGCGGGCGAGGGCCGCAGGGGCTGGTAGCGGTCCCTACCCCGAGGGTGGGATCCCAACCGCGTGGATCACCCGGAAGGGCCAGGGACCCGTCAGGCGCCTGGCTCCTCGTCGTCTTCGTCGTCGGCTTCGGCGAGGACCGGGGAGCCGTGGTGGGACCAGATCTTCCAGCCGTCGAATGTGCGGCGGAACACATTGGTGGCGACCACCAGCTGGCCCACGAGCGGGCCGAGTTCGGCGCCGTCCTCGGCGGGGCCGCCGCTGAGGATGTTCTCGGTGCAGGTGACGACGGCCACGTCGCCGCCGAGGGAGACCTTGACGTCGGTGAGGAAGAACTGGATGTACTCGGTGTTCGCCATGATCAGGGCGTACGAGCGGAGTACCTCGCCGCGGCCGGAGAGGACGGGCCAGCCGGGGTGGACGCAGGAGATGGGGGTGGCGCCGTCGTCGAGCCAGAGGGTGGAGACCTCTTCGAAGTCGCCGCGCTCCATCGCTTCGTAGAAGGCGGTGTTGGCGGCCTCGACCGCTTCGGTGTCGGTCCGGTGGGTCACGCGGCTCCCTCGACGGCTCTGGCGACTCGGACGGCGTCGGCGGTGGCCCTGACCTCGTGGACGCGGACGGCCCAGGCGCCTTCGTGGGCGGCGATGGCGGAGACGGCGGCGGTGGCGGCGTCGCGTTCGCGGGCGGGCGGCGGGGCGGCGCCCTCGCGGGCGAGGACATGGCCGAGGAAGCGCTTGCGGGAGGCGGCCACGAGGAGCGGCCGGCCCAGTGCGCGCAGCTGGGGCAGGTGGGCGACGAGGGCGAGGTCGTGCGGGGCCCGCTTGGCGAAGCCGAGCCCGGGGTCGATGACGATGCGCTCGGGGGCGATGCCGCCGTCGACGACCGCGTCCATGCGGCGGCGGAGTTCGGTGACGACCTCGGCGACGACGTCGTCGTAGACGGCGAGGCGGTTCATGTCCTGGCTGAAGCCGCGCCAGTGCATGACGACGAAGGGGACCTCGGCGGCGGCGACGGTGGGGACCATCTCGGGGTCGGCGAGGCCGCCGCTGACGTCGTTGACGAGTGCGGCGCCCGCGGCGACGGCGGCGCGGGCGACGGAGGCGCGCATGGTGTCGACGGAGACGGTGACGCCTTCGGCGGCGAGGCCGCGGACGACGGGGACGACGCGGCGCAGCTCCTCGTCCTCGTCGACCCGGCTGGCGCCGGGCCGGGTGGATTCGCCGCCGACGTCGACGAGGTCGGCGCCTTCGGCGACGAGGTCGAGCCCGTGTTTGACGGCGGCCGTGGTGTCGAACCAGCGGCCGCCGTCGGAGAAGGAGTCCGGCGTCACGTTGACGACGCCCATGACCGCGCAGCGATCCCACTCCGGCAGGCCCCAGGCCGTGCCCCGTCCGCTCAACGTACTCATACGACCAGCCTAGGGGGTGTCTCGCCGATGTCGCCGGGCGCGCGGCCAGTGCTCGGGGGCCGGGTCAGGCCGCGCGGACCTCGTGTTCGGTCGGTGAGGGGACGATGTGGGCGCAGGGGCGGGCGGTGCCGGTGGTGCGGCGGCGGGTGAAGGGGCGGGGCAGGTCGAGGTTGACGAAGCCTTCGGCCTGCATGGCGGCGAAGCCGATGCGGGGCAGGTCGCGGCTCTTGCGGTAGACGACGAAGCGGGGTTCCCAGCGGGGCTGGAACTTGGCGTTGAACTTGTAGAGGGACTCGATCTGGAACCAGCGGGAGAGGAAGACGAGGAGGCCGCGCCAGACGCGCAGGACGGGGCCGGCGCCGATCTTCTCGCCGCGGGCGAGGGCCGCTCGGAACATGGCGAAGTTGAGGGAGACGCGGGTGATGCCCAGGCGGGGGGATTCCTGGAGGGCGGCGACGATGAGGAGCTCGTTCATGCCGGGGTCGGCGGAGCGGTCGCGGCGCATGAGTTCCAGGGACATGCCGTCGGGGCCCCAGGGGACGAAGTGGATGATCGCCTTCAGGTCGCCGTAGGAGGAGTCGGGATCGTCCTTGTGGGCGGTGGCTATGACGGCGTCGCCGTCGCCGGGGTCACCGATGCGGCCGAGGGCCATGGAGAAGCCGCGTTCGGTGTCGGTGCCGCGCCAGTCGGCGGCGGCGCGGCGTACGTGTTCGAGTTCGGCGTCGGAGAGGTCACGGACGCGTCGGACCTTGGTGGTGTAGCCGTTGCGTTCGATGCGCTTGACCATCTGGCGCACGTTGCGCATGGCGCGCCCGGAGAGGGAGAAATCCGCGACGTCCACCACCGCCTCGTCGCCCAGTTCGAGGGCGTCGAGGCCGGTCTCGCGGGTCCAGACCTGGCCGCCGGTCTCGGAGCAGCCCATGACGGCGGGGGTCCAGGAGTGGGCTTTGGCCTCGTCCATGAAGCGTTCGATGGCGCCGGGCCAGGCTTCGACGTCGCCGATGGGGTCGCCGCTGGCGAGCATGACGCCGGAGACGACGCGGTAGCAGACGGCGGCCTTGCCGCTGGGGGAGAAGACGACTCCCTTGTCGCGGCGGAGGGCGAAGTGGCCGAGGGAGTCGCGGGCGCCGTGCTTGTCGAGCAGGGCGCGGAGCCTGGTCTCGTCGTCCTGGGTGAGCCGGGCGGTGGGGTGTTCGGGGCGGAAGGCGAGGTAGACGGTGGTGAGGGCGGTCAGCATGCCGAGGGCGCCCAGGGAGTAGCCGACGGTCCAGTCGACGTCACCGGTGTAGCGGACGGGGCCTTCGAAGCCGAAGAGTCCGTACAGGACGTGTTCCAGGCGGTCGGTGAGGCCGGGGCCGCCGACGATGCGGCGCGGGTGGGCGCTGACGATGACCAGGCCGAGCGCGATGGATCCGGCGCCCATGAGGACGAAGTTGGCGAGGGCCTTCCAGCGGCTGCGGGGGTCGGGCAGGGCGGCGAACTCGCCGCGGTGGCGCAGCAGGAGGGCGAGCAGTGCGAGGGAGAGCAGGACGCCGACGATCGAGTGGCGCCAGACGAACTGGGCGACGGCGCCGAGCGGCAGGAGGACGACGGCGGCCCGCCAGGCGCGGCGCTTGTGGCGCTTGAGGCCGTGGGCGAGGAGCAGGAGCAGGACGCCGGCGCTGAGGGAGAGGGCGGCGGACAGTGGTCCGAGGGTGCCGGGCAGGACTTCGGCGACGGCGTGCATCCGGCTGGCGCGGAAGCGCGGGAAGACGCCCGCGGCGATGTCGATCAGGCCGATGAGGGTGCAGGCCGTGCCGACGAGCGAGGGGACCTTCTCCGGTCGCGGTCCGCGCAGAATCCGGCGTACCCGATCCGGAACCGATCGTGATTTGTCCCCATCTACCGTGACAGACATCGCTTCCCGTGCTTCCCGTGATCCGCATCCGCGAGAGATTCTTGGTCCGGCGGCCGCGCGGGTGGTCAGGAGCGGGCCGTGTACCGGAGGTTGTGCGCCCTCTAGGACGGTCCCGCGGGGGAGCGGGTTCATTCGCTCACAGGAAATTCTCGAGGAAGAAAGTTCGATCACCACATGGGTCTCACCAGCAACAATGTTCTGGCGCTCGCCGTCGCGCTGGCTGTGGTGCTGTTCGCCGCCACCGTCTGGCTGTGGCCGCGGCTCGCACGCGGGGGCTGGCGGGCCGTCCTGGGCCGGATCGGCCTGCTGCTCGCGACCCAGCTCGCGCTGTTCGCCTCGGTCGGCCTGGCGGCGAACAACTCCTTCCTGTTCTACGGCTCCTGGGCCGATCTGTTCGGGCAGGAGCAGGACCTGGGGGTGGTCGTCGACCACTCGGCCGGTTCCAAGGACATCAAGGTCGTCGGCACACAGGCGCTCGACGTACCCGGCGGCGGCAAGCCCTCGGTCGGCGGACAGATCCAGAAGATCGTCGTCGCCGGCGAGAAGTCGGGGATCGACTCCCCGGCGTACGTGTATCTGCCGCCGGAGTACTTCCAGGAGGCGTACGCGAAGAGCACCTTTCCCGCCTCGGTGGTGCTGACCGGCTACCCCGGTACGGCCGAGAACCTGCTCAAGGGCCTGAAGTACCCGAAGACGGCTTTCCTGCAGGTCAAGGCGGGGAAGATGCGGCCGATGATCCTGGTGATGCTGCGCCCAACGGTGGCGCCGCCCCGGGACACCGAGTGCGTGGACGTGCCCGGCGGCCCGCAGACCGAGACGTTCTTCGCGGAGGACCTGCCGAAGGCGGTCTCGGAGACGTACCGGGTGGGGACGAAGGCCCGGAACTGGGGGTTCATGGGGAACTCGACCGGCGGCTACTGCGCGCTGAAGATCGCCCTGCACCATCCGGACCGGTTCGCGGCGGGCGCGGGCTTCTCCGCGTACTACAAGGCCGCCGAGGACGTGACGACCGGTGATCTCTTCCACGGCGACGGGAAGGCGCGCAAGCGGGCCGATCTGCTGTGGAGCCTGGACCACGCCCCGCGGGGGAAGTCGTCGTTCCTGGTGACCACCTCGAAGCAGGGCGAGGGCAATCTGAAGGGGACGCTCGCGTTCATCGAGAAGGTGAAGGCCCCGGCGCGGGTCTCCTCGATCACGCTCGACAGCGGCGGGCACAACTTCAACACCTGGAACCGGGAGATCCCGCCGGGCCTGGTGTGGATGAGCGGGCGGCTCAGCGCGAACTGACCTTGTCCGCAGAGGGCTCGGCGTCCGTGGGGGCCGGTTCCGGACGGGCCCGGCGCAGGGCCCGGTGGACGCCGTCAGGGGTCAGCACGCCCGCGTACCGTCCGCCGGCCTTCGGGTCGATGACGGGGAGCCAGCCGGTGTCGTCCTGGAGGAGCGCCGCCAGCGCCTCCCGCAGGGAGGTGCCGAGCGGGACGGGAGCGGGCGTCGGCCGGGTGTCCCCGGGCCGCCCGGCCAGGACCCAGCCCCCCGGCCGTCCGTCGGCGTCGAGGACGACGGCCCAGGGCGCGTCGAAGCCCGCCGCCGCGCCGTCGCCCGCCCCCGCCCCGGAACCCGCCGCATGGCCGTCTCCCGTCCCCGCTACGGAACCCGTCGCCGCGCCGTCTCCCGCCCGCGCGGTCGGCGGGTGTTCGAGGTCGCCCTCCTCCACGAGGGTGACCGCGAGCCGCTTGAGACCGCGGTCCGCGCCGACGAAGTCGGCGACGTACGGGGTGGCGGGGGCGCCGAGCACGGTGGCCGGCGCGGCGAACTGCTCGATCGTTCCGTGGCCGTAGACGGCGATCCGGTCGCCGAGGCGGACGGCCTCCTCCAGGTCGTGGGTGACGAGCAGGACCGTCTTGCGGACCTGGGACTGGAGCCGCAGGAACTCGCTCTGCAGCCGTTCGCGGACCACCGGGTCGACCGCGCCGAAGGGTTCGTCCATCAGCAGGACGGGCGGGTCGGCCGCCAGCGCGCGGGCCACGCCCACACGCTGGCGCTGTCCGCCGGAGAGCTGTTCGGGATAGCGGTCGCCGTACGTGCCCGGGTCCAGACCGACCAGGTCGAGGAGTTCGGCGGCGCGGGCGCGCGCCCGGGCGCGCGGGACACCGAGGAGGTGGGGGACGGTGGCGGTGTTGTCGAGGACCGTGCGGTGCGGGAAGAGGCCGACCTGCTGGATGACGTAGCCGATGCGGCGGCGCAGCCGGACGGGGTCGACGGCGGCTATGTCCTCGCCGCCGAGGAAGATCCGCCCCTCGGTCGGCTCGATCAGCCGGTTCACCATCTTCATCGTGGTCGTCTTGCCGCAGCCCGACGGCCCGACGAGCGTGACCAGTTCGCCCTCGGCGACCTCGAAGGAGAGGTCGTCGACGGCGGTGGTGCCGTCCGCGTACCGCTTGGTCACATGCTCGAACCGGATCATGGTTCCCCATTCTGGCCCCTGTCGGCGGGCCGCGTGTGAAGGGCGTGTCGCCGGGGTGTGGCGGTCCTCGGTGATTGTCGGTGCCGGGGGCTAGGGTCGGTTGAGACATACGTTCGGGCATGCGGGTGGCCGGGGGGAGGCACATGAGCGCGTCGAGCTGTCTGGTGACGAACGACTGGATCTGCGGCGAGTATCTGCGCAGCCGCGCCCGGGAGTTGACCGACGCCACGCTCCAGCACGGGGGCATCACGCTGGTGTCCGTGCTGATCGGGCTCGCCGTCGCCTTTCCGCTGGCCCTGCTCGTGCGGGCCCGGCCACGGCTCGCCGGACCGGTCCTCGGGCTGACGACCCTGCTCTACACCATTCCCTCACTGGCCCTGTTCTCGCTGCTGCTGCCGCTCTTCGGGCTGTCGACGGCGCTGGTCGTGACCGGTCTGGTGCTGTATTCGCTGACGATTCTCGTACGGAACATCCTCGCGGGCCTGGCCGCCGTGCCGGCCGAGGCGCGGGAGGCCGCCCGGGGCATGGGGTACGGGCCGGGACGGCTGCTGTGGGAGGTCGAACTCCCCTTGTCGCTGCCGGCCTTGATGGCAGGGATACGGATGGCGACGGTCTCGACGATCGCGCTGACGACGGTCGGGTCGATCGTGGGCCGGGGCGGGCTGGGCAATCTGATCGAGGACGCGCTGCCGACCTTCTTCAAGGCGCAGGTGCTCGCCGCCTCGGTGCTGTGCGTCCTGCTCGCGGTCGCCGCCGATCTGCTGCTCCTGGGCCTCCAGCGGCTGCTCACCCCGTGGACCCGCATACGGACCGCGCCGGGGGGAGGGTGAGATGGGGGTCGTGACGGAGGCCTGGGCCTGGCTCACCACCGGCGCCAACTGGTCGGGGGACGGCGGCATAGGGCAACGGCTCGCCGAGCACGTGTATGTGAGCGGGGTCGCGCTGCTCCTGGCCTGCGCGCTCGCGCTGCCGCTCGGACTGTGGCTGGGGCACCTCGGCCGGGGCGGCGCGCTCGCCGTCAACATCTCCAACGCCGGACGGGCCGTCCCCGTCTTCGCGGTCCTGGCCCTGTTCATGGTGTCGCCGCTGCGCACCGCCGGTTCGGTGCCGACCGTGATCGCCTTGGTGCTGTTCGCGCTGCCGCCGCTGCTCACCAACGCGTACGTCGGCATTCGGGAGGTGGACCGGGCGGTGGTGGAGGCCGCGCGGGGGATGGGGATGTCCGGCGGCCAGCTCTTCCGGAAGGTCGAACTCCCCCTCGCCCGGCCGCTGGTCATGACGGGGGTGCGGTCGGCCGCCGTGCAGGTGGTCGCCACCGCGACCATCGCGGCGATGGTCGGCCAAGGGGGCCTCGGCCGGATCATCACCGCCGGATTCAACACGTACAACACACCGCAGGTGGTGGCGGGCGCGCTCCTCGTCGCCCTGCTCGCCCTCCTGGTGGAGGCCGCGCTGGTGGGGGCGGACCGGCTGCTCGGCCGGCGCGCGTGAGACGACCGAAGAAACGACTGGGATGGGATGGGTGATCTCGTGAGCTGGATCTCGCGCAGGGCGAGTGCGGTGCTGGGTGTGGCGGCGCTGACCGGCGGGCTCGCCGCGTGCGGCGGCGACAGCCTGGAGAAGGCGGGCGGCGGGGGCGCGTCGGCACCGGGCAAGGGCTCGCTGGTCGTGGGCGCCGCGGCGTTCACCGAGTCCAAGGTGCTCGCCGAGCTGTATGCCCAGGTGCTGGACGACGCCGGATACTCCGCGACCGTCACCACGGTGAAGAACCGGGAGCTGTACGAACCCTCGCTGGAGAAGGGCGAGATCGACGTCGTACCGGAATACGCGGCGACGATCGCGGAATTCCTCAATGCGAAGGCGAACGGACCGAAGGCCCCCGAGGAGAAGCCCGTCGCCTCCGGTGACGCGGCCGCCACGGTGGAGGCGCTGAAGAAGCTCGCCGAGCCGCGCGGACTGAAGGTGCTCGGGTTCGGTCGGGCCGTCGACCAGAACGCCTTCGCGGTGTCGAGGGAATTCGCCGAGAAGAACAAGCTGACGACGCTTTCCGATCTCGGCCGCGCCAAGCTGAAGGTGAAGATCGCGGCCGGTGACGAATGCGCCGTACGGCCGTTCTGCGCGCCGGGCCTGAGGAAGACGTACGGGATCGACGTCACCGGCGTCGACCCCAAGGGAGTCGGCACACCGCAGTCCAAGCAGGCGGTCAAGGACGGCGTGGCCCAGCTGGCGCTGACCACCACCACGGACGCCACGCTCGACGGCTTCGGCCTCGTCCTGCTGGCCGACGACAAGAAGCTGCAGAACGCCGACAATGTGCTGCCCGTGGTCAATGCGAAGGACGCCGGATCGCCCGGCATAGCCGCGGCCCTGGACAAGATCACAAAGGTGCTGACGACCGCCGATCTCGCCGAACTGAACCGCAAGGTGGATGGAGAGCGGGCGAAGCCCGAGGATGTGGCGAAGAGCTATCTGGAGTCGAAGGGGCTGGTCAAGAAGTGAGGGCCGGCTAAAGGGGGTCGGCGCGGCCAGGGTCGAGTACGGCGAGGGCGGGCAGAGGCGCGGTGACGACGGCGAGAAGTGGCCAAGAGATTGCGGGGCCGACCCCCCATACCGCGCCTACGCACGGTAAATTTCAGGCCATGCCACGTGGACGCCACCGCCATTCCCCTCCCCTGCACAAGCTTCTGCCGCCCTCGGCGGTCGCCGGAGCTTCGGTCGTCTGTGCCGCGGGCGCCTGGCTGCTCGCGGATCCCGTGGCGCTGCGGCTGCTCGTCGCGGCGGCCGCCGCCGCCGCGATCACCGGCGCGGTCCTCATGCGCAGTTGGGACCGGAGCGCGGGCCGCCAGGTCGCCGAGCTGACCCGGGCGCGGGCCGCGGACCAGTGGAAGACCGAGGAGCGGATAGCCGAACTCGAGTCCGACATCGAGGAGTCCCGCGAGCTTCGCGCCAAGCTCGACGCGAAGCTGCGCGCCAAGCGGGTTGAGCTCGCCGGACTGCGCGGCGAGCACGCGGAGCTGCTGCGCCGGTACGCCACGGCGGAGACCGAGCGGGCCAGTGCCCTGGAAGGCCGCAGGCAGCTCGCCCTGGAGGCGACCGCCCCGGCGAAGGCCCTGCCGGCCGCCGGATCCACGCCGACCCGGGACGCCTACCGCCAGGCGGCCCGAGCGCTGCGCGACCTCTCGCGCAACGCCGCCGCCCAGCAGGCCCGCGGAACCGTCGAAGCGGCCCGCGACCGCGACCTCGCCGAGCGCGTCCGGGAGACGGAGGAACCGCAGGGGAAGCACGCGGCGGCCGCCGGGACCGGGCACCACGCCCGCCCGTCGTCCGCCACCACCGTGCCGCCCGTGCCCGCGGTCCGGCCCGTCCCGGCCGCCGCCGCGATCGTGCCCTACGCCGCCCGCCGCCCCGCCCCGCGCCCCGAAGGGGGCTTCGACTTCTTCGGTACGCAGAAGGCGGCGGCCGCGATCGAGGCGGTCCAGGACACCGATCTCGCGGACGTCGTCGGCGAGGAGGTCCTGGCCACCGTGGCGCGGCGCGCCCCCGAGCAGCGGGCGATCGGCCAGGTCATCGACCTGACCGAGCACGACGAGACCGAGCAGCTCGACGTGGCGGAGCTGCGCGGAGCGGTCAGCTCCTAGGGCCTCTCGTTCGGATCATGCCGGGCTCGCGTGCCCTGGCACCGCTCCCCCGTAGCCCTTCGGGCACGGGAGGGGCCCCCACGCCGCGTT
>NZ_JBSFTU010000051.1:0-44858 GCF_053591435.1 Streptomyces sp. NPDC003027
CAGGCCGCCGGTGGCGAGGCCCCGCACGCCGAGGCCAAGGCCGATGACGATGTCGTCGACGCCGAGATCGTCGACGACGAGAAGCCGAAGGGTGGTGCGGAGTGAGCGGCCCGAGCTGAGTGGGCACGGAGCGGGCCGGCCGGGATCCGAGGCTGCCGGGAGGGCCGACAGGGGCGGGCGCGGGGATAATGGTCCCCAGGAATCCGGCCGCGACGCTGGAGGTGCCTCGTGACGAGCACGAGCGGTCCGGCCGATGCAGCCGACCCCCCGGACGGCCGGCACGGCCGGCGCGCCGATCTGGCAGCCGACGCGCTGGACGAGGCGCTCGTGGAGACGGTGCGCCGGACCGGGGCGTCCATCGGCGCCGTCTACCTCCTCGCGCCGGACGAGCGGGTGCTGCTGGTGGAGGCCGTGGTCGGGGTTCCGGCGGATTTCGCCGCCCCCTGGGCGCAGGTTCCACTGAACGCCCCCGCTCCCGTCGCCGAAGCGATCCGCGAGGACCGTCTGGTCTGGGTGGGCAGCCAGGAGGAGATGGCCCGCTCCTACCCGCGTACGGCGGTGGCGCTTCCGTACCCGCTGGCGCTCGCGGCCGCACCGATCACGGGCGCGCGCCGCTGGGGGTCGCTGCTGCTGATGTGGCCGGCGACGCGACCGGCGCGCATGAGTGCCCGGGAGCGCGGTCACATCACCTCCCACTGCCGGCGTCTGGCGCGGCTGCTGGAGGAGACCGCCGCGTCCGGCAGGCCGCTGAGCCGGGGCGAGGGGCCCCGCGTCGTCCCGCTGGAAGCGGGCCACCGGCCGACGGGCCCGGCGCAGGCGGCCTCCGACTTCGCCGAACGCCTGCCCGGCGGCTCATGCGCCCTGGATCTGGAGGGGCGGATCACGTACGTCAGCTCCGGAGGGTGCGAGCTGCTGGGCCGGGATGCCGACGGGCTGCTGGGAACGCTGCCGTGGCAGTCCTTGCCCTGGCTCGACGATCCGTCCTACGAGGACCGCTACCGCGCCGCGGTGATCAGTCGCGAGCCGGTCTCCTTCACCGCCTGCCGTCCACCCGACCGGTGGCTGGACTTCCATCTGTATCCGGACGCCAGCGGCATCAGCGTCCGTATCGTTCCCACGGGGGCACAGCCGCCGCCCGCACCGGCGCCCCGGCATACCCCTGCGGCGGGCCCGGCGCGCGCGGGGCGGCTGTATCAGCTCATGCACCTGGCGGCCGCCCTCACCGAGGCCGTCGGCGTGGGGGACGTCATCGACCTCATCGCCGACCAGGTGATGCCCGCCTTCGGCGCACAGGGCCTGGTCGTGTCCGTCGCCGACTCCGGACGGCTCCGGATCATGGGTCACCGCGGCTATCCCGCCGAGGTGGTCGAGCGCCTCGACGGCCTGCCCCTCACCACGACGTTCACCCCCGCGGGGCGCACGCTCGCCACCGGCATCCCCTCGTTCTTCGCCAACCCCGAGGAGATGCGGCGGATCTACCCCGAGGCGCCGTTGGTCAGCGGCAAGCAGGCGTGGGCGTTCCTGCCTCTGATCATCTCGGGCCGGCCGGTGGGCTGCTGTGTCCTCTCCTACGACCGGCCACGGGTGTTCTCGGCCGAGGAGCGCGCCGTGATGTCCTCGCTCGCGGGGCTCGTCGCCCAGGCGCTGGACCGCGCCCGTCTCTACGACACCAAGCACCAGCTCGCCCATGGTCTCCAGCAGGCGCTGCTGCCGCACACCCTTCCCCCGGTTCCCGGCCTCGACGTCGCCGCGCGCTATCTGCCCGCGACGCGGGGCATGGACATCGGCGGGGACTTCTACGACGTCATCCGGCTCGGCGACACGGCCGCCGCGGCCGTCATCGGGGACGTCCAGGGCCACAACGTCGCCGCCGCGGCCCTGATGGGCCAGGTCCGTACCGGCGTCCACGCGCATGCCACGCTCGGTACGCCTCCCGACATGGTCCTCTCCGGTACGAACCGGCTGCTGATGGACCTCGACCCGGGGCTGTTCACGAGCTGCCTCTACGCCCATCTGGACTTCGAGCGCGGCACCCTGTGCGTGGCCAGTGCCGGCCATCCGCCGCCCCTCCTGCGCCCCCCGGGCGGCCGGACGGCTCCGATGGAGGTCTCGCCCGGCCCCCTTCTGGGCATCGACCCGGACGCCGTCTATCCCGTCACCGACATCGCGCTGACCCCCGGGCTGCTGCTGGCGTTCTACACCGACGGTCTCGTCGAGACCCCGGGAACCGACATCGACGAGTCGGTGGCACGCCTCGCCACGCAGCTGGACCGGGCCGACGACCGCGATCTCGGCCTCTTCATCGACGCGCTGCTGCGGCGGGTGCGGCCGGCCCAGGACCGTACGGACGACATCGCGTTCCTGCTGCTGCGGACGCGCGCTGCGGGGTCATGAGGGTGCGGGGTCATGAGGGTGTGGGGTCATGAGGCGTCCGGCGACTCGTCGAGGGTGAACAGTGCGCCTTCGGGGTCCCGCAGGGTGGCCCGCCGGCCCCCGCCCCACTCGGCGTCCGTCGCGACGCTCCCGCCGTGCTCGACGGCCAGGGCCGTCGCCGCTTCGAGGTCGGGGACCTTGAAGTGGACCAGCCAGCGGGGCCGGAGGTGGGGTTGTGTGGCGCCCTCCTCGACGGGGCCGCTGTTGAGGCGTGCGACGGGCTCGCCCGCGCGTCGCAGCACGACCTGGTCCTCCTCGTACGACACGTCGCAGCAGCTCGCATCGCCGTCGCCCCAGCCCAGTACCTCGCCGTAGAAGAGCGCGGCGTCGAAGGCGTTGCGGGTGTGCAGTTCCAGCCACGCGGGCGCGGCTCCCTCGCCGACGCTCCACTCCGAGAGCACTCCGCCTTCCCAGATCCCGAAGGTCGCGCCCTCCCGGTCGGCCATGAGAGCGGCCCGGCCGCGGGGCGGATAGGAGACCGGCCCCACCCCGATCGTTCCGCCGCGCTCGGGTGTACGCGGGCGACCACCTCGTCGGCGTCGTCGACCGCGAAGTACGCCGTCCAGGCCACGGGGACGGCCAGTTCCCCGGCCACGGCCCCGATGCCGGCGATGGGCACGCCGTCGTGCTCGGCGACGGAGAAGGCCCGGCCGAAGCCGGCCTCCCGGAAGGTCCAGCCGAGCACGGCGCCGTAGAAGTGCTCCGCCGCACGCAGGTCCCGTGTCACCAGGCTCAGCCAGCACGGTGCGCCCGACACGTCCGCGGCCATCAGGACCATGGCCCGCCTCCCTCCGTCCCTCACATGCGTACTGGTGCCGTTGCCCAGGCGTGGGCCTCCCATGCCCGCGGAGGGTCGGCGCGCGTGGTCGTCGGGGCCCAGCAGGATCCCGGCCGCCCCGGTCGAGCGGACCTCCCGGGGCATGGCGGAGCCGGGCCGCGGTGTCGATGTCGATCTCTCCCGCCACGACTACGGCGGCGCGGGGGCCGCCGCGGTTGATCGCGGTCCTCAGCACGGGAGTGCCCATGCCCCCGGCCTCCGATCCGTACGTCGTGCGGAGAGAAGCGACGGGGCGCGGAAGGCCGGGGCGATCCCCGGACTTCCGCGCCCCGTCGGATGCCTCGCTCCGCGTGCGCCGCCCCGGCGGGCGCACGCCGGTCAGCCCTTGATCTCCTTCTGCGCGGAGCCTTCCCCGATGGGGATCCGGCGTGCCTTGGCGCGCTCGCTGATCGGGATCCTCAGGGTCAGGACGCCGGCGTCGTAGTCGGCGTCGATGCGCTCCACGTCGAGGGTGTCGGCCAGCATGACCTGCCGGGAGAAGACACCGAGGGGCCGCTCGGAGAGCTCCACCTCGACGTCGTCGGCGTTGCGCGAAGGCTGCCTCTCGGCCCTCACCGTGAGCATGTTCCGCTCCACGTCGACATCGATCGCGTCCGCGGAGACGCCGGGGATGTCCAGTGCGATGACGTACTCGTCGCCTTCGCGGTAGGCGTCCATCGGCATGGCGGTCGGCCTCGACCAGGTGCCGGGCGTTTCGAGGAACTGCCGGGTGAGGCGGTCCAGTTCGCGGAACGGGTCGGTGCGCATCAGCATCGCGATACACCTCCAGCCGGATCAGCGTGCCTGTTCGTGCGCTTCACCTGCCTCCTTTGTAGCACGTCATCCAAAGGATGACAAATGGTATGTCATCGGACGGATGACAGACCGCACTCGAAACCCCACCATGAGGAGATCGCGGGGATTTCCTACCGAGGGGTAGGCCGGGCCACTCCCCTTGTTATACGTTCCGTCTAACAGCTTGCTAGACGCCACGTCTAACAAGCAGGGATGGCGCGATCTCTCGAGTCAAGGAGCCGCAGCATGGCAAGCAGCACCGTCCGACCGGAGAACCAGGACCGGCTCCAGGAGCAGGACGTCGCCCGGCGACTGCTCGCATCGGCCGCGAAGCTGTCGTACGACCCGGCCGTGGAGGTCGACTGGGACACCCCGCTGGACAAGGACTTCCACGGCGCGAGCCCGGAGTGGAGCACCCTCTACGGCACGGCGTACTGGGAGGAGATGACCGACGCCCAGCGCAAGGAGCTGACGCGGCAGGAGGCCGCGTCCGTGGCCAGCACCGGCATCTGGTTCGAGATGATCCTGCAGCAGATGGTGCTGCGCGACATGTATACCAAGGACCCGACCGACCCGCGGTTCCAGTGGGCGCTCACCGAGATCGCCGACGAGTGCCGGCACTCCGTCATGTTCGCCCGCGGCGCGGCGAAGCTGGGCGCCCCCGCCTACCGGCCGCACCGGATGGTGGTCGAACTCGGCCGGGTCTTCAAGACGCTCGCCTTCGGCGAGGCGGCGTACGCCGCGATCCTGGTCGCCGAGGAGGTCCTCGACGTGATGCAGCGCGACTGGATGCGCGACGAGCGGGTCGCACCCTTCGTCCGCACCATCAACAACATCCATGTCGTGGAGGAGTCGCGGCACATGAAGTTCGCCCGCGACGAGACGCGCAAGCGGCTGCGGCACGCCGGTCCGCTGCGCCGGCGGCTCAACGCCTTCGTGATCGCCGTCGCCTCCTACTTCATCGTCACCAGCATGGTGAACCGGAACGTCTACGCCAACGCCGGGCTCGACGCCCGGCGCGCGATCGCCGAGGCCGAGGCGAACGAACACCACAAGTCCCTGATGCGTTCCAGCTGTTCGGGCCTCATGGAGTTCCTCGCCTCGGCCCGGCTCCTCACCAGGCCGGCGCTGGCCTTCTACAAGCGCGCCCACCTGATCTGACCCGAGCCGACCCGCCGAGAAGACCCGAGCTGACGAGATGACCTACGCCATCACCCAGACCTGTTGCAGCGATGCCACCTGTGTCGCCGTGTGCCCTGTCAACTGCATCCATCCGACCCCGCAGGAGCGGGAGTTCGGCAGTACGGACATGCTCTACGTCGACCCCAGGTCATGCATCGACTGCGGCGCGTGCGCCGACGCCTGCCCCGTCGACGCGATCTTCCCGGTGGACAGCCTCTCGGGTCCGGGGAAGGAGTACGCCGCCGTCAACGCGGCCTACTTCGCGGACAAGGAGCCCGAGACCGCCGGCGACGGGCCGAACTTCCACGCCTGGGGCGCGCCCGTCTTCGAGCGGAGCCTGCCGTCCGACTTCGCGCCGATCCGGGTCGCGGTCGTCGGCACGGGCCCGGCCGGGATGTACGCCGCCGAGGACCTGCTGCTGCACACCCCTGCCGAGGTCACGCTGGTCGACCGGCTGCCGGTGGCGGGCGGACTGGTCCGGTACGGCGTCGCCCCGGACCATCCGGCGACCAAGAAGGTGGGCGACGCCTTCGCCCGCTTCCACTCCCATCCCCGCGTACGGATGGTCCTGGGCGTCGAGGTCGGCGAGGACCTCACCACGGAGGAGCTCGCCGCACACCACGACGCGGTCGTCTACGCCGTCGGCGCCTCCACCGACCGCCGGCTCGGCATCCCCGGTGAGGACGTCCCCGGCAGCGTCTCCGCGACGACGTTCGTCTCCTGGTACAACGCCCACCCGGAGGTCGCCCCCGACGCGGTCGGCCTGTCCGCCGAGCGGGTCGTCGTGGTCGGCAACGGCAACGTCGCCCTCGACGTCGCCCGCATCCTCGTGTCGGACCCGGCGGCGCTGGCCGGGACCGACATCGCCGGCCACGCGCTCGCGGCCCTGCGGAAGTCCCAGGTGCGCGACGTGGTGATTCTGGGGCGACGCGGCCCCGAGCACGCGGCGTACACCGCGTCGGAGCTGCTCGCGCTCACCCACCTGCCGGGCGTGGATCTGGTCGTGGACGACGGTGATCCGCGCACCGGCGGGACGATCGACGGGGCGGCGGCCGGTGACAAGGCGGCGCTGCTGCGGGACGTCGCCCGCGCGACCGTGGACTGGTCGGCGGCGGCTCCCCCGGGACGGCGGATCGTGCTGCGCTTCCACTCCGCGCCAGTCGACGTGCTGGGCGAGGGGACGGTCGCCGGGGTGCGGGTGACGGACGGGGCGGGCCGGCTCGACCTCCCCGCGGGCATGCTCGTGCGCGCGGTCGGCTATCGGGGTGCGCCGGTGGCGGGGCTCCCCTTCGACGAGGCGACCGGCACCGTGCCGCACGAGCGCGGCCGGGTGGCGGGGCGGCCGGGGACGTATGTCGTCGGCTGGATCAAGCGCGGTTCCTCCGGCGGCATCGGAGCCAACCGCACGTGCGCCGCCGAGACGGTCGGTACGCTCCTGGCCGACGCCGTGGCCGGCGCCCTGCCCGCCCCCTCGGGCACACCGAGGGCGTTCCAGCGCCTCGCCCGCCGCCGCGGCCGCCAGGTCGTCGACGCCCGCGGCCTGGCCGCCATCGACCGCGCCGAGCTGGCCCTCGGCCGCGCGGACGGGCGGCCGAGGGTCAAGCTCGGCACGCTGCCGGAACTGGTCGCGGCCGCGCAGGGCACCCGCTGGAGCCGGCCGAGCCGACGCCCGTACGAGGCGTGATCCTCCGCACACCGGGGGCGGACCCCGCGTGGGCGCGTGTTAGCGTCCGGCCGTGATCTTCCAGGCCGTGACCGGACCCGCGCCGCACCCCGGAGCGAGCGGCGGCTGCCCGTACGGCCGGACCGCCGCTCCGGGGCCGGACGCGCGTCCCGACCTGCACGACCTGCACGACCGGCACGGAATCCTCGATCTCTTCGACGACGGGTTCGTGGGCGACCCCTACCCGTGGCTGGACGTCCTGCGCCGCGAGTCCCCGGTGCACCACGATCCCGCCACCGGTCTGTGGCTGGTCAGCCGCCACCGCGACATACGCACGGTGCTGCTCGATCAGACGGCGTTCCTCCCGGACAACGCGCAGCACGCGGTCACCCCCCTCGGCGTCCCGGCGCTGCGCGTACTGGCGCGGGCGGGGTTCCGGGTGCGGCCGGCGCTGGCCAACAACAGCACGCCCAGCCACGCCGGTCTGCGGCGCGTGGTCACACGGTTCTTCAACGCCCACCGGGTCGCGGCGGCGGTGCCCGTGATCGAGCGGATCGCCGACGAACTCCTCGACGGGGTACGGGACCGTATCGACGCCACGGGCGGCTGCGACCTGTTCACGTCGTTCGCCCAGGCGCTGCCCTGCCGGGTGATGATGGAGTTGCTGGGCGTCCACGGCGTCGACGCGGCCACCCTGATCCGCTGGAGCGACGCGTCGCTGGAGCTGTTCTGGGGGCGGCCCACGCCCGAGCGACAGCTCGAACTGGCCACGCTGGTCGGCGAGTTCCACCAGTGGCTCACGGCGACGGTGAGCGACGGCAACGCCGCCGCGGACAGTCTCGTGGGCGCCCTGACGCGTCACGTGCTGCCGGACGGGCGGCCGCTGGACGTCCGGACCGCCGTGGGCACCTGCTTCTTCGTCCTCGTCGCCGGCCAGTCGACCACCGGGCAGCTCCTCTCCACCGTCCTGCGCGGGGCGCTGGCCGAGCCCGGGCTCTGGCCCCGGCCCGCGCGGGACGAGCCGCTGGCCCGGGCCTGGGTGGAGGAGGTCCTGCGCCGGGAGCCGCCGGTCACGTCGTGGCGCCGGGTGACCTCGCGGCCGGTGGAGCTGGGCGGCGTACGGCTCCCGGCGGGCGCGCAGCTGTTGCTGATGCTCATGGGGAGCGGCTCGGACCCGGAGGTCTTCGACGGGCCGGAGGCGATGCGCACGGACCGGGCGGACGTGCGCCACCACCTCGCCTTCGGCGCCGGGCGCCACCGCTGTCCGGGGGCTTCCCTGGCGCGGACGGAAGCGGCCGTGGCCCTGCGCGCGGTGGCCCGTCGCCTGCCGACGGCCCGTCTCGCCCCGGGGGTGGAGAATCCGCCGATGCTCGGTCTGCTGTCCTTCCGGGCGCCGCTGCGCATCGACGTGGTGCTCGGCTCCGGCTGAGGCGATCCACCCGCGGGCCGAGAGACCGGACCCCGGCGCGGGGGCGGGGCTCAGGCTCGTCGTGACTTGTCGCGCCAGAGGGTGAAGAGGTGCTCCGGGTCTCCGCTGTACGACCAGGGGACCCGGGTGGCCCGGTTGTCGAGGAGGTCGAAGACGGCGCCGGCCTCCCGGTGCATGCCCGCGTGGACGAGCCCGTGGGCCACGTGGTTGAGGTCGGCGACGTCCTGTGCGTACGCGGTCGTGCGCCGGGCGATCCACTTCTCCAGGGTCTGGCGCAGGTCCCAGCGGGCCCGTTCGCCGGTCCAGTGGTAGGTGAGGCCGATCGTCGTGCGGCCCTCCGTCTCCGTCCGGTGCCGGTACTCCTCCGCCCGGGCCACCTGGGGGAGCGCCACGAGCGGGGAGCCCGCGGGGGCGTAGGCCGCCGCGTCCCAGGCGAAGTTGTAGGCGGCCGTGTGCGAGCCGTGCCAGCGGGCGGAGAGATGGCGCAGGGCCTGGTGGTGGCCTTCCCGGTGGTACGGGTCCCGCGCCTGGAGCTCCTTCCACCAGTGGGCCATGCCGGCGCCCCCGTCCTCGTACAGCCTGCCGAGCGTCACCAGGGAGACGAAGGGGTGCGGATCCTCGGGGGCGAGGTCCGAGGCCTGGAGGCAGAGCCGGGCGACCCGGTCCAGGCTGTCCCTCGCCGGCAGCGTGCCGGTGCGGGCGGCGGCGAACAGGCGCATCACCTCGGTCTCCGCGCGCAGGATCGCCGCGTCCGGGTTGCCGGGTTCGGTGGCGTGCCAGACGTCGACGGTGCGCCGGTTGGCCGCCGCGTCGGCGAGCAGGCGGATGCGGTGGGAGCGCCGGTCCCAGTCGTCGCGCGGCTGCCGGGACAGCAGGTCGCGGGCGCCCTCCCAACGGCCCATCACCATGTCCTGGCAGCCCTCGGAGAGGGCCCGGTCGCCGTGGGCCGGATCGTAGACCGGAGCTCCGGAACGGCGGCGCAGCCAGGCGGCCATGGCAGGACACTCCTCGGATCGAGCCTGGTTCGGACGGGAGGGAGGGCGGGCGGGGCCGCGTTCAGAAGTCGGTCAGGACGCCGTCCCTGCGTTCGGCGGCGGCGAGCGCCGCCTCGGTCCCCGTATCGGAGTCGTACGCGTCCATCGCGTCGGCCTGCTCCGGGTCCAGCGGCCTGGGCCTGAAGTACGAGCTGCCCTGGAACCAGGACAGCGCCATCGGCACCACGCCGAGGCCCAGCGCGCCAAGCCCGATGGCGAGGGAGGCGGCGCTCAGCTCCGGGAGCGACATCACGAAGATCCACATCATGAAGAGCGCTCCGCCGAGCGGCCACAGGCCGAGGAGGAGGAGGTTGCCGACGGAGGTGAACAGCACCCTGCGGTACGCGACGACGGCGGAGAGGCCGGCGAGGGCGTAGTAGAACGCGATGGGCAGACCGATGCCGCCGACGGCGTCGCGGACGAACTGCGTACCGGAGCCGGCCGTGGCCGAGACGACCACGAGGAGCAGCGCGACCGCCGCCACGGTGAGGGTCGCGACCCACGGCGTGCGCCAGTCCCGGTGGGTACGGGAGAACACGGCGGGCACCGTGCGGTCGCGGCCCATGGCGAAGAGCGTGCGGGTGGCCTGCAGGAGCGCCGTCTCCACCGTGGCGATCATGGACAGCAGCACGGCCAGGACGAGCAGGCGGCCGCCCCAGCCCGGCCAGACGGTTTCACCGAGCTGGGTGAGGAAACCCTGGGGGTTCTCGCGCACGGCGTCCACGCCGAGCAGGACGGTGGCGGCGACGGTGAGGACCGTGAAGACCGCGAACGACACCAGGACGCCGACGAGTCCGCCCAGACCGAAGGCGCGGCGGCTGTTGCGGGTCTCCTCGCTGAGGTTGCTGGTCACGTCCCAGCCCCAGTAGCTGAACCCGGCGATCAGGGCGCCGCCGACGAAAGTGTGCGTGGCGTCGAAGTGGCTGAATCCGAACCACGAGAGCGAGAAGTCCGCCGCGTTGCCGTCCTTGGCGAGGGCGGCGACGGCAAAGCCCAGCAGCAGGGTGAGCTGGGCGCCCGTGAGCACCCTGCGGGTGTACGGGCCGATGCGGGCGCCCAGCGCCACGATGCCCGCCATGAGCAGGAACCAGCCCACGCCGACGACCGTGGCCAGGGCCGTGTCCCCGGCCCACTCCGGGTCGAGGAAGGCGAGGGTGGCGGCGCCGGCGGGCACGGTGGCGGAGACCAGGAAGACGGTGGTGGCGACGACGAGGGCCCAGCCGCCGAGGAATCCGAGGAAGGGGTGGAGCGCGCGGGCGGCCCAGGTGTAGGTGGCGCCGGCGTTGACGTCGAGCCGTCCGAGGTGGCGGAAGGCGAGGGCGATGCCGACCATCGGGAGGGCGCAGTGGAGGAGCACCGCGGGCGCGGCGACGCCCACGGCGAGCACGAGCGCGGGGATGGTCGCCGCGACGGTGTACGCGGGACCGCAGCCGGCGACCGCCATGACGATCGAGTCGAAGGTGCCCAGGGCGCCGGCCCGCAGACCGCCGCCGCCCTCGCTCCCGGTTCTGCTGCTCACGTGCCGTGCTCCTCCGATGACGTACAGGTGATCGATCCTGCCGCGCGGGCACGCGTGAACACAAGGGGGGAGCTGCGATTTCCTTTGACTAAGCGGTAGCTTGCAAGGCAAGAGGGCCGATTCGAGCGGCTGGAGCCACGGATTTCGTTGTCCGTATCGGGGACCGGGGGCGGTGCTCAGCTCCGGGCGGTCGGCAGGAGCATCGCCGCCCACACCGTCTTCCCTCGGGGCGCGGCGGGGGTCCAGGACCAGGTGTCGCTGAGCGCCTCGATCAGGTGCATGCCGCGTCCGCCCGTGCCCAGATCGTCGACCGGGCGCGGGCGCGGCGGCTCCGGGCTGGGGTCGGTGACGGCGGCGACGAGGTGGCGGGGGTGCAGGGAGAGCCCGAGCCACACGGGGTACTCGGCCTCCTCCACGGCGCGGTCCGGGCAGCCGAGCGCGTGGCGTACGGCGTTGGTGACCAACTCGGTGACGACGAGCTCCAGGTCCCCCGCCAGGGAGGGCAGCACCCAGCCTTCCAGCGTCAGCAGGACGAAGCGGCGCGCACGGGAGACGTTCTGCGGACGCCCGTCGAGCCCGCACGCGGCGAAGCCGAGCGGCAGCGCCTCACTGCCGTGGACAGGAGCGGGCGCGGGATCGGGCGCCAAGGCCGACGTGTGAGTGATCACCAGTCATGTCTCCCTGTATGCCCCGGAGTTCGATGCTGCGGCGTTCGGTGTGGAACGAGTATTGTCGAGCGCACACCGAAAGTGCAATTGCATCTGGGATTGCAGCCGTGCGATCTCATGGACACGCGTACGACCGCCGTACGGATCGGGAGGGCTCATGGCCGCGGAGTTGTTCAACGGGATGAGGGCGAGTGCCCTGGCCTCGGTCACCTGGATCAAGAGCCGGCACAGCAACGCCACCGGCAACTGCGTGGAGATGGCCGCCCTTCCGTGCGGCGGGGTCGCGCTGCGCAACTCGCGCGACCCCGAGGGCCCCGCCCTGGTCTATACGCGCGAGGAGTTCGCCGCGTTCGTCGCCGGCGCGAGGGACGGCGACTTCGACTTCGCGATCGGCTGAAAACCGCCGTCACGCCCGGGGACGCTGGTCCGCGATCGCCGTCCCCGTTACTCTCGTAGCCCTCATGAAGAGTGCGGGAGCGCGTGATGGCCGAAGCCGAACCGAGTTCGCCCCTGTTCGTCCGTTCCGTCGGGACGCTGGAGAACAACCCCACCGCGCTCAAGCTGATCCTCGGCGGCAAGCTGCGTGAACTGCGCGTGGCGGCCGGTCTGGAGCCGGCCGACGTCGACGCCCGGCTGGGGTTCTCCCGATCGAAGACGAGCCGTATCGAACTGGGCCGGCACGGCTGCAAGCCGGCCGACGCGACGGCCCTGCTGGCGCTGTACGGCGTGACGGACGGGGCCCGCTCGGAGGAGTTCCTCCGCCTGGTACGGCAGTCCCGGCAGGCCGAATGGTGGCGCTCCTTCAGCGATGTGCTCTCCGACTTCTTCACGCCGCTGGTCGCCCTGGAAGGAGCGGCGGCGCTGATCCGTTCGTACGAGCCCTTCTACATCCCCGGACTGCTCCAGACGCCGGGGTACACACGCGCGGTCGTCCGGTCGGGGCCCGGCCGTCTGCTGCCGCACGAGATCCAGCGCCGGATCGAACTGCGGCAGGAACGGCAGCGGCAGCTCGACCGGGAGGGCGGTCCCCGGCTGTGGGCCGTGATCGACGAGTCGGTGCTGCTGCGGACCGTGGGCGGTCCCGAGGTCATGCGGGGACAGCTGGAGCACCTGGTCGACCTGATGGGCCGGTCCCGGGTGACGCTCCAGGTCGCTCCGCTCGATGTGACGGCGGCGATCGGCGTCGGCACGGGCGTGACCTATCTGCGGTTCGCGCTCAGGGACCTGAAGGACGCCGTCTACATCGAGCATCTGACGGACAGTACGTTCAGCCAGAAGCCGGCCGACGTCGAGCAGTACCGGGACATGCTGGACCGGCTCAGCGCCTGCGCGCTGACTCCGGCCGAGTCCCTGGAACGGGTACGGGAGCGCCTCGACCGCCTGTGAGGGGCCGTGGCGGCACGTGCGTGGCGGACGGCTCCCGAGGCCGTCCGCCAGGCACGCTCACAGTCGGCCGACGCCGCCCCATTCGAGCCACTCGTCGCTGGGCTGCACCGGCGCCAGGTCGTTGTCGGGCCGCCAGGTGGAGACCTCCACGAGTCCTGGTTCGAGGATCTCAAGACCGTCGAAGTAGGCGGCGACCTCATGCTCCTCGCGGACCCGGCCCCAGTGGCCTCCGGTGGCCTCCGCCATGAACTCCGTCACGAACCGGCGGATCTCCGGCCGGTCGCTGACGAGCTGGCACACCACGAGGAAGCTGCCCGGCGCGAGCCGCTCCGCGACCCGGCGGACGAGTCCGGCGGGGTCGTCCTCGTCGGGGATGCAGTGGAGCACCGAGACGAAGAGAGCGGCAACCGGCTGGTCGAAGTCGATCAGCCGCCGCGTCTCCTCGTGGCCGAAGATGCCCTCCGTGTCCCGCATGTCGGCCTGGATGACGGCCGTGCGGTCGTTCTCCTCCAGCAGCGCCCGTCCATGGGCGAGGACGATCGGGTCGTTGTCGACGTACACGACCCGCGAGGCCGGGTCGACGGCCTGGGCCACCTGGTGCACGTTGTCCTGCGTGGGCAGGCCGGATCCGTGGTCGACGAACTGCCGGATGCCGTAGTCGGAGGCGAGCATCCGCACGACGCGGCGGAGGAAGTGCCGGTTGTTCACGGCGAGGACCTTGGTGCTGGGAACCTGCTTCAGCAGCTCCTCGCAGGCGTCGCGATCCGACTGGTAGTTGTCGTCGCCTCCCAGGAAGAAGTCGTACATACGCGCCACGCTCGGCACGTTGGTGTCGATGGCGTCCGGGCGCCACGACGTGTCTCGCATCCAGTCCTCACCCGTGTCTTCGCTAGAGGGAACCCTGGCCGCTCATGCTAGGGACCGGCCCCTCCCCCGGTACAGATCACGGAGGAGCGCCGGCGTCCCGAGGCGCGGGTTCCGGCCAGGGACGAAACCCCGCCATCCCGGGGCGAACGGCCGTCACGTCGAGGGCACGGCGAGGCGCCGAAGCCGTCCCGGGGCGGTGCCGGAGCGCCGTGACCGTCACTCCATCGGCGGGCAGCACGGGTTTCCGTTTCCCCGCTGCGGTTACTGGAGCTGCAAGGACCGTTGACCCCGAAGGACGGACACACCGTGACCCGACCGAGGATTCTCGTCGTGGGCGCCGGCTTCGCCGGAGTGGCCTGCGTACGACGGCTCGAGCGGCGGCTGCACAGCGGCGAGGCCCAGATCTCGCTGCTGTCGCCCTTCTCGTACCAGCTCTATCTGCCCCTGCTCCCCCAGGTGGCGTCGGGTGTGCTCACCCCCCAGTCCGTCGCGCTGTCGCTGCGTCGCAGCGCGCGGCACCGGACGCGGATCATTCCCGGCGGCGCGATCGGCGTGGACGCCAAGGCGAAGGTGTGCGTGGTCCGCAAGATCACCGGCGAGATCGTCGCCGAACCGTACGACCACCTCGTCCTGGCGCCCGGCAGTGTCACCCGGACGTTCGACATCCCGGGGCTCGCCGAGCACGCACGCGGGATGAAGACCCTGGCCGAGGCGGTCTTCATCCGTGACCATGTGATCGCCCAGCTGGATCTCGCCGACGCCGGCCAGGACGAGGCCGAACGGGCCGCGCGGCTGCAGTTCGTGGTCGTCGGTGGCGGGTACGCGGGCACCGAGACGGCCGCCTGCCTGCAGCGCCTCACGCATCACGCGATCAAGCGCTACCCGCGCCTGGACCCGAAGCTGATCAAGTGGCATCTGGTGGACATCGCCCCGAAGTTGATGCCCGAGCTGGGCGACAAGCTCGGCGGCGCGGCGCTCGACATCCTGCGGCGGCGCGGCATCGAGGTGTCGCTCGGGGTGTCGGTCGCCTCCGTGGACGCCGAGACGGTCACGCTCACCGACGGACGGGTACTGCCCTGCCGCACCCTGATCTGGACGGCCGGTGTCGCCGCCAGTCCGCTGATCGGCACCCTGGACGCGGAGACGCACAAGGGCCGCCTCGTGGTCGGCGCGGACATGACCGTGCCCCGGCTCGACGGCGTGTACGCCCTCGGTGACGCCGCCGCCGTGCCCGACCTGGCCAAGTCCGAGAAGGACGCCGTCTGTCCGCCCACCGCCCAGCACGCGCTGCGGCAGGGGCGGAAGATCGCCGACAACCTGGTCGCCGTCCTGCGGGGCCGGCAGACGTACCCGTACGTCCACAAGGATCTCGGCCTCGTGGTGGACCTGGGCGGCCGGGACGGCGTCTCCAAGCCACTCGGGGTGGAACTGCACGGCATGCCCGCCCAGGCGGTGGCCCGCGCCTACCACTGGTCGGCGCTGCGCACGAACGTCGCCAAGACCCGGGTGATGACGAACTGGCTCCTCAACGCGATCGCCGGCGACGACTTCGTCCGTACCGGCTTCCTGGCGTCCACGTCGGGGACCTTGCAGGACTTCGAGTACACCGACGCCTACCTCACCCCCGAGCAGGTGCGGGAACACACCGCGTCGCTGCGGGCCGCGCACGGCTGAGGCCAGCTCAGCCCAGCAGGTGCCCCACCACGGAGGTCATGGCGCGGTCCACGGCGCGACGTGCCGGGTCGGTGTGGTCGATCGTCTCGAAGCCGTGGTGCGCGCCCGGCACGTCGATCACCTCGATCCGGGCGTCGCACTGCGCGGCGGCCGTCAGGAACTCCTGGACGGTCGCGGCGATCTCCGGGCGCTCGCGCTCCACCCTGGTCACCACGATGGGCAGTGATCCCGCCGCGGGCACGGCGGACGCGGGGCGGAACCGT
Source organism: Streptomyces sp. NPDC003027 (assembly GCF_053591435.1). Lineage (NCBI taxonomy): Bacteria > Bacillati > Actinomycetota > Actinomycetes > Kitasatosporales > Streptomycetaceae > Streptomyces > Streptomyces sp. NPDC003027. Next base: position 15,731 of record NZ_JBSFTU010000051.1, read on the forward strand.
GACGCGGAGAGCCCCCACTGCGGCAGCGGCGCCAGCACGGGGTAGGTCGCCGCCACGCACCGCAGCCAGGAAGGAGGCGCGGCGAGCCAGTCGGCCGACAGCAGCCCGCCGGCGGAGAAGAACCACAGGGCGACGCGCTCACCGTCGACGCGCGGATCGGCCCGTACGCGCTCGACCGCCGCGGCGAGGTCGTCGGCGGCCCGTGGGTAGCCGCCGAGGTCGTGCAGTCCATGGTCGAGGGTCACGCCCACCACTCCCCTGCCGGCCGCGTAGGTTCCGTAGCCGACGAAGCCCGGCCAGTCCCGTGGGGTGGGCAGCACGCCGAGCGGCACCGGGCCGCCGTGGACGAACACCACCGCCGGGCGCGGCTCGTCGGCGTCCGGCGGATAGAGGTCGAGCTGCCCGACGCGTTCGCGCCCGCGCTCGGGCAGGTCGAGCAGGAAGGGCCGGAGATGGGTGGGGTCCTCGCTCACCGCCGCGGCCAGGCGGTGGCCTTCGCCGGCGGCGGCCCGGAGCAGGACGTCGGCCAGTTCCTCGGGGAGGGAGAGCATCGGCCAGTGCCCCGTGTGGAGTTCGAAGAAGCTCACGGTGGGGTCGGTGAGCCGCCGCAGGCGGGGGTCCCCCAGGCTCACCAGACCCTCGACCATGGCGATGCTCGAACCGTTGCCGGTGCACAGGATGCCGGTCGTCGGGACCGCGGCGGCCTTTCCCGTCAGGCGCAGCGGCCGGGTGAGCGTGCCCGTCGGCTGGGGCGCCGCGAGGCGGGCCAGCCGTGCCGCCGCGTCCGCCGTGACGCCGGCGAGACTGCCCAGCCGATGCCACTCGCCGGCCGGGGGCGGCGGCACGCGCCGGTCCTCCCCGGCGTTCTCGTCGGCGGAGTGCCGCGCGACCGGATGCTCGCCGCCGCCGTTCTCGTCGGCGTCTCGGGGTGGGCGCGTCAGGTGCTCGTGGACGGCCGGGTCGGGGACCAGGGCGAGGGGCGCGTCGCCGTCCTGGGGCAAGCCCGCGTCCAGGTGGACGATCCGGGCGATCCGCTCGGCGCGCCGGTCGGCGGCGCCGAGCACGGGGTGGATGCCGTAGCCGTGGCCGACGAGCACCAGCTCCTCCGCGTCGACCCGGTCGATCAGCCGCAGCACATCCCGGACATGGGTCTCCAGGTCCGTGTCGGGCTCCGCCGGAGGGCCGCCGTCGCCCATGCCGGTCAGCGTCACCGGATACGCCTGTGCCCCCGATTCCCGCAGCCGGGCGGCCACCTCCTGCCAGACCCAGCCGCCGGTCCAGATGTCCGACACCAGGACGAATGCCGTCATGCGCGTCTCCTTGTCTTCTCGTGCTTCTTCGCGCCGCCCGCGGCGGGGCCGCCGCGGGCGGCGCCTTGCGGCCGGCCCCTCCATCGGGGCCGTCCGGGCGCACCGGTACCGTAGGAACTCCCCCTGAGGGAGGTTCAAGCCGTGTCCGCCGAGGGACTGCTGAGCATCGGTGAGCTCGCCGAGAAGGCCGACGTCACCGTGAAGACCGTCCGCTTCTACTCGGACCGCGGTCTGCTGCCCGAAGCGGCCCGCAGCTCCGGCGGTCATCGGCGCTACGGCCCCGAGTCCCTCGACCGGCTCCGTACGATCCGCGCGCTGCGCTCGCTCGGCCTGCCGGTCCCGGACGTGGGCACGGTGCTGGACCGGGAGGACACACTGCGGGACGTCGTCGCGGAGCAGCTCCGGGAACTCGGCACGCGGATGGCGGCCCTGCGCTGGCGCGAGGCCGCGCTCCAGCTCATCCAGGAGTGTGCGCCGCAGGAGCGCGCCGACCGGCTGCGGCTCGTCGGCGCCGTGTCCGCTCCGCCCGACACGGCGGCGCTGGCCCGTTTCTGGAGGCGCTGGCTGCCGCCGAGGCTCCCGGCCCGAGTGGCCGCCGCGGTGATCGACCGGGCGGTTCCCCAGCCGCCCTCGGACCCGACACCGGCCCAGGTGCTCGCCTTCGCGCGGCTGCACGCCTTCGTCTCCGGCGACTGCGCCGGCGGTGACCGCTGCCAGCCGGCGGCGCACCAGCTCGACCGGGACAACCGTCCGGCCGTGCTCTACGACGGACTCGTCGAGGCGTACGCGCTGGCTGCCGCCCAGATGAGGGCGCGGCGGCCACCGGGCGAAGGCGAGGCGCTGGACTGCTTCGTCTCCGCCTACGCCCGCTCACGTGGCACCCGCGACAGCCCCGGCTTCCGCCGTCGGCTGGGGACCGTGCTCGCCTCGGATCCTCGTATCGACCGTTACTGGGAGCTCGTGGCCGAGCTGACCGCTCCGGCCTCCGGCCCGCCGGAGCCCACCCCGGGGGCCGCTCATGACTGGCTTCTCGCGAGCCTGGCCGGCGGTCGGTTCGCGCCTCCGGCGGCCTGACGGCGCGCATGTCGGAGGAGGGGGCCGGCGCCCGGTCGGGGCAACGCGTCACGAGACGGTTCGGACGGCGGCTCAGAAGACGGAGAGGCCGGTGATCGTGGTGAAGCGGTCCAGGGCCGCCACGCCCGCGACCGAGTTCCCGCGCTCGTCGAGTCCCGGGCTCCAGACGCAGAGGGTGCACCGGCCGGGGACGACGGCGATGATGCCGCCGCCCACCCCGCTCTTGCCGGGCAGTCCGACGCGGTAGGCGAAGTCGCCGGCCGCGTCGTACGTACCGCAGGTGAGCATGACGGCGTTGACCTGCTTGGCCTGGCTGCGGGTCAGCAGCCGCGAGCCGTCGGCGCGGATGCCGTGCCGGGCGAGGAATCCGGTGGCGAGGGCGAGGTCGGCGCAGGAGGCCGCGATCGAGCACTGGCGGAAGTACTCGCGCAGCAGGTCCGGCACCGGGTTGACGATGTTGCCGTAGGACGCCATGAAGTGGCCGAGGGCGGCGTTGCGGTCGCCGCGCTCGGTCTCCGAGGCCGCCACGTCGCGGTCGAAGTCGAGGTCCTGGTTGCCGCTCTCGGCGCGGAGGAAGTCGAGCAGGCAGCCCGACGCGTCTCCGGTGAGCCGGTGCAGCCGGTCGGTGACGACGAGGGCGCCGGCGTTGATGAAGGGGTTGCGGGGGATGCCGTTCTCGTACTCCAGCTGTACGAGCGAGTTGAAGGGGTTGCCCGACGGCTCGCGTCCCACGTGCTCCCAGAGGGCGTCTCCCTCGCGGGCGAGGGAGAGGGCGAGGGTGAAGACCTTGGTGACGGACTGGGTCGAGAACGGGTGCTGCCAGTCCCCCACGCCGTACACGGTCCCGTCGAGTTCGGCCACGGCCATCCCGAAGCGCCGGGGGTCGGCGGAGGCGAGTGCCGGGATGTAGTCGGCGGGCCGGCCGCGGACGGCGAGGTCCGCCATTTCCTCGGCGATGCGCTCGAGCACGGGCAGGAAGGACTGGAGCATGATCGCCATTGTGCCGTCCGGCCGCCCGGTCGGCCGGATCGGGGGCCGAGGCGGGGTGCTCGGCGCGCATGGGCGGGCCGCCGTCGCCGGCGTGCCGTGAGCGCCGAGAGCGCTCTCCCGGGTCAGTTCTCCGTGGTGGCCGCGGCGGCGGGGCTCTCGTCGAGCTCCCAGGCGTGGCGCTTGAACTCGCGGAGGAAGTCGGGGTGGTCCTCCCAGTGTCGTGCGACACCGCGCAGTACGTCCCAGTTGTGCTCCAGCGCCTGGTCGATGATGTCGCGCGTCACCCGGTCGGCGCCGGCCCGCTGCGCGGCGAGGCCCTTGACCGCAGCCGCGGCCTTCACCGTGTTGAGGAGCGCGCGCAGGGAGCGGGAGGTGTCGTCCATGCCGAAGCCGTGCTCGCTGCCCGTCTCGGCGTCGAACAGCGGGCGGAGGCGCGCCTCGATGAACGCGTTGACGCGCTCGAAGTGCTGGACGTCCATCGGTGGTCTTCCTCTCCTGCGGCGCGACGCCGGGCCGGGGCACGGCCGGGCGTCGCGTGCGGCTTCACCTGTCACATGGCTTGACTGGGCGATCGACGTGTCGGTCGACACGCCGATTATCCCGCTTGCCGAGGGTGTCCCGGCGGTCGGGTCGGCGGGGGCGTCTCACAGCCGCAGCGCGGCGGCTCGTACGTCGTGCCACAGGGCGTGGGTCGCCGAGGGGCCCTCCTCGCGGTCGCCGGGGACGGCCCAGACGTGGACCGGAGTTCCGGACGGGCCGTCGAGCGGCGCCCAGCCGGGGTCGCCGGCGGTGGCGAAGCCGGACCAGGCGCGGACCATGCGCCGCGAGAGGTCGCGGTCGTCCGCGTCGACGGGGCCGCCGGTGAGGAAGTCGACGCCGGCGGCGTCCAGGGTGCCGAGGGCGAAGGGGACGTCCGCGGCGTGCCAGGCCCGTACCCGTGTGCCGTCGGGGCGGGTACGGCGGCGGTCGAACCGGGAGAGGTGGGTCCGGCCGCCGGCCCGGGCGTGGGCCTGCGCGAGGCGGACGCTGTGGGTGGCGAAGAGCGCGTCACCGGCGAGCGCGAGGTGGAGGTCGAGCACGGGCTCCTCGGGCAGGAGGGCGCGGTACCGCTCGACGAGGTCGCCGGGAAGGCCGTACTCCGCGGCGAAGCGTGCCAGGCCGTCTTCGGTCGTGACCGGGGGCATGCTGCCGACCTGCCGCATCAGCCAGTATTCCTCGGTGGTGTGGCACACCAGGAGGTCGACGTCACGGCCGGCGCCGGCGGAGAAGGCGTCGACCGGGTCCGCGGTGAGCAGCGTCCCGTCGAGGACCGGGCCGTAGATGACCGTGTCGTAGTGGAGGGGTCCTGACTCCGGGTCGGCCGCGTACTGGGCGACCACGCGGTCCGAGGCCTCGACGAGGGCCTGCGGCGTCGCGGAGAGAAGCCCCTCGGAGGTCGGTTCCACACCGGCGGCCCGCGCCACCTTGCGGGCGAGCCCGGCGGCGAGCTCCGGCGGGAAGTAGGCGTCGGGGACGCTGTGCGCGACGGCGCGGCGGAAGAGTCCGCCGGCTCGCGCGCCGCTCATCAGACAGGCGATCGAGCCGGCGCCCGCGGACTGTCCGGCCACCGTGACGCGGTCCGGGTCGCCGCCGAATGCGGTGATGTTGTCCCGTACCCATTCCAGTGCGGCGATCTGGTCGAGCAGGCCGCGGTTGTCGGGGAAGCCGGGGACGTGTCCGAATCCCTCGAAGCCCAGACGGTAGTTGCAGGTGACCACGGTGAGTCCGGTCCGGGCGAGCGCGGACCCGTCGTAGTCGGGCTGGGCCGAGGAGCCGAAGGTGTAGGCGCCGCCGTGGATCCAGAACAGCACGGGGAGCGGGCCGGACGTCTCGGCCGGCGACCAGATGTTGAGGGTGAGGATGTCCTCGTCGCCGGGGCGCCAGACCGGGGCTCCGGGCAGTTCGGCGGACTGCGGGGAGACGGGACCGAAGCGGGTGCAGTCTCGTACCCCGTCCCAGGGCTCGGCGGGCAGGGGCTCGCGGAACCGGCCGGCTCCGAACGGCGGGGCGGCGTAGGGGATTCCGCGTGTGACGCGCAGCCCGTTTCTGGTCTCCCCCCGCACCGTGCCGAGCTTCGTCGCCACGATGTCGCGTGCCGCTGACGCACCCACAGATGTTTCCCCCTCCGCTCGCCGTCGGTCCGTCCGCGCGGCAGCACAGACTCCCACGGCACACAGAGCCCTGCAATCGGGTTATCGGGCTTTCACCTGCGGCGATACGGCCGGACTCGCGGCGCCGCACCGTCCTGCCTCGGCCGGCTGCCCACACCGGCCGAGGCACGTCCGGTCCGGCTCTGAGACGGCGTCGTGTCCGGTTCGGCTCTGAATCGGCGTCAGGTGCGGTCGGCGGTGAGACGCCGTCAGGTCCTGTCGGCGGTGAGTCCGTGTCAAGCGCGGTCGGCGGCGGGGGCGGGCCGGCGCTTCTCGGCGCGCGCCTCGGCGACGGCGTACGTGAGTCCCGGCAGGGTCAGCAGCACCGTGCCCCACAGCGGCAGGCGGAAGAGCGGGGCGTCGCCCGTGAGCGCGTCGGTGAGCAGGAGGACCGGCATGCCGACGAGGAGTGCCAGGAGCCAGCTCCTGCCCGGGCCGAGGGAGCCGCGGCGCAGTTCCAGGACGACGGTGACCACGGCGATGGCGAGCCAGAAGGCCAGGCGGCCCGCGGTGATGTCCACGGCCGGCGCCCAGCGGAGGAGGTGCGTGACCAGCAGGAGCGTGCCCGCGACGAAGAGGACCATCGCGCCCATCCGGAGGACTCTGTGGTGCAGCGGCCTGCGCGCCCGGGCCCAGGAGGCGGCGAACGCCTTGACGTCCTCGCCGACGACGTCGCGTGGTGCGCGTCCGGCGGCCTCCGCGTCCTGGAGGTGGGCGGAGAGCTCGGCGAGCATGTCGCGGACGGCGGCGTCGTCGAGGCCGCGGTACTCCCAGTTGCTGCGGCAGACCGCGAGTATCTGCTCAGTTGTCATGCTGTTCCCCCGTGGGTTCGTCGGTGTCGGTGAGGACACGGCCGGCCTGCGCGGCGAAGGTGCGCCAGACGGTCCGCCCCCGGTCCAGTTCGGCGCGGCCCGCCCCGGTCAGCCGGTAGTACTTCCGGGGTGCGCCTCCGCTGGACGACGGCGCGCGGAACGACTCGACGAGTCCGGCCCGCTCCATCCGGGACAGCAGGGGATAGATGCTGCCCTCGCTGACCAGCTCCAGCCCGCTGTCCGTGAGTGCCTCGACGAACTCGAAGCCGTATCGGGGGCGTTCGGCGATCAGGGCGAGCAGGCAGAGGTCGAGCACTCCGCGCAGAAGCTGGCTGCGCCGCTGGTCACCGGCGCCCGGCAGCTCCTTTGTCATGCGGTGCATGATAGACAGCACTACCTTGCGCCGCAAGGCAGTGGCCACGCGGGGAGATAAAGCACCAAAAGGGACAGGAAGGGGCGTTATTCGTTTTCTTTTCGATTCTCCTCAGGGAGGTGAATTTCCAGTTAAGGGCGATATCGGTCACTGGGTGACGTGAATCACGGCCGGTCGACGGAACCGCCTTCTCCCCCGCCCCTCGGCATACCCGCAAAGGGAGTTCGGCGCGTTCGGACCCCGCACCGAGGGCGGCGTCACACACGTCGTCCGCATTCCGGAATTCCCGGGGGCCGGGAGACTTGTTTTCGGCGACATTCCTCGCCTACGGTCACCTGCATTCGGACGGATCGCCGAATCCTGCCACCGTCCGAAAGACCGCCTATTCACCCGTCGGCAGGAGCGGGGGACCCACTTTTCTCTCCGGTTCGGAAATCCGGATCGGATCGGGGTGAAGTCGCACGCGTGCGGCCGGGCATCTCCAGCCCGAACCCGACAGCTCACCCCGCAGGCGCCGGAGAGGAACTCGTCATGCCCGCACACGGTAAGCACCGGCGCCCCAAGCCACGCCCTCTCTCCCGGGGCATCGCCCTCGCGAGTACGGGCGGCGCCGCACTGGCCCTGCCCCTGGTCGCGACCGCCGCCGCCCACGCCGCTCCCGCCACGGCGGCCGGCGCTCCCACCGGAATCGCCGCGGAGAAGACCGCCGCGAGGACCGTCGAAAAGATCAGAGAAACGCTTCCCGCGACACCCGGAACCGCCGCCGAGAAGTACACGGTGGAGCGCGGTGACTCCCTTTCGGTGATCGCGGCGGAGCAGAGGGTTCCGGGTGGCTGGAAAGTCCTGTACCGCATCAACCGCAGCGCCGTGGGTGACAACCCGTCACTCATTCACCCTGGTCTCGAACTGACGATTCGCAAGCAGTCGGCGGGCGCCCCCGAGGCGCAGCCGAAGACTAAGGCGAAGGCCAAGGCGAAGGCAGCGCCGAAGGCCGAGGCGAAGCCGAAGAAGGCCGCGACGTCCACCACCGACCGCGCCAGCCGTTCCCAGGAGCGCGGCGCCGCCGGCCAGGCGCCGACGGCGGCCACGGCGGCTGCCCCGGCCGCCCCATCGGCCGCCAAGCAGTACACCAACGACCTCGACGGCTGGATCCGGGAGTCGCTGGACGTCATGGCCCGGTACGGCATCCCCGGCACGTACGACGGCATCCACCGCAACATCATGCGCGAGTCCTCGGGCAACCCGCAGGCGATCAACCTCTGGGACTCCAACGCCGCGAAGGGCACCCCCTCGAAGGGCCTGCTCCAGGTGATCGAGCCGACCTTCCTCGCCTACCACGTGCCCGGTACGTCGATGGACCTCTTCGACCCGGTCGCCAACATCACCGCGGCGTGCAACTACGCCGCCGACCGCTACGGCTCCATCGACAACGTCAACGGCCCCTACTGATCCGGCGCCGCGCAGGAGGGGCTCCGGGCCGTCGGCCAGGAGCCCCTCTCGTACGTTCGTCCTGCGGTGGAGCGGGGCCGACGGCCGGGGAACGTCGGCACTCAGCGTGCGATGTCCGCCTTCGGCCCCATGACGACGACCGGTTCCTTCCGCGGGTCCAGCGCGCGCAGGAGTCGCGGCATGACGTCGCGGGGAAGCGAGACGCACGCCTGGGTGGGTCCGCCGTGGTCGACGTGGATCCATACGCCTCCGCCCCGCCCGAGTCCGAGGGGCCGTTCCTTGTTGAGCGGGGTCGTACCGGGAACGCGGTTGTAGTCGATGGCGATCACGTAGTCGAAGGAGCCTTCCAGCGGCTCCCCGGCGAAGCCGGTGCCGTCGAGCGCGAACTCCTCGTCCTGGTCGTACGGCAGCAGCGTGCCCGGGTCGGGCAGTCGTCCGCCGGCGTCCCCGATGCGGAACACGCCGATCGGGGTGCGCAGATCGTCCGCCACATGGCGGGGGGTCCAGCCGCGCAGCGCGTTGTGCGCGGACCACGGTCCCGCCACGCGACGCCACTGCTTGCGTTCGTCGCGTTCGTAGAGCACGGCGGTGGCCCGGTTGGTGTCCGCCGTCTCTCCGAGTACGACGAGGGCCTGCCCGGTGCCGTCGGGCACCCGCCCGCGGGTGAGCGGTCCCACTCCCGGGATGCGGTCGGCCGAGGACGGCGTCGGCGGAGGGGTGGGGCGGTCGTGGGGTGCGGCGTCTCGTTGGCCGGGCGGTCCCGCCGCTCCCGTGATGGGTGGCAGGGGCGGTGTCTTCGTGCAGGCGGCGAGGAGCAGCGCTGCGCACAGGGTGCTCATCAGCGCTCGGGCGGCGGCCTTGCGGACGGGCATGGGACAGCATCCTCCGAGGTTGGGGGAAGCAACGCAGCGATCCGTACCCGATCCGCGTCCGACTCTGTCCCCCGGCCCGCACACTCACCCGTCCAGGGCACGCGACCGGCCGATGCCCCTATGGCGGCGGCGTCCTCGTCCGGCCCGGGACGGCGGGCCGGGGCGGGTGGTCGCCCTCCGGAGGAGGATCAGGCGGCGAGCCCCAGCCGCTGGCGCACCACGATCGCGTTGAGGCGGATCGCGTACGGGGCGACGTCGGCGATCTCCAGGGCGCCGACCCGGGCCTTGTCGAGGCCGACGGTCACGTCGATGCAGAAGGCGATCGCGTACATGTACGCGCCGGTCTCCTCGTCCTGCAGCGCGAAGAACAGGTCCCGGTAGTAGCTGGTCCGGTCCTCCGCCTCTTCGTAGTACGAGAGCCCCGGCTCGCCCTCCTGCGCGGCGAGGCCGGTGAACGCGTGGACGAGCTCCTTCTCGATGGTGCCCCAGAAGGCGGCGTCCGCGAACTCTCCGGGGAGCGCCTGGCGTACGGCCTCCTTCAGGGAGAGCACCATGACCATCACGGGGGCGTTCTCCTGGAGTCCCCAGCCGCGGACCATCTTCACGATGTCGCTGTCGGGTATGGCGGCGGCCGCCGCCCTGATGTTGTCGAAGTCGAAGTTGACGGTCGCCGGGGCGATCGCCTGCTGGAACAACCGGTCGATGGCGTGGGCCTGGTCGAGATGGCCCGGGCCCACCTCGATGACGGTCTTGAAGTCGGCGGTCAATGCTCCTCCTGCGGTGTCGGGCTGATCAAGGAGGGGTCAGTATGCCGAGGGGGCGGTCCGCGGGGCGACGGCGTCCCGCCGTGCGGACGGCGCCGCCCGCACGGGGCCCGGCCACCGCCCGCCCGAGGACCGTCGGCGGCCGCGCGCCGTCCCCGCCGTCGGTCGATGTCTCGCGCCGGGCCGTGGCCGTCCGGCGTGGCACTGCCCTGCGCAGGGCTGACCTTCGGTGGACACGGGGAATCAAGGAGTCGGATCACCTCGTCCAGATCGAACGCGACGCCGAACTGGCCGACCTCATGGTCCGCTTCTTCACCGGCCAGCCGTGCGAGACGCTCCCCTGCCTGAACCCCGTCGAGTCCTTCGACAGCCCCGCGCGCCGGTCGGCGGCCGGCTAGTACGGCAACGGTCTTCAGGGCGTGTCCGAGAAGTGGCCGGCGAACCAGTCGGCGGCGAGGTCGCCGACCCGTTCCAGGGCTCCGGGCTCCTCGAAGAGGTGGCCGGCGCCGGGGACGACCACGAGCCGGTTCTCGCAGCGCAGTCGCCTGCGCGCCTCCTCGTTCAGGTCGAGGACCAGCGGGTCGGCACCGCCCACGATCAGGAGGGTGGGGGCCCGGACCTCGGCGAGGCGGGGGCCCGCGAGGTCGGGGCGGCCGCCTCGCGACACCACCGCGGCGACGGAGGCGGACGGGTCCGCGGCGGCCCACAGGGCGGCGGCCGCGCCGGTGCTGGCGCCGAAGTAGCCGCGTGGGAGCCCTCCCGTTCCCGGCCGGTCCGCGAGCCAGGCCGTGGCCTGGGCGAGGCGGTCGGCCAGCAGCGCCGTGTCGAAGACGTTGGCCCGGTCGGCCGCCTCCTCCTCGTCGAGCAGGTCGAACAGGAGCGTTCCCAGGCCGGCGCGGTTCAGGGCGCCGGCCACGGCGCGGTTGCGGGGGCTGTGCCGGCTGCTGCCGCTGCCGTGCGCGAAGAGCACGATCCCGGTGGCCCCTTCGGGGACCTTCAGACGTCCCGAGACCCGCACGGTGTCCAGCGGGATGTCCACGTCCGTGTCCTGCGGGGTGATGCCGCCGGCGGGTGCGGCGGCCGTGCCGTGCGAGGCACGGTTGCGCTCCAGGTGGGCGAGGACCTCCTCCTCGGCGGTCTGGGAGAAGTCGCTGTAGAACTGGCCGATCGCGTAGAAGAAGTCGGGCTCGTGCACGGCCACCGTCTCGTCCGCCTCCCCCCGGACCCGGGCGGACCAACCGTGGGGCGCGACCGGGACGGCGAGCACGATCCGGGCGGCGCCCCTGGCCCGGGCCACCCGGCAGGCGGCGACCGCCGTGGCTCCGGTCGCCAGGCCGTCGTCCACCACGATGACCGTCCGGCCCTCCAGGTGGACCGGCTGCCGCGACCCGCGATAGCGCTGGGCCCGCTGTGCGAGGACCGCGCGCTCGCGCTCCTCCACGTCCGCGATGGCACGGTCGGAGACGCCGGTCTCGCGCAGTACCCGCTCGTTGACGACCCGTACGCCTCCCTCGCCGATGGCGCCCATGGCCAGCTCCGGCTGGTACGGCACCCCCAGCTTGCGTACCAGGCAGACGTCCAGGGGAGCGCGGAGGGCGTCGGCCACCTGGGCGGCGACGGGCACGCCGCCGCGCGGCAGCCCGAGGACCACGACGTCACGGCCCTTGAGGTGGTCCAGGCGGGCGGCGAGTTGCCGGCCCGCGTCGGTGCGGTCGGTGAAGAACATGGCGTGTTCGACTCCCTGGTCTGGAGAGCGGTGCGCGGGCGCGTGCCTCTCGCTCGGCGCGCGCCGCTACGCGACCGCGGCGGTCAGCGTGCCGTCCGGGGCCAGGTCCACCCGCGCACCGCGCGGGCGGCTGATCCGGCCGAGGACGCCGTGGAGCCACCGCGTGTCCCGGCCGGAGGCGTGTTCCAGCCGCATGCGCCGGGCCCGCAGGGGGATCATGCGCACCTCCTGGAGGCCGCCGTTCTCGGCGGTCACGGAGACGATGGGGAGAATCCGCAGGTCGTCGCGGTACCGCTCGTATCCCGCGATGCCCTCGTAGTCGTTGATCAGATCGCCGCAGCCGTGCAGGACGAGCTTGCCCCGGTACACCTCCAGCGGCCGTGGATGGTGCGAGGAGTGCCCGTGCACGATGTCCGTACCGCCGTCGATGAGGGCGTGCGCGAAGGCGACGTCGGCGGACGTGAGGGCGTAACCCCAGTTCGAGCCCCAGTGGAGGGAGACGACGACGATGTCGCCGGGGCCCTTCTCGTCCCGTACGCGCGCGCTGAGGCGGGCCGCGGCGGCGCCGCTGGGCGCGGCGGTGTAGTGGACGCCGCTCCGCTGCGGGCCGGCGGCCCAGCCGGGCGGGATGCCACTGGAGGCCATGCCGACGGCGAAGACGAGCACCCGGCCGCCGCCGGGGAGGCGGACGACCGCGGGCCGCCGCGCCTCGTCGGCGTCCCGGCCGGCTCCGGCCGTGCGCAGCCCGGCGTCGGCGAGAGCGTCGAGGGTGTCCTCGAGGCCGCGGGGGCCGTAGTCGAGTACGTGGTTGTTGGCCAGGGCGCACACGTCGGGGCGTACGGCGGCGAGGGCGGGCAGGTTGGCGGGGTGCAGCCGGTAGTGGATGGGCTTGCCGGGGGCCGCGTCGCCGTCCGCCGTCACGGCCGTCTCCAGGTTCACGACGCGGACGTCGGGCGGATCGGCGGCGAGGGCGCCGAGGGCGTCTCCCCAGGGGTAGGCGAAGTCCACGGGCCGGGGGATCGGCCCGTTCGCGGCCTCGGCCAGCTCCACATAGCTCCGTGCATCACGCACGTACTGCTCGTGGAGGACCGGATCGGCGGGGTGGGGAAGGATCTGGTCGACTCCCCGGCCGAGCATCACGTCTCCGCTGAGGAACAGCCTGACCAGGTCAGTGCCCATACGTCCAGGGTAGGCGCGGCAGGGGGGCGGACGAACGGCCCGCGCCCGGGAGAGGCGGGCCGCTCGTCGCTAGAAGTCGCCGTAGTCGACCTGCCAGGTCGGCAGGCCCATGCGGCGCCACACCGCGACGACACGGTCGCGGTCGTCCAGACTGACGCGTACGGCGTAGCGGTGGCGGACATGCGCGTCGAAGAGTTCGGCCTTGACGATGTCGTCGGCGCGGCCGTCACCCGACGCCCGCATCCACAGCTCGTCGTAGGGCACCTCGTGCTGCCGGAGCCATGCCTCCGTCATCGCGCGGTGGTCCTCGCCGCGTCCCGAGAGAAGGACGATCGTGTCGCGGTGGGCGCCCTGGAAGGCCCGCAGGGCGTCCCGTACGGCGCCGTTGAGCGCGTCGAGATGGCAGCGGGTGAAGTCGTACGGGCTGCGGTCCCGGCGCAGGGCGAGGGTGCCGTCGATGTCGCACATCACCGCGGACGGCAGCGCGGGATCGGGAACGTACGGCGTGACGGAGGGCCGGTCGTTCAGCCAGGCGTCGGTCAGCCGCCAGCCGCCCCTGGTGGCCTTGGCGTGCTTGTCGGCGAGGATGCGGATGATCTCCTCGCCGACCGGACGCGCCCGTGCGGCGTCGCGGCGGACGCATTCCTCGACCGGCACACCGGTGAAGTCGTGGACCACGAAGGTGGCCCGGCCGGCCACCGCCGCTTTGAGACGCTTGGGGACGTGGGGCGTGAGATGCGTGTTGTCGACCACGACGTCGAATCCGCCGTCGACGGCCGCGCGCACGGCGGCGTCCTGGATGCCCAGGACGGTCTGCTCGTGCGCGTGCGAGCGGCCCCGTTCGGGGGCGGGCAGGTCGAGCATGGTCCGCAGGTCGTCGAGGTTGACGCGCCGCATCCGGCCCTCGGACCGCGTCTGGAGCTCCCTCGCGGCCGTCGTCTTCCCCGAGGCCGGCAGCCCGGTCATGACATGTACGACTGGCACGGTCTCAGTTCTCCTGGTCGGTCGTGAAGGGGTCGGCCGCCTCCGGGCGCACGGCGCGCCAGACGACGAGGTCGGTCGGCCGCCCGTCGAGGCGCAGGAACATCGCCGCCCGGAGGCCCTCGTCGCGCAGGTCGCGTACGGCGCGGGCGAACGCGGCCCGGTCGTCGGCCAGATGGGCGATGCTCCGGTAGGCGTCGTCGATGGCGCGCCTCCGCGCCTCCGCCTCGTCCTCCAGGCGTGCGATCACGCCGCGCACCCAGGCGTCGAACTCGTCCGGGACCTGTTCGAGCAGGGCGTCCAGCGGCCGGCCGCCCGAGGCCCTGATGCCGACCAGCTCGGCGACCGAGCAGCCCAGGCCCTGGGCGAGCCGCTTGACGGACATCCCGGCGAAGCGCTGGATGCCGTGGCTGCGCCAGATGTCCCGTTCGGTGACACCGGTCAGGACCTTGTGGAGCCGTACGTACTCGGACAGTTTCGCCTTCGCCCGTACGCCCGAGGCGAAGCGCAGCACGAATCCCTCGGCGTCCATGCCGGTGGCCGCGCGCCCACCGGGCAGGGTGTTCGACTCCGTCATCGCGATCAGCTCGTCGATCTCCATGGCGGGCCACACCGTGACGACGGAGCCGATGTCCTGCCAGTGGGCGGCGGCGTCGGCGAGCGGTATCTCCGTGCCGTCGGCGGCGAAGGCGGCGAGGAGCACGAGGTCACGGCGGTCGCCGTAGTCGACGACGATACGATTCTTCGGGTAGAGGATCTCCGCCAGGTAGGTCACCCCGGGGACCAGCGCCGCGGTGTCGGTGCGGTCGAGCCGGCGCTGCGCCCACGTCGCCTGCGCGCTGATGAACGACCCCTTGGAGGCGACCCGCCACCGGCCCGCGTAGTGGAAGACCACCGCCAGGCTGCCGTCGACCTTGTCGTAGACCTCGAACGGCTCGTCGGGCAGCGCGGGCGCGTAGGGCTGCCCGGCCTCGTGCTCGCCGATGTTGAAGAACTTCGGCAGGGGCAGGGCGACGATCTCCCCGGTGACGTCGTCGGCGACGAGCCCACGGCAGCGCGTGGTCACCCTGTTCCAGATCCGCTCGTACTGGCACGACCGTGTGTACGTGTAGATCGACAGCGGCAGTTCGGGGTGCGCCTTGCGAGTGACGTGCCCGGCGTCGAGGGCGGCGGCCAGTTCCTCGGGCGGCAGCAGACGGTGCAGAGTCAGGGTGCCCTGGCTCATGGGTTCCTCCTGGTTCGTGGTGACTCATTGTCATGTACGGGAACCCGTGGGCGACAGTGATTTAGGCGTGCGCGCGGCAGGGCGCCGGTTCGTGACCCGCCGCAACTGGATCGGCGCCTCCGGCGTCCCTGTCATCGGCGCACCGCCCCGCGCCGATGAGTGCCGATGACGGCTGATGACAGGGGCACCGGAGAGGACGGCACGGTCGTGGCAGAGCGGACGGGGACTCCGGGGGTGCGGCGGCGCCGTGGGCTGGTCACGGCGGCGGTGACGGCCGTGCTGGGTTGCGCCCTGCTGCTCCACTCCTCGCTCCCCCGGCTGCCGGGGCATCCCGTCGGGCTGCTGGAGACCTTCCTGCCGTGGCTGGGGTCGGCGGTGCCGGCCGGGCTCGTCCTGGGGGCCGTGCGCCGCTCGGGCGTCGCGGTGGTGGCCTGCCTGGTGCTCGCGGCCGTCTGGGCGGGCGTGTTCCGCGAGGCCCTGCTGCCTCGGGAGCCGGCCACGTACGACATGACGCTCGTGCAGCACAACGTCAGCGACGAGAACGCCGACCCCTCGCGCGTGGCGCGGACCGTCCTCGGCGCCGACCCCGACCTCGTCGCTCTCCAGGAGCTGACCCCTGCCTCTCTGCCGGTGTACCGCGCGGCGCTCGCCCGGACGCATCCCCATCACGCGACCGTCGGCACGGTGGGGCTCTGGTCGAAGCACCCCGTGAAGGACGTCACCCGTGTCGACATCAAGCCCCGGGCGGTGGGCCCCGGCTGGGATCGGGGGCTGCGCGCCGTGGTGCGAGCACCGGGCGGGGACATCGCGGCCTATGTGGCGCATCTGCCGTCGGTCCGTATGCGCCTCACCGAGGGGTACGCGACGGGGTGGCGCGACGAGAGCGCGGCTCTGCTGGGCCGCGCGCTCGCGGGCGAGCGGGAGGACACGGTGCTGGTTCTCGGCGACCTGAACGGCACCCTGGACGACCGGGGGTTGCGCCCGGTGACCACGCATGTACGGGGCAGCCGGGCGGAGTTCGCGTTCAGCTGGCCGGCCGGGTTGCCGCTGGCCCGTATCGACCATGTGCTGGCGCGCGGCGCGAAGGTCGTCGAGACGTGGACGCTGCCGGACACCGGCAGCGACCATCTGCCCGTCGCGGCGCGGGTGCGGTTCTGAGCGGTGGATCGCCGAGGAGACGCGACCGGGAGTCAGGTCAGGACCACACACCCTCGGCGCCGGAGCTCCGCCACGAGCGGCAGTTCGGGGTCGATCTCGTTCCACCGCAGGTCCAGCTTCTCCAGCGACGGCATCCGCGCGAGCCACTCCGGCAGCCGGTCGATGCGATTGCTCCGCAGGTCGATCTGGCGCAGCAGAGGCAGACGGGCCAGGGAGTCGGGCACCTCGGCCAGTGTGTTCTCCCGCAGGTCCAGGTGGCGTAGCTCGCGCAGGCGGCCGACCGAGTCCGGCAGGCGGCAAAGGTCGTTGCCGCGCAGCCACAGCTCGCGAAGGCCGGCGAGGTGGCCGACGGAGTCGGGCAACGAGGTCAGCCGGCTGTGCTGCGCGCGCAGTTCGACCAGTCCGGTCATGTCGCCCAGGGTGTCGGGAAGGGCGGACAGCGGGTTCTCCCCGACGTTGAGATAGCGCAGGTTCGTCAGCCGGCCCAGGCCGGCGGGGAGCCGGGTCAGCCTGTTGTCGTGCAGATAGAGGCAGTCGCTCAACCCCGACAGGTCGCCCAGTTCCTCGGGCAGTTCGGCGAGGGCGTTGTGGCCGAGATCGAGTGTGCGCAGCCGCGTCAGCCGCCCGATCTCGGGCGGGAGCGCTGTCAGCCCGTTGTCCGCGAGGATGAGGACGCGCAGGTCGGTGTGGTGCCAGACCGACTCCGGCACATGACCGAGTCGTCGGCGCCACAGGTTCACCGTGAGGCTCATGTCAGGCTTCCCTTCACCTCGGGACGGGGCCGGCGACGCTCCGCCCCGACCTTGCCACAGGGTCGGCGCAGTGAGGCAGTCCGGGGAGTCCGACGGCATGCCACATCGGCGACCAGGGCACAGAGCATGGCCCAAGGACGCTCGGCGGCTCTCCGTAACCCGTGACGCCCCGCGATTTCCCCCATGGCGGCGGTGTTCTTCCCCAAGCGGGGTAGGCGGCCTCCATAACGAGCAGTCGGACGAAGGGGAACATCATGGTCGTAGCGGTGGTCGTCGGGGTGTGTGTCCTTCTGTTCATTCTGGGGCTTCTGGTGCCGAAGCTGTCCCACGGCCCGCAGAAAGGGGCGCAGAAGTCCCTGGGGGTAGGGGCACGAGGTGCCGACAAGGCTCCGGGTTTCCTCGGCCGCTGGCTGAGCAAGCCGTTCCACAGCAGTAACCGCGCTGCCGGGCGAAGCGCTCGCGCCGGGCGCAAGGGACGGTCCCGCCTGCCGTTCTGACTCCGCACACGGCATCGCCCGCGGGCGGCCGGGCGGCGGCGGGCGGGGCCCTGGGTGCCCGGCGCGTCGTCCATCGGATAAGCTGCGGGCTCGGGAGAGAGGCCGCGCGGTGCCAACGGAAGTGGACCGGGCAACGGTGAGCGGCCACCGGCGCCGACGTAGGAGACCAGAGCGTGGATGCCCCACACGACGCGGACGGGCCCTGCCCCACGCCGTCGCCAGGCAGGGCTCTACTGGAGGTGGGTCCCCTGTCCGGTCGTCCAGGAGTACGCGCCACCGGCGAGATCAACGTACTCACCCGCACTTCCTGGGAAGACGCCTTGTCGGCCATGGCACGGTGCCACGAGGACGTCTCCTACGTGGAGATGTCAGAACTGCAGTTCGTCGACGTCGCCGGTGTGGCGGCTCTGGCGGTCACCTCACTGAAGCTGTCCGGTGGCCGCATCATTCTGGAAGAACCGCCGTCCGAGCTACGGCGCATATTGGATATTTTCTGGCCCGATCTGCCGACCATTGAGGTGGTGCCGCGATGAATACGGTTGCCACTGAGGAGTCGTTCGTGCACCCGGCGCTGTTCTACCGGGACGAGCGGGAGTACACAGCCGGGACGGTGCCTTTCGTACAGGAGGGCCTGGCCGCCGGAGAAGCCGTGGCGGTAGCGGTGCCCGGCCCGAACCTCGAACTGATCAAGTCCGCCCTCGGGTCGAGCGCGGACGATGTCCAGTTCCTCGACATGACGGAAGCCGGCCGCAATCCCGGCCGGATCATCCCGGGAGTGCTGAGAGCGTTCGCCGACGCCCACGGGGAAGGCCGCGTCCGCATCATCGGCGAGCCGATCTGGGCCGGCCGCACCGCCACGGAATATCCGGCGTGCGTGCAGCACGAGGCGTTGATCAACGCGGCCTTCCAAGGCCGTGACGCGACCATCCTGTGCCCCTACGACACGGTACGCCTGGATGCCGAGGTGATCGCTGACGCCTGGGCCACGCATCCCACGGTCATCGACCAGGGCCGTGAACTGAGCAGCGAGGCCTACGACTGGCACACGGTTGTCGCCCGCTACAACGAGCCCCTGGCGTATCCGGTGGACGCCGCCGCCATCGCGTTCGGCGCCGAGGAGCTTCCAGCGGCCCGCTACTTCGCGGTCAAGCAGGCCGAGGTGCTGGGCCTGACCGGGGACCGGGAGCAGGACCTCGCGCTTCTGGTGGCGGAGCTGACGACCAACAGCGTGGTCCACGGCGGTGGTTCGGGCACCCTGCGGATGTGGGCGGAAGGCGAACGGGTCGTGTGCGAGGTCCGGGACGGGGGCCGCCTGGCCGACCCGCTCGCCGGCCGCCGACCGCCGGCACGTGGCCAACTGGGTGGGCGTGGTCTTCTTCTGGTCAACTATCTCGCCGACCTCGTCCGGGTCCACACGGCCGAGGACGGCACGACCGTCCGCTTCTACCTCAACCGCTGATCGCCCAAGCCGCGCCGCTCCACCTGCCTGCCGTCCGCGCACGGACGGCAGGCCGTGATCCCACCGGCTGCTCCGCCTGGGCGACGGCCGATCCGGCGCGCTCCGGTCCGCCCCCACCATCAGCCTCGCCGGTCGCGGCCGGAGAATCAGCACTGAACGACCGGCCTCTCTCCGCCCGAAAAGCATTCCTGGGCGGAGGACTACAGGAAGCGGCGTACGAGGAGGACGGCCGCCTCCCTGGCACGCTGGACGACCGAGCGCTTCTTCCAGCGGCCGTCGCTGATCTTCTCACTCACTTCCAGGTCGCGGTCGAAGTGCTCGTCGAGCGTGGCGGTGAAGGTCTCGTCCAGGATGGCGAGCATGACCTCTTCGTCGTGGTCGAGCGACCGTCGGTTGAAGTTGGTCGAGCCGATCAGGGCAGCGGTCCGATCCAAGGTGATGATCTTGGCGTGCATCATCGTCGGCTGGTAGTGGTATATCTTCACGCCACAAGCGGTCAGGACCTCGTAGAAGCGTTGCCCGGCCAGCTGGCAGACCCGCTTGTCGGTGTGAGGGCCCGGGAGCAGGATCTCCACCTCGACCCCGCGCCGTGCCGTGGCACACAGCAGCTCGGCGAAGTAGGCGTCGGGGGCGAAGTAGGCGGTCGCCAGGCGAACCCGCTCCTCGGCGGATTCGAGCATCACGCGGATCAGCGTCTGCATGTCCTGCCAGCCGATGCTGGCCGAACCGCGCACCACCTGCACCACCGCATCGCCCTGCGGCTCGTGCTCGACGAAGCGGTCGCGCTCGTCGAAGAGTGCGTCATGGCACTCGGCCCAGTTCTGGGCGAACGCGGCGGCGATGCCGTCCACCGCGGGACCCCGTACTTCGACGTGGGTGTCGCGCCATTCGCTCTCGTTGCGGGCATCGCCGCACCACTCCTCGGCGATCCCGACGCCGCCGGTGAAGGCCACGTGCTCGTCCACGACGAGGACCTTGCGGTGGCAGCGGTGGTTCTGCTTGAACGGCGAGAGGTGGAGCGGTTTGCGGAACCAGGACACCTGGACTCCGGCCTGCTCCATCGCCACCAGCTGCTCCTTCTCGATCAGCCGGCTGCCGAACCCGTCCAGGAGCAGACGCACCCGTACCCCTGCGCGGGCCCGCTCCGCCAGAGCCCGGGCGAAATCGTGCGCTATGTCCCCGCGCCAGTAGACAAAGGTCATCATGTCGACGGTGTGCTCGGCGGAACGGATCGATGCCAGCATGGCCTCGAAGATCTCGTCCCCGTTGCGCAGGGCCGTCACGGAGTTCCCCTCCGTGGCGGCGATACCGATCAGACGCTCCAGGCGCCGCCGGAGGCGGTGCTTGCGTTCACCGGACGGAAGCGGAGGGGCCGGATCGCCGGGGGCCTCCTGTCTCGACTCCCGCATCTCGTGCGTACGTGTCATGACTCACCTGACCGACAGAGAAGGGATGGGCGCCGACGGGAGACACCGGCGCCGGAGGAGCCGGGCGGCATCACCGGCCGATCGCGTGACAAGCCTCGACACGCCCGTACCGACCCTCCCCCCGACCCGGCGGGAGCGCGCCAGGGGAACACCTCGCGTGGCGCGCCCTGAGCCCTGCTCACCGAGTGGTGAGCATGCCTTCGCGGAGCTGCTTCAACGTGCGGGACAGCAGGCGGGAGACGTGCATCTGGGAGCAGCCGAGACGTTCGCCGATCTGGGACTGGGTGAGTTCTTCGACGAAGCGCATGTGGATGATCTGCCGGTCGCGGTCGTCGAGTTCGGCGATGAGGGGCGCGAGGGCGTTGAAGTCCTCGACGAGTTCCATGGCGGGGTCCTCGGCGCCGATGAAGTCGGCGAGGGCGGCCTCGCCGTCCTCGTTGTCGCCATTGATCGTGGCGTCGAGGGAGGAGGAGTTGTATCCGTTGGAGGCCAGACGGGCTTCGATGACCTCTTCCTCCGACAGGCTCATCAGCTCGGCCAGCTCCTTGACCGTGGGGGTGCGACCGAGCCGGGTGCCCAGCTCCTCGGTGGCGCGGGCGAGCTCCACACGCGCCTCCTGGAGACGGCGCGGGACGTGAACGGCCCAGGAGGTGTCGCGGAAGAACCGCTTGATCTCGCCGACGACGTAGGGGACGGCGAACGTGGCGAACTCGACCTCGCGCGTCAGCTCGAAGCGGTCGATCGCCTTGATCAGGCCGATCATGCCGACCTGGATGATGTCCTCCATCTCGTCGGCGCCACGGCTGCGGAAGCGGCCTGCCGCATAGCGGACGAGCGACATGTTCATCTCGATGAGAGTGTTGCGCGCGTACTGGTGCTCGTGGGTGCCCTCTTCCAGCACCGCCAACTGCTCGAAGAACAGCTTCGACAGGATGCGGGCGTCCTTGGGAGCGACCTGGAGCGGATTGTCGACCGACGGCAGGCACGCCACATCGTTCTCCACCTGCGTCCTCTTAGCCGTCGTCAGCACTCTCGGGCCCTCCCTCATCAGCCGGCACTCATCTCGACCCCCGTGGGGAGCCCGCCTACCCACAGCGGAGCCGAGCATGCGTGCGCCTCTCGCCCGATCGAGCTCGCCGTCGGCCTGGTCGACGCGCCCGACGAGGCGTCGGGCCGAGTGCGGTCGCGCTCCAGCCGGTGTCCGGCGGCAGTCAGGGCGGGACAGGCCCCGGCCGGCCTCTCCGGTCAGTGGGGCGCCGACCGTGCGCGGCGGGGCCAGCCGTAGCCGTCGATGAACTGCTCCAGGACGGGCGAGGTCCCGGTGGCGAGCAGGACGCAGGCGTCGATCCCGTCGGCGAAGGACGCGCCGGGGCCGCCGACGGCTCGCTCCATCCGCTCCTGGGAGCTGATGCCGATCAGTCCGCCGTCGACGATGTGCCGCCACACCGTCGCGTACCGCCTGCCGGGGAGGACCAGTTGGGCCGAGCCGGCCCGGGGGCGGGGGCCGAGGAACCGCAGGTGCAGCTTGAGCAGCGGGTCCCGGCCGCCCATGCCGGACCAGCCGGTGGCGACCTCCATCCGGCCGTAGGTGTCCGCGCCTCCCCCCTCGTCGAGGATCGCGAACGCCTCGCGAAGCTGCGGTATGACGCCGAAGGTCCGCTCGTCCTCGTGGACGTAGACGACGAAGAGCGGTTCCAGCGGTTCGAGGCCCGATCCGTCCCCCGCCGACATGATCCCGGCCGCGGCGACGAACACCGTGCCGGCCAGGAAGTCCTGGCGGTGTCTCGCCTCGTCCTCGGGTGTGAACGACGTCTTGCGCAGCTGGGGCTCGTGTGTCGGCCGTGTCGGCTCGTCCTGGTTCACGGCGGGGAGGCTTCCCCCCGCCCCGAGGCGTACACCTCCGTCGCGCCCTGGCGCACCCGTACGCCTCCGTGCGCCGGGCGCGGGCCGCTCACTCCACTGACGGACCGGTGGTGGGGCCGCTCCAGTCGGCGGGGATCCGGGCGAGCCGGATGCGCTGCGGGTGATCGCCGACGGCGACGCTGGCGATCTTGCGGCCGGTGGCGAAGTCGAGGGCCGTCACCCGGTCGGCGCCGCTCTCGGAGATGACGCAGGAACGGCCGTCCCCGCTGACGGTCGCCCAGTAGGGCTTGGCCGCCTCGACCAGCGGCCCTTCCTTCAGCGTCGCCCGGTCGACGACCGTGGCGTAGTCGTCCATGGTGCCGGCGACGCAGAGCCGCTTGCCGTCCGGGCTCATCGACATGCCGTGGTGGCGCGAGTCGTTGACCCAGGTGGTGCGGTTCGGGTCGGTCGCCGCGTTCTTGGGGAGTTCCTTGACGCGGGTGATCCGGTCGGCGGCGACGTCGTACTCGACGAATCCGTTGAAGAAGGAGACCTGGAAGTAGAGCGTGGACTCGTCGGGGGTGAAGGCCACCGGCCGTACGGCGTCGGAGAGGTCCTCGCGGCCGAAGGCGTCGAGGCGGGCACGCATGTCGACGACCCGTACGGGCTCGAAGGTGCGGGCGTCGACGACGGTGATGCGGCGGTCGCCCTTGGTCCAGTCGAGCCACGGCTCGTCCAGGGCCGTGGTGACTTCGCCGATCGACATGTTCCAGAGGTAGCGGCCGTCGGCGCTGAAGACGTTCTCGTGCGGCTTGTCGCCGGTGGCGAACGAGCCCACCTCCTCGCCGGTGACGATGTCGAGAACGTGCACGGTGTTGGAGGTGGAGGCGGAGACGGCGACGCGGGTGCCGTCGGGCGAGACCGCCATGTGGTCGGAGCGGAAGCCCGAGACGGGGAAGCGCCAGTTGATCGCTCCCGTACGCAGGTCGAGGGAGACGACGTCGGCGAAGCTGGGGCGGGAGACGACCATGGCCGAGCCGTCCGGTGTGGCGTACATGTCGTCCACGAACTGGTCGTGCCCCTCGCCGGGGCCCTGGCGGATGCCGAGGAAGTAGGCCAGTTTGACGGGGTTGAGGCCGATCTCCCACATCCGCTGCTCGCGGTCGGGGATCACGTTGACGCGACCGATCCGCCGGAAGTCGCCGGTGGAGCGGATGACGTCGGCGGTGCCGTCCCAGTTGTTGCCCACGAACATCACCTCCCGCAGGCCGGTGGTGCCCTGGTCGCTCGGCGCCGCGGCCACGGTTCCGCCGTTGCCGGCGGTGATCGCGAGGACGGCGGCGAGGGAGCCGAGCAGGAGGCGGCGCGCGCCGCGACCTGTGCGGGGAGCAGACATCCGGGTTCCTTCCAGGGGACGGCCGGCCGCCGACGACCTTGCGGCGAAAGCGAGTTACTCGAAAGTAAGCAGTTGCCGCCGCCGCCACAAGAGTCGGTGCGGAAAACAAGTCGGATCGTGCGCCGACCGCCCGAGCCCCCGCTCCCGGCTCCCGGCGGGCGCCACCGGGCCGCGCTCGTAGTGGAGAGGCGCGGCCGAGGCCGTCGGCCGGCGAGGCGGGGATCGGCGGGGTGGTGGGCAGCGGCTCGAAGCCGAGCGGTTCGGTGGGGCGGACGGGGAAGCTCGTCGGGAGGCGAAGGCGTCGCCTGCCTCCGGAGGGTTGCATTTCGGCCACGCCGGGCCCTCACTCCGCGCGGGGCGCAACCGAGGAATAGGTCCAGGCGGCCGGCGGTTCTGGCCTGGCGTGGCACTTCGCCGCACGGTTCGGAAGGAAGCTCCATGAAGATCGGCATCATCGGCGCGGGGAACATCGGCGGCAACCTCACCCGCCGGCTCACCGCCCTCGGTCACGACGTCTCCGTCGCCAACTCCCGCGGCCCGCACACCCTCACCGCCCTCGCCGAGGAGACCGGAGCGACGCCCGTTCCCGTCTCCGAGGCGGCGCGCGGCGCCGAGATCGTCGTCGTCACCGTTCCGCTCAAGGCCGTCCCCGACCTCCCCGCCGGCCTCTTCGACGGCGCGGTGGACGGCTTCGCCGTCATCGACACCGGCAACTACTACCCGCAGCAGCGCGACGGTCGCATCGCCGCCATCGAGGACGATGGACTGACCGAGAGCCGCTGGACCGAACAGCACCTCGGGCACCCCGTCATCAAGGCCTTCAACGGCACCTACGCCGACGACCTCCTGGACAAGCCGCGTCCGGCCGGTGACCCCGAGCGGATCGCGCTTCCGGTGGCGGGCGACGACGAGGTGGCCAAGAAGACCGTATGCCGGCTGATCGACGAGCTCGGCTTCGACACCGTCGACGCGGGTGGCATCGACGACTCCTGGCGCCAGCAGCCGGACACCCCGGTCTACGGCCTGCGCGGCGGGGTCGAGGCTGTGACACGGGCCCTGGCCGAGGCCTCGCCCGAACGGCCCGAGGCGTTCCGCGGCTGACCGTTCCTTCGGACGCGGTGGGGGAGGCCCGGCGCGCGGCTGCACTCCTCGGGGGATGGAGCCCGTGCCGTTCCTCCTGGTCAGCGACGCTCCTTTGGACGTTCCGCTGACGTCGTCCCGCGTCCCTGGTCGGGAACGCGCCTTGCGGACGACGGGCGTTGACGGATTGGATCATCAACGCCCCGCACGGCTTCCGGCTCAGGACCTGGTACAGAAGGAAGCGAATGCCACCCATGCTCGACGGCTGCACGCCCTGGCCCGAGGAGTTCGTCGACCGCTACTGGGCGGCCGGGCACTGGCGTGGCAATACGCTGGACAACCTGCTGCGCGGCTGGGCCCTGCAGTACGGCCCCCGAACCGCGCTCGTGCACGGCGGCACCCGCATCACGTACGCGAACCTGAACCGTCGCGTGGACCGCATGGCCGCCGGACTCCGGCTGCGCGGGTTCCGGCCCGGACAACGGGTCGTCGTCCAGCTGCCGAACGTCCCCGAGTTCGTCGTCTGCGTGTTCGCGCTGATGCGCGCCGGCGCGGTCCCCGTGTTCTGCCCCCTCTCGCTCCGCACGGCCGAGGTGTCCCACCTCGTGCGTCTCACCCAGGCGGCCGGCTATATCGGTCCCTCGACGTACCAGGGCTTCGACCACACGGCGATGGCCGCGGACATCGCGGCCCGATGGCCCTTCCTGCGCCGGGTGTTCACTCTTGAGGCGCCCGGATCCTCGTCCCCGTCCGGCGGTCTGACGACCGACCCGTCGGGCTGCCACTACTCCCCGCTGGGCTCCCTCGACGCCCCGCCCGAGCCGGCGCTCGCGCGGAGCGCCGACCAGGTGGCGTTCTTCCTGCCCTCCGGTGACACCACCGCGGCGCCCCGACTCGTCCCGCGTACCCACAACGACTACGCCTATCAGGCGGGGGCCGTCGCCGAGTCGGTGGCGCTCACCGAGAACGACGTGTATCTCGCCGCGCTGCCCGCCGCGTCCGACTTCACCTTCGGCTGCCCCGGCATCGTGGGCACCCTCTCCGTCGGCGGCACCGTCGTCCTGGTCGATGACCCGGGCCCGGCCGAATGCCTCGCGGTCATCGGACGAGAGCGGGTCACCCTCACGTCGCTGACGCCCTCCGCCGCCCAGCTCTGGCTCGACGCACTCCCCGCCGTCCAGGCCGACATGAGCGCTCTGCGTCTCGTACAGATCGGCGGCGGGCCCTTGGACCGGGCGACCGCCGAACGGATCGGCCCCGAACTGGGCTGCCGCCTCCAACAGGTCTTCGGCATGCCCGAGGGTGTGCTCACTCTCACCCGGCCCGCCGACCCGGACGAGACCGTGCTCACCACGCAGGGCCGCCCGCTCTCGCCCGACGACGAGATCCGCATCGTCGACGGCGACGGCGAGGAGGTGCCCGACGGGGAGCCCGGCGAGGTCTTGGCCCGCGGTCCGTCCACCCTGCGGGGCTACTACCGCACGCCCGACCACAACGCCCACTCCTTCACCAGCGACGGCTACTTCCGCACCGGCGTCCTCGCGCGGCGCACCTCGGACGGGGACCTGGTGGTGACCGGCCGGCTCCAGGACGCCCCGCGGCCGGGCTGATCGCGAAGATTCACCTCGCGGTCACGGTCGGAGCCGGCCCGTACACCCGGCAGAACCCGTCCGACCTGGGATGCGGCAGGATGAGCGCATGAACGGACAACGGGGAAGCACAGAAGGCCAGTCCATCGCGGATCTCGCCCGGCGGCTCGTCGCGGCGGACGCCGGCGGCTGGACGCCGGACGGGGTGAGGGCCTTGGCGGCCGAGCTCGGCTGGGCCTGGAGCGGTACGCCGGACAAGCCCGTCCTGATCACGGGCCGGCAGTCGGGCGACGCCCGTCTGCGCCCGGTGGGCACGTACGAGGAGCGTTACGCCGACGGCGAGTCGTACGTGGAGCTCGCGGTCCCGGTGGCGAGCGCCGCACCGGACGCCGCGGCGCAGGCCGCGGCCTTCCGCGCCGTCAGGGAGGAGTTGACGGCCGCGCTGGGCAAGCCGTCCGTCATGGGCTCGCACGGCGACATGGGCCCCTTCTACGACAGCGGGCCGCTCTGGGGCGCCCCCTTCACGCGCTGGCGCGGCCGGCCTGACACCCTGGAACTGCGTGCCGGGGCGTCGGGGCCGGAACTGGTCCTGCAGCCCACCGACCCGGCGGAGAACTGGTTCTGGCGCCAGGGCATCGGCGAGGAGCACTCGATCAGCGGCTTCTTCGGCAGCAACCGCGACCAGGCCAACGCGGGTCTCGGCTTCCCCGGCGGCTGGACCGCACAGAGGTGGGAGACCGTCATCCGGTCGCTCGACAACTTCCTGGGGGCACTGCCCGCCGAGGCCACCGCCCTCGGCATCGGGATCGGGATGCCGTTCTACGGGCGCACGGGCAGTGGCTCACCCCTCCTCTTCGACGTGTCGTGCGGCGACCGGCTGTCGATCGGCTGTTTCGCCCCGGACGGTGTCGACGCCGCCGCGCTCGGCTGGGGCACGGTCGCCCAGCACCCCGGCACGGCGTCGGTCTGGAGCGACGACGATCCGGTGTGGCGCGTGGACGCGGGCGGCCCCGGCGAACCGAAGGGACGCGCACTCGCGGAGATGCTCGTGGCGACGGCCAGGGCGGCGGGGGTGAGCGAGCCGGCCGATCTGATCGTCGGCGGTGAGGCCGAGTACGTCGACGGTTACCACGTCCGGTACTACGGGCTGGGTCTTCCCACCGGCTGACCTCTCCCGGAGGGCACCCGCGGGCGTCCCGGCCGGCCGCCAGGCCCATGGCGGTCTGCGGGCGTCACAGTTGCTGCGCACGGCCGGCGCGTACGACACGCGACGCGCCGACCGCCCGCCCGTGCCGTACCGACCGCACGCCGGCGCCCGCCCTGCGCAGTGCCCGTCCGCCGCAGGTGCGCAGCTGGGAGCGGGAGAGGCGGGCACGCTGGCCGCCGCTGGTGATCAGGGCGTTGACCGGCGCCATCGGATCGGCTCCCACCGACTTCGCGAGCAGGACGCCGACGACCAGGGGGACGAGCGCCACGGCCAGCGCCGAGCCGGTGGTCGTGACGTGCTGCATGCGGCGGTCGCGCCGGGTGTCCGAGGTCATGGTCCGTATCGAACCAGCGCGGGCCGGGGCCGGGCATCGGACGCCGTACTCAGTTCACGCGTCCGCGGCTACTCAGTGCCTACGGCAGCAGGAGGCGGAACTCCGTACGTGCGAGGGCCGCTTCCGACGCGTCGAGTACGCGGCCGGAGCGGCGCGTCCCCCGGCGGGGCCGGGTACGGTGCGGTTGCGTGGACGGTCGACCGCACCGTACCCGGACGAAGGAGCACCGAAATCATGGCCGACTACCGCATCGAGACCGTCCGCAACGGCTACCGCGACTGGACCGCCCGCAACGACCGCGGCGCCGAGGTCCGGATCGGTGCGGCGGACGACGACTCCACCCAGCCGTCGTTCACACCGGTCGAGCTGCTCCTCGCGGCGATGGGCGGGTGCGGCGGCCTGGTGATCGACCGCACGGCGCGCGCGGTGGACCACGACGACCTGCGGATCGTGGTGGAGTCGGTGTCGGGGCCGGAGGACGACGGGCGGGTGGGCCGGATCAGGGTGAGTTACGAGTTCGAGCTTCCGGAGAGCAATCCGCGAGCCGCCGAGGTCTTCGCGCGGGGTGTTCGGCTGACGCACGAGAAGCACTGCACGGTGAGCAGGACCGTGGAGCACGGCGCCTCGGTGGAAGCGGTCCTGCCGGACGGCACGGTCGGCTTCCGGGCCGGCTGACGCCGCGCGGCCGGAGTGTCCCGGTTTGGGATCGTGGCGCGCGGTGACACGCAGGGAGTGACGCGGACGCCGACGACCGGGAGGAGACGACCGTGACCCTCGAAGGCAAGCACGTGCTCGTCATGACGACGAACTACGGCACGGAGCAGGACGAGCTGAAGAAGCCTGTGGCGGCCCTGCGCGAGGCGGGCGCGCGGGTCACCATCGCGGCCCAGAGGCCGGAGACCGTCCAGACCCTGGTGTCCGACCGGAAGCCCGGTGACAGCGTGCGGCCGGACACGACGTACGGCGAGATGTCGGCCGACCGGTTCGACGCCGTGGTGGTACCCGGCGGGACCATCAACGCCGACCACCTCCGGATGGACGAGGCGGCGTGCGAGCTGGTGACGTCGTTCGCCGAGGCCGGCAAGACGGTGGCGGCGATCTGCCACGGGCCCTGGCTGCTCGTCGAGAGCGGGCTGGTCAAGGGCCGGGAGCTGACCTCGTACCCGTCCTTGCGGACCGATGTGACCAACGCGGGCGGGACGTGGGTGGACCGGCAGGTGGTGGTCGACTCTTCCGAGGGCTTCAAGCTGATCACCTCGCGCAAGCCGGGCGACCTGGAGCCCTTCTCCCAGGCGATCATCGAAGCACTGGGAGGGACGGAGTCCTGAGGAGTCCCGGGCCGCGGAGTTCCCCGGCCCCGGACTTCTGGGCCCCGGCGACGGCCTTCCGGCCCGGCGCCGGGGCCCCCCCGGGGGGCGCGGGCGCCCCCCCCCCGGAGGGGGT
>NZ_JBSFTU010000052.1:0-41682 GCF_053591435.1 Streptomyces sp. NPDC003027
GAGATCGTCTCGACGCCCGAGGGCATCAAGCGCACGTCGGGCCGCTCGGGTGGTACGGAGGGTGGTCTGACCACCGGTGAGCTGCTGCGGGTGCGTGCGGCGATGAAGCCGATCGCGACCGTTCCGCGCGCCCTGGCCACCGTCGATGTCGTCACGGGTGAGGCCGCCCAGGCGCACCACCAGCGCTCCGACGTGTGCGCGGTCCCGGCTGCCGGGATCGTCGCGGAGGCGATGGTCGCGCTGGTCCTGGCGGACGCGGTGGTGGAGAAGTTCGGTGGCGACAGCGTCCCGGAGACCCGCCGCAACGTCCGGTCGTACCTCGACCACCTCCAGATCCGCTGACCGGACCGAGCCCACGACCAACCTGTGGCCAAGGGTGCACGGATGGTCACAAGTGGGTGGCCTGAGCACCTCGTCCTCCCCCGTCCGCGACGCCAGGGTGAGGGGTGACCGTAGTCGCCCCCACCACGACTGGAGTGTCGTGAACACAACTGGCAACGGAGACCTCGCCCACCGCCTGACCGTGCCCCACCAGGTCGGAATCCCCACCGGCAGCGCCGCGTCCGACCACGTCCTCGCCGAACTCCGCGACACCTTGTTCTCCTCGTTCCGAAGGAAGGACCAGCGGCTCAAGGCAGAGCGGTACCTGCACGGACTGCTCACCGCCCGAGGACGCAAATCCGTCCGCAACATCGCCCTCCAGCTGGGCGGTCCGGCCACGGAACAGAGCCTGCACCACTTCATCGCCAGCTCCACCTGGGACTGGCGGCCGCTCCGCCTCGCCCTCGCCTCCCACCTGGAGCGGACGGCCGCTCCCCAGGCCTGGGTCGTACGCCAGATGGAGATACCGAAGGCGGGCGAGCACTCGGTCGGCGTGGACCGGCGGTTCGCCCCCAACCTGGGCCACATGTTCCGCGGCCAGCAGGCGTCCGGCGTTTGGCTCGCCTCGCCGGAGCTGAGCGCACCCGTCGACTGGCGCCTGCACCTGTCCGAGCAGTGGGTCAACGACCGGGAGCGCCGTGACCGTGCGGAGGTTCCGCACGGAGCCGAGGCGGAGAGCCCGCAGGAGTGCGCCGTGGCGGCCGCGCTGGAGACCGTACGGCGCTGGGGCGCCCCCCGGCGGCCGGTCCTGATCGATCTGCGGTGCGGCGACGCCACCGCGTCGGTGGCCCGGCTCGCCGCGGCGAACGTCCCCTTCCTCGCCCGGATCAGCGGCTCCTGCCGGCTGTCCGTCGCGGACCGCGCCATGCCCGGATTCCGGCGCGGCTCCCTGTCGGCCCAGCGGATCGTCGAGTCGGTCAAGGGGACGCGCGCCCCCGTGCGCTGGCGGGACCCGGCCGCCGGGCACGCCTCGCGGGTCTCCCTCGCCGCTCTGGTCCCCGTGGAGTTCCCCGAACCGTCCGCCGGCCCGCGACGACGGCTCGCCCTGCTCGGGGAGTGGGACGACCCGAGCCGCCCGCCCTCCGCCCTCTGGCTCACCGGCATGGCGCACCCGGCCGCGGGACCGCTGCTGCGCCTCACCCGGCTGACCCGCAGGGTCGACGCCGACTTCGCGCACGTCGGCGAGGAGGCGGGACTGCGGGACTACGTCGGCCGGTCCTTCCGCGGCTGGCACCGGCACACCACGCTCGCCTCCGTGGCGCACGCGGCGGTCGTGCTGTCCCGGGCCGCGGACGGCTACGCCACGGGCCGGCCGCTCGAACTCGCCTCGGCCTGAGGGCCCGGCCCGGACCGGCGCTGCCCGCGCAGGGCCTCCCGGGAGCGGTGCAGCCGCAGCGCCAGCTGCACCTCCAGGGTCCTGGCCGGCTGCTGCCACTCGTCGCCCAGGAGGTCGCCGATCCGGTCCAGCCGACGGGAGACGGTGTTGGGGTGGACGTCGAGTACGGCGGCGGCGCCGCGCGGACTGCCCCCGGACGCGAAGTACGCCTCCAGGGTGTCGGTGAGGTCCGTGAGCCGGTCCCGGTCGTAGTCGAGGACGGGACCGATCGCGGACCGGACGTAACCCTCCACGTCATGGCTGTCGGACAGCAGGAGGCCGAGGAAGCCCAGGTCCTTCGCGGCGGCGGCGCCGCCCGCGCCGCCCAGCGCGGTCAGCGCGTCCAGGCAGCGCATCGCCTCCCGGTACAGGGGGGCGATCGCGGCCGCGGCCCGGCCCGGCCCCGCCGCGCCCACGGACACCGGATGGCCGAGCACCGGCGTCAGTTCGTCGGCGACGGCGCGGGCGGCGGCCGAGGCGTCCGTGCCCGGCAGGAGCAGCAGGATGCGGCCGCTGTGCACCGTCTTGAGCCCGGACAGTCGGTGCGCGTAGGAGGAGGCCCACACCACCGCACGGCCCTGCTCGCCCCCCTCGGGATGGGCCACGACCAGGACGTGCGGCGCCTCCAGGTCGATGCCGAGGCTGCCGGCCCGGTGGGTGAGATGGTGCGTCTGGCGGCCGATCCGCGGATCGGCCGCGAGGAGCTCCTCGAACAGGTCGTCGCGTACGGGTCCTTCGGCCACGTCGGTGCTCCGCCGCAGCAGCAGCTGGATCGCGAAGGTCTGTGCCGTCAGCTGCAACAGGCCCTCGTCCTCGCCCACCAGAGCCGTCGTCGGCCGCAGCAGCAGCGCGCCCAGATCCTCCGCGCCGGCGACCACCGGGGTGACCCAGGTGCCCTGGGCGGTGACGACGGGGCGCAGATGGGCGTGGGCGTCCAGCACCGCCTCCGCCAGGGCGGCCTCGTCCTGGTCACCGAGGTCGCCGCTGGCGGCGAGGACCCGGCCGCCCGGGTCGCGCAGTTGCAGCGCCGCGTCCAGCGCGCTGCCGGCCGCCGCCGCCACGGTGGTCAGATCGGCACCGGCGAGCAGCATGCCGAGGGCGCGGCTGTGCGCCTCGTTGAGCTGCTGCAACCGCACCAGGCTGGTGCGCGTGCGGAAGCTGTCCAGTTCGAGCTGGCCGACCTCGCCCCAGGCTTGTTCGAGGCGTTCGGCCCGCTCGATGGCGACGGCGGCGAGCGCCGCCAGCGAGCAGACCAGCCCGATCTCGTCGGGGCTGAAGTGGCGGACCGTGCGGGCCGATCCGTAGAGGACGCCGACGGCCTCGTCCCCCCGGCACATCGGCACGGCCATGATCGCGTGCAGCCCTTCGGCCCGGACCACCTCGTCGACGCTGGCGTTGTGGGTGAGGCTGTCGTCGTTGAGGTAGTCCGCCGTCCACAGCGGTGCCCGGACCTCCAGGCTCTGGTGTCCGAGGCCGTGCCCGGCGGGGACCTCCTGGCCGGCGACGAGCGCGGTGGTCGAGCCGTCCGCGGCCCGCACGCGAAGGCCGCCCTCCGGGTCGAGGAGGGCGACCGATGTCATGTCGAAGTTGAGCAGCCGCTTGACCCGCCTGGTGACCACGCGCAGCAGTGCTTCGAGGTCATGAGGGGACGTCAGGTCGCGGGCGGTGTCGACCAGGTCGGCCAGGCCGTCCTCGCGCCGGCGCCGCCGGCCCTGCCAGTCGTACACGTGCCGGGCCAGATGCACGGCCTGCTCCAGGCGGGCCACGTCCGGCTCCGCAGCGCCGTCGCGCCGCGCACGCTGTAACAACTCGTCGAACCGTTCGGGTGGCGCCTGTTCGGCGAGAAGCTCCAGGACGAGCATCAGGTCGGCGTCTCTGGTCTCGGCATCCGTCATCTGCGCAGGCCCCCGTCGAAAGTCTGTCTACCCCTCAGCGGAAGCTAGTTCGCCCGTGATCCACCAGTCAACCGGTGACCTGCGGTTATGCCCGGAGCCGGTGGGCGGGGCACCACCCGCGGCGAGGGTGTGGTGTGCCGGACACACCCCGCCGGGCCCGGCTCAGCCGCCCGGCCCGGCTCAGCCGCCGACGCCGACGCCGCCGATCGCGAGGGCGGTCCTGGCCGGCCGCGGCCGCTCGATGCCGACCGGACGGGCGGTGCGCAGAAGGGTCCTGACGCGGCCGACCGCGGGTTCCCGGCGCTGCCGGGTGCCCCGGAGCAGCCTCTTGCAGTCCTCGAGTACGTGAACAGGGTCCGGGCCGTGTTCCAGCTCCGCCAACAGCCTCTCGTACGCGGGCTGCGGACCGCTGAACCTGGCGAGGAACCCGGGCAGCCCGGCGTACAGCTCGCGGCGGCGGCCGAGCCTGAGCTGTGCCTCGATCCACTGGTCGAGCGCCTGGACGCGGGACTGCTCCAGGCGCGTGATGTGGGCCCGGAGCTGCGGTCCGGCCGCGACCTCGGTGTACGCGTCGGCGGTCCACAGCGCCAGGGCCTGCCCCAGCCGTTCGGCCGCCGTCTCCAGGTCCTCCAGCTCCATGGCCCGGTAACCGGCGCCCACCGCGCGGTGGAAAGCGCAGACGTCGGAGCTGCCCCCGCCGGTGTCGAGCCGAAAGCCGCCGGGCAGCGAGACCAGGACGTCCCGGGCGGACCGGGCCACCGGACGGGAGTCGGTGCCCGGCTCCTCGCGACCGGCGCGCAGCGCGGTGTCGATGAGTTCGCGCAGTTGCCGGACATAGGTCTCGACCATGTCCAGCGCGTGGGCCGGCGGGCCGTCGGGCCAGAGCTCCTGCACCACGACGGCCGTCGGAACGACCTGGTTCGCGAACGCCGTGAGCAGGGCGAGCATCCGTCTGGCCGGAGCCGCGACGGGCACGATGGGCGTCCCGCCCTCCTTGACGGCGAACACGCCCAGCACCTTCAGATCCATACTGTCCCCCTCCGTATGGCACATGACGGGGGACCGCGCCGGGCGCAAGCGCTACCGACACTTATCCCCTCTCCCCACTGAATAATAAATAGTGGTCATTATTTTGTCTCTAGGGGGAAGCAGAACTTGACGGAGTGGAAACGTCTGTCGCCGTGCCGGCGACATCACAGGGCGTCGACGGCGCTCACCTTCCAGCCCTGGGGCGTGCGGGCCAGGGTCATCCGGACGCGGTTGAGGTCGACGCGGGGGCCGGAGACCTGGGTGCTGTCGGTGACCTGGTTCATGAAGAGCAGGACGACGGCCTCGTCCGGCGACGCGGAGACCACCGAAACGGCCGGTGCCGCGCCGTCGCCCGGCGGCCCGGCCACGCTCGCCTTGACCACGCCCTGGTACTTCTTGGCCGTCGGCGCGACCACGGCCGTGGTCGTCTTCTCGTACTCGTCGAGGAACGAACCGGTGAGATGGCCGCGCGCCGCGGCGAAGTCGCGGTCCAGGTGGCGGTAGTCGTACGACAGGATCACGGGGGCCGCTGTGCGCGCCGCCGCGGCCGCGCTCGTACGGGCCTGATCCGTCCGGACCGCCTCCCGGTACCGCAGGCCGAGGAGGGTGGTCGCGGTCAGGCCCACGACGACGAGGAGCGCGAGGATCGCGACGAGGCGGCCGCGCCGTCGGCGTGACGGGGTGCCACCGCCGACCTCGACGGCCTCCGCGCGCTCGTCCGTCCCGGGGTCCTCGACGGCCTCCGCGCGCTCGTCCGGCTCGGGGTCCTCGACGGCCTCCGGCCTCTCGGTCTCCTCCGCGTCGGACACCGGAACCGGCGGCGTGGGGGACGCGACGGCTTCGGGCGACTCGGCGCGGCGGGCCTTCTCGGCGCGCTTGGCGGCGGCGCGGGCGGCCGCCGCGACTCGGACGGGCTGGTTCGCCACGACGTTTCTCCTTACGGGTGGTACGGGTGGTACGGGTGGGGCGGGTTCAGCCGACGAACTCGACGTTGGAGGTCAGCCACCGGCCACCCTCGAACACCAGGTCCAGCTGAAGCCGGTAGTTGCGGGCGGTGCCCTCCGGGGCGGACACGTTGCTCACCTTGCTGTCGGTCACCACCAGGACGCGGGCGGTGCGTTCGTCCGCCCGGGCGATGCCCGCGTCGAGCACCTGCCCCTCGGAGACCGACTTGTTGGCGGCGACGAGCTTCGTCAGCTCCGCGGTCTGCGCCGCGAACTGCTTCTTGAACTCCCCGGTCGCGCCGTTCAGCACGTTCTGGCTGTCACGGGCGTAGTGCCGGTAGTCGAGCGAGGTGAAGTTGAGCGCCGACTGGCGGGCCGCGGCCAGGATGTCCTGGTGCCGCCGCTCCGTCTCCCGGCGTTCGTACAGCTGGTGGCCCAGCCACAGGGACGTGGCCGTCAGGACGGTGGCCGCGACGGCGAGGCCGGCGGTGAGCGCCCTTCCGTGACGCGCCGCCCACACCGCCACGCTCCTCAGGAGGACGCGGGTCATGCCATGGGTCCCACGAGCAGCCATTGCCATGAGTCCTTTCCGAACGCGTTCCGTGCTCCGCCCGTCGAGCCGATCTCGACGGGCGTTCCGTCCGGGCCGTACGCGGCTCCGGTGTCGGGGTCGTAGGCCGTGACGTGCGATCCCCGGCCGGCCGGCCGCCCCTGCGCGCCCGGTGCGTTCTGGGCGCCGCGGACGGAGGTCTCACTGCCGCGCGGGGCGGTGCAGCGGGCCCGGGTGTTCGCCGGGCGGTCGCTGGTGTCGGCGGGGTCGCGGCGCCGGGTGTCGTAGCCCTGCCGGCAGGCCGGCGGGTCGTCGGCGTTGACCACCATCCCGAAGTGGGTGGTGCCGTCACCGGGAATCACGGTGTAGCTGCCGGCGACCACGACCGGGAAGGTCACCAGCATCTGCTCCACACCGGGCAGCCGGGCGACGGTGATCTGACCACCGCTGATCAGGTTTCCGAGGAGGACGGGCAGGTGCGTCTGGTTGGCCTTCAGCAGCGAGTCCAGCTCCTGCGCGGCGGGTGTGCCGTGGTCGATGAGGGCCCGCAGATCGCCGTCGGAGGCCTTCAACTGGGCGGTCAGATCCGCCAGGTCGCGGGAGAACGACGCGATGGCCGAGCCCTTGTCGGCCTGCGTCCTCAGGACCGTCCGCGAGTCCTCGATCAGCCGGATCGTCTGGGGGAGCGAGTCCGAAGCCGACTCCACCAGGGCGTTGCCCGAGTCCACCAGCCGGGTCAGATGCGGGCCCGTGCCGGCGAACGCCTCGCCGAGCTCGTCGACCGTGACCCGCAGGTCCTTCTTGTCCACGGAGTTCACGAGCCGGTCCAGGCTGAGGATCAGATCGGTGGTGGGCACCGGCACCCGGGTGTTCCGGCGGGCTATGGCGCCGCCGTCCCGGAGGTAGGGCCCGCGGTCGGCGCGCGGCTGCAGGTCCACGTACTGCTCGCCCACGGCGGAACGGTTCGCCACCACCGCCAGGGCGTCGGCCGGGATGCGGGTGCCGTCCTCGATGTGGAGGGCGACCGAGACGCCGTCGGAGCCCCCCAGCCGCAGATCGCCCACCCGGCCCACGGGGACCCCGCGGTAGGTGACCTCGGCGCCCGAGTAGATCCCGCCGGAGTCGGCGAGGTCCGCCCGTACGGTGTAG
Organism: Streptomyces sp. NPDC003027; assembly: GCF_053591435.1. Lineage (NCBI taxonomy): Bacteria > Bacillati > Actinomycetota > Actinomycetes > Kitasatosporales > Streptomycetaceae > Streptomyces > Streptomyces sp. NPDC003027. The sequence continues at coordinate 7,324 of NZ_JBSFTU010000052.1, forward strand.
CCGCGGTCCAGGAGGCTGTCGGCGAGACCGGTGTACTCGGCGCCGACGTAGGAGACCCCGACAGCGGTGACCAGCGAGAAGGCGATCAGTTGGGCCTTGACCGTACGGGTGATCACAGCCGCATCCCCTTCAGCATCAGTTCCGCGAGCGGCAGGTTCACGCCGCGCCGGTCGTCCCCGCCGCCGTGCGAGGTGTGGCTCCCGCCGTACGAGGCGTGGCTGCCGGTGCACACCGGCGGGCAGAGCACGCCGCCGTCGCCCGTCCCGCCCCCCGGCCCGTTCGGAGGGACCGTCGGCGAGGGGACGGGTGTCGTCGGCAGACCGGGCGTGCCCGGCAGTTCGGGGGTGCCGGGCAGGCCGGGGGTGCCCGGGAGCGTGGGCGCGCCGGGCACCTGGGGAGCTCCGGGCTTCGGCGGCTCGGCGGGATCGTCCGTGAGGTTGCCGTACATACCGCGCAGATCGAGGTCGGCGGTGACCTTGAGGTTGACGTAGTCGCCCTTGATGGCGTCCACGGCGTTGCGCGGGAACGGGTAGGTGGTCAGCAGCTCCAGGGAGTTGGGCAGATCGGCGCCGGCCTTGTTCAGCTGCTCCAGGATCGGCCGCAGGCTCCGCAGGTTGGCGAGCACGTCGTCGCGCGACGCGTTGATCACGCGCGTGCCGGTCCTGCCCAGCTCCGACAGGGAGGTGAGCATCGCGGTCAGCTTCGTGCGCTGGTCGGCCAGGACCTTCAGCGCGGGCGGCACGGTCGTGAGGGCCCGGTCGATCGTGGCCTTCTCCTTGGCGAGCGTCGTGGCCAGCTTGTCGAGGCCCGCCAGCGCGCGGACGATGTCGGCGCGCTGCTTGTCGAGACCGCCGATGAAGGTGTCCAACTCGGTGAGCAGCGACTTGACCCGGTTCTCGCGGCCCTCCAGGGCCTTGTTCAGCTCCATGGAGATCGTCTTGAGCTGGGCCACACCGCCGCCGTTGAGCAGGGCGGAGAGCGCCGACAGCACCTCTTCGATCTCGGGGTTGCGGCCGCTGCGGGAGAGCGGGATCTTCGCGCCGTCGGTGAGCCGGCCCACGGGCGCGCCGTCCGCCGGTGCCGACAGGGCGACGTACTTCTCGCCGAGCATGCTCGTCTGCCGCAACTCGGCGACGGCGTTCCCGGGCAGTTCGACCGAGTCGGAGACGCGCAGCCGCACCCGGGCGTGCCAGCCGACGAGTTCGATCTTCTCGACGGCTCCGACGGTGACGTTGTTCACCTTCACCGTGGACTGGGGCACGAGATCGAGGACATCCCTGAACTCGACCGTGACCCGGTAGGCGTCGCCGTCGGCGGCGGCCCCGCCGGGCAGCTGCACGTCGTACAGCCCGTTGAAGGAACAGCCGGTCAGCAGCAGCGAACCGGCGGCCGCCCAGACGACCGCCCGACGCGTCGTGTGCGTGCTCATGCACGGGCCTCCAGGATTCCGCCGAGCGTCCTGTCGACCGAGCCCGTGCCCGAGGCGGCGGCGCCCGCGGGGACCGCGCCCGCGGCGGGCAGCTCCGGCAGGGAGTCGAACAGCTTCTTCAGGTCCCCGCAGTCGGCCTTCTCGCCCGTCGTCCGGAGAATGGAGCAGAGCAGGGAGGCCGGATCCTGGGGGTGGTCGGGGTTGTTGCGGGTGTCGAGGGTGCCGGACCCCGGGTTGTAGGCGTTCTGCAGGTTGGAGAGCCCGGCGGGGGCGACCTCGAGCAGTTCCTCCAGCGCGGCGCGCTGGGTGACCAGTACCTTCGTCACCTTGGCGAGCCCCTTCACGTCGGCGGTCAGCGCCTTCTTGTTCTTCTTCACGAAGTCGGCCACATCGGCCAGTGCGACGGCCAGGTGCTTGATCGCCGCCGCGAGGTCCTTGCGTTCGCCGGCCAGTTGCCCGGCCACGGCGGCCAGGCTGTCGTTGAACGCCCGGACGCTCGCGTCGTCCGCCGCCAGCGCGGCCGTGAACACCTGGAGGTTCCGTACGGTCCCGAACAGGTCCTGCCGGCCGTCGGACAGGGTGGTGACGGCCTGCGAGAGGTTCTCCACCGTCCGGTGCAGCTGAGCGCCCTGGCCCTGGAGGTTGTCCGCTCCGACGGCGAGGAGCCGGGACAGCGACCCGTCCTTGTTGGCACCGCGCGGGCCCAGTGCGTCCGCGGTGGTACGGAGGCTGTCGAAGACGCGGTCCAGTTCGACCGGTACCGCCGTCCGGTGCTCGGGGATGACGTCGCCGTCGCGCAGCGCGGGACCGCCGCGGTAGACGGGCAGCAGCTGGAGGTAACGGTCGCTGACCACCGAGGAGTTGATGATGGCGGCCTTGGCGTCCGCCGGGACCTTGCGTTCGCCTTCGTACTCCAGCTCCACGCGCACCCGGTCGCCCTGCGGCGTGATCCTGGTGACCTGGCCGATCCGGACGCCGAGGACACGGACGTCGGAGCCGGGGTAGACGCCGACCGTGCGCGGGAAGTACGCGGTGACCCGGACGGTGGGCGACTGCGGCCAGTACACGACGGCGAGCGTGGTGGCGACGGCCGCCAGCGCGGTGAGCAGTGCCAGCCGGCGGACGACCCGCCGGTTCGTCGTGAGCCCCTTCGTCGTGAGCCGCTTCATCGCGATCCGCTTCATCGTGAGCCTCCCGTGCGAGGAGTCACCGGGACCGGCGCGACCAGGTTCTGGATGTAGCTGTCGAACCAGCGGCCGTTCCCGAGGGTGTTGGTGAAGACCCGGGCGAAGGGCGCCATCAGCTTGACGCTGCGGTCCAGGCTCGCCTGGTTGCGTTCCAGCAGTCGGACCACCGCGTTCAGGTTGCTGAGGGCGGGCCCGATCTCCTCGCGGTTGTCCCGTACGAGTCCGGAGAGCTGGATGCCCAGGGCGACCGAGCTCTTGAGCAGCGCCCGGATGACGTCACGCCGCCGGGTGATCTCCTTGAACAGCTTGTCGCCGTCCTTGACCAGCGTGGTGAACTCGCCCGTCCGCTCGGCGAGCACACCGGTGACGCCGTTGGCGTGGTCGAGGAGTTCACGCAGCGCCTTGTCGCGGGAGGCCACGGTCGTGGAGATCCTCGACAGGCCCTGGATGGAGGCCCGGACCTCGGGGGGCGAGTCCTCGAAGGTGGTGGAGATGGTGTCCAGGGCGGTGGCCAGCCGCTCCGTGTCGATCTGCTCGGTGGTCGTGGTCAGATCGCTGAACGCCTCCACCACGTCGTACGCCGCCACGGTGCGGCTCAGCGGGATCTCGCTGCCCGGCTCCAGCCGGCCGGGGCCCTTCGGCTCAAGCGCCAGGTACTTCGCGCCCAGGATCGTCTTGATCCGGACGGCCGCGCCGGTCTCCTTGCCGAGTTCCGGGTCCCCCTTGATCCGGAAGGTCACCTTGACGTGGTCGCCGTCGAGGTCGACGTCGTCCACCTTGCCGACCTTCACCCCGGCGATACGGACCTCGTCGCCGGACTTGAGACCGCCCGACTCGGAGAGCGCCGCGCTGTACTCCTCGCCGTTCCCGATCAGCGGCAGGCTGTCGGCGTTGAACGCCGTGGCGATCAGCGCGACGACCATGGTGAGGCCGACGGCGCCGATGACCACGGGATTGCGTTCGCGGAAGGGGATCATCCGGCGCACCTCGCCCGCGCGACATGGAGTTCGGGTGTGATGACCTCGCCCGTCTTCGGCAGCACGATCCGGCCGTCGAAGTCGCACAGGTAGAAGTTGAACCAGGAGCCGTAGGACGCGGTGCCGGTCAGCTTGTTCAGTTTGTTCGGCAGTCGCCGCAGGACGCCTTCCACGGTCTTCTCGTTGTCCTTCAGCGTTCCGGTGAGCTTCGACAGCTCGGCGATGTCGGCCTTCAGCGGCGGCCGGGCGTCCTTGAGCAGGCCGGACGTGGCCTCCGCGAGGCCGTTGATCCCCGCCAGCGAGTCACCGATGGGCTTGCGGTCGGCCGAGAGCCCCGAGATCACCCGTTGCAGCTGCGCGAGGAGATCGGAGAAGCGGGTGCTGCGCTTGTTCACGGTCGCCAGCACGGTGTTGAGATTGGTGATCACCGAACCGATCAGCTTGTCGCGGTCGGCGAGGGTCGTGGTGAGCGAGGCGGTGTGCGCGAGCAGGCTGTTCACCGTGCCGCCCTCGCCCTGCAGGGTCTTGATGATCTCGGTGGCCAGCTGGTTCACGTCCTTCGGGCTCAATGCGGCGAACAGCGGCTTGAAGCCGTTCAGCAGCGCGTTGAGGTCGAGCGCCGGCTCGGTGCGGGAGAGCGGGATCCGTCCGCCGGGGGGCAGCCGCGTCCCGTTCCCCGCGCCTTCCGTCAGCGCGATGTACCGCTGTCCGACCAGGGACCGGTAGCGGATGACGGCGCCGGTGCTGGTGAGCAGCGGCCGGTCGCGGGAGACGCTGAAGGTGACCTCGGCCAGCGTCCGCTCGGTGATGCGGATGGACTCGACCTCGCCGACGCGCACTCCCGCGACCCGGATGTCGTCGCCCTCCTCCAGGCTGGTGACGTCGCTGAACACCGCCGTGTACGTGTCCTGGGGTGTGAAGGAGACGTTGACGATGGTGGCGGCGAGCACCGCCGTGGCCAGCACGGTCACCACGGTGAAGAGGCTGAACTTGACCAGCTGGGGCGCCGTCGCGCGTGCGCTCGTCCTCGCGCTCATGCGACGCTCACCGCCGTTCCCCGTGCCATCGGTCCGAAGAGCAGCGTCGCGACCGCGGGGACGTCGGCGGCCGGCACGCCCATGACCGGGGCCACGAGCGTGGCGACGGCGCGCTGTTCGGCCGCCGTGCCGGAGAGGGTCTCCCCGGACGCGGGCGATGTGCCGTCGTCGAGCTTGGGGTGCGGCGCGGGTACGCGCGGGTGGGGCAGGTCTCTGCAGTCGGGGCCGGAGCGGTCGGCATAGCGCGGTTCCTCGCCGGGGTGGTAGGGGGGCCGTGGGCGTACGAACTCGAGGGTGATGCGCATCTGCCCGCCCCTGAAGGTCTCTTCGGCGGCCGCCTCCTGCCGGACCAGGCCGGAGAGCAGACAGGGGTACTCGGGGGAGTAGCGGGCGAACAGGGCGAGCGTGGGACGGGAGACCCGGCCCAGGGTGATCAGCCGGTCGGCGTTGTCGTCGAGGAATCCCTCCGTGGTGCCCGCGGCGGTGGCGGTCCAGGTCAGGGCCGACGCGAGCCGGGCCTCCTTCTCGACCAGGGTCCGGCTGGTGGTGAGGGTGTTGTCCAGGATCCGCATCAGGTCGGGTGCGGCGTCGGCGTACACCTCGGCCACGTCGGCGAACCGGGAGATGTCCTCCCGCAGGGACGGCATGTGCGGATTGAGCCGGCGGAGGTACTCCTCCACGCGTACGAGGTTGTCGCCGATCCGGTCGCCGCGTCCTTCGAGCGCGGTGGCGAACGCGGACAGGGTGGCGTTCAGCTTGGCCGGCTGCACCGTGCGCAGCAGCGGCAGCAGGTCGTTCATCAGCCGCTGGAGCTCGATGCCGACGGTGGTGCGGTCCTGGGTGATGACGTCACCGGCGGCGATGTGCCGTGACGACGGGGCGCGCGGCGGGACCAGCTCGACGTACTTCTCGCCGAAGAGGGTCTTGGGCAGCAGCCGGGCGTGGACGTCGGCGGGGATGAGGGTGACGTGCTCCGGCTTGAGGGCGAGGGAGAGCACCGCCTTCTCGCCGTCGGCCCGGACCTCGCGGACCTCGCCGACCAGCAGGCCGCGCAGTTTGACGTCCGCGCGCGGCTCCAGCTGGTTGCCCAGGGTGTCGGCCTCCAGGGTGACCCGGACGACCGGGGTGAACACCTGCTGGTAGACGGCGACGGTCAGCGACAGCAGGAGCGCGATCACGGCGAGGAAGACGATGCCGTACACCCGCAGCCGGGCGGTCGGGGACAGAGTCGGTGGACGCATGGCCTTACCCCGCTATCCGTACGGTCGTGTTCGCGCCCCAGATCGCCAGGCTGAGGAAGAAGTCGAGGATGTTGATGGCGACGATGGAGGTCCGCACCCCGCGGCCGACCGCGACACCGACTCCGGCGGGGCCGCCGCTCGCGTGGTAGCCGTAGTAGCAGTGGACCAGGATGATCACGACGGCGAAGACGATCACCTTGCCGAAGGACCACAGCACGTCGACGGGGGGCAGGTACTGCTGGAAGTAGTGGTCGTAGGTGCCGGCGGACTGCCCGTAGTAGCCGGTGGTGATGGTCCGGGCGGCGAAGTAGGAGGAGAGCAGCCCGACCACGTACAGCGGGACGACCGCGACGAAGCCGGCGATCATCCGGGTGGTGACCAGGAAGGGCAGCGACGGGACGCCCATCACCTCGAGGGCGTCTGTCTCCTCGCTGATCCGCATCGCGCCGAGCTGGGCGGTGAAGCCCGCGCCGACCGTGGCGGACAGGGCGAGCCCGGCCACCAGCGGGGCGATCTCGCGGGTGTTGAAGTAGGCGGACAGGAACGCCACGAAGTTGGACGTGCCGAGCTGGTTGAGCGCGGCGTACCCCTGGAGTCCGACCTCGGTGCCGGTGAAGAAGGAGAGGAAGGCGATGACGCCGACGGTGCCGCCGACGACGGCCAGCGCGCCGCGGCCGAAGCTCACCTCGGCCAGCAGGCGCAGCACCTCCTTCTTGTAGCGGCGCAGGGTGCGACCGGTCCAGGCGAGGGAGCGCCCGTAGAACGACATCTGGCGGCCGAGCTCCTCCAGGAGCCGCCCGGCGCCGCCGAGTGGGTTGAGCCGGTTCGGCAGAGCCATCGCTAACCCCTCTGCGGAACGAGTTGGAAGTAGACCGCCGTCAGCACGAAGTTGGTCACGAAGAGCAACATGAAGGTGATGACCACGGACTGGTTCACGGCGTCGCCGACTCCCTTGGGGCCGCCCTTCGCGGTGAGCCCCTTGTACGAGGCGACGATCGCGGCGATCGCGCCGAAGACCAGCGCCTTCAGTTCGGCCGCCCACAGGTCGGACAGCTGGGCGAGCGTGGTGAAGGAGGCGAGGTACGCGCCGGGTGTGCCGTTCTGCAGGACGACGTTGAAGAAGTAGCCGCCCGCCACCCCGACCACCGAGACAAGACCGTTGAGCAGCACCGCCACGAGCATCGTGGCAAGTACCCGGGGCACGACGAGCCGGTGGATCGGGTCGATCCCGAGCACCTGCATGGCGTCGATCTCCTCGCGGATCTTGCGCGCCCCGAGGTCCGCGCAGATCGCGGTGCCTCCGGCGCCCGCGATGAGCAGGGCCGTGACGATGGGGGACGCCTCCCGCAGCACGGCGAGCACGGAGGCGGCGCCGGCGAACGACTGGGCGCCGAGCTGCCGGGTCAGGCTGCCGATCTGGAGCGCGATGACGGCTCCGAAGGGGATGGAGACCAGGGCGGTGGGCAGGATGGTGACGCTGGCGACGAACCACGCCTGCTGGATGAACTCCCGCACCTGGAAGGGGCGTCGCGGAAGCGTCCGCAGGACGTCCAGGGCCATGGCGAAGAGGCTTCCGGTGTGCCGGAGCGCCCCGGTCGGTGACAGGCTCACGCGTCCGCCACCTCCCGCCTGTCCTCGCGTGCGGCGATCGCCTGCCACCGGGGCGGCCGGGTGACTCCGGGGCTGGGCAGCAGGCGGGGGGTGATGCCCGCTCCGGACGCTCCCTTGCCGCCCGCGGGGCCGCGGTGGTCCCCGGCGTCGAGCTGGGCCAGCTCCTGCTCGACCTGGGCGGCGTCCTTCTCCTCCGCCATGCCGATCGGCCCCTGCATGCGGCCGTTGAGGAACTGCCGTACGACCGGCTCGTCGCTGGCGAGCAGCTCTTCGCGAGGGCCGAACATCACGAGTTCGCGCCGGAAGAGCAGCCCGATGTTGTCCGGGACCTGCCGGGCGGAGGCGATGTCGTGAGTGACGATCAGGAAGGTCGCGTCGATCTGCGCGTTCAGATCCACGATGAGCTGGTTGAGATAGGCCACCCGCACCGGGTCGAGTCCCGAGTCGGGCTCGTCGAAGAGGATGATCTCCGGGTCGAGCACCAGCGCCCGGGCGAGACCGGCCCGTTTGCGCATGCCGCCGGATATCTCGCCGGGCAGCTTCTCCTCGGCCCCGATCAGACCGACCATGTCCATCTTCTCGAGGACGATCCGGCGGACCTCGCCCTCCGGCTTACGGGTGTGCTCGCGCAGCGGGAAGGCGATGTTGTCGTACAGGTTCATCGACCCGAACAGGGCGCCGTCCTGGAACAGCACGCCGAAGAGCTTGCGCACCTCGTAGAGGTCGCGCTCGCGCAGCCGCGTGATGTCCTGGCCCGCGATCGTGATCGATCCCCGGTCCGGCTTCAGCAGGCCGACGAGCGTTTTGAGGAACACCGACTTGCCCGTGCCCGAGGGGCCGAGCATGACGGACACCTCGCCGGCGGGCAGCGTCAGCGAGACGTCCTGCCAGATGACCTGGTGGCCGAAGGATTTGGTCAACCCTTCCACACAGATCTCGACACCCATCCGGTTCACCCTTCAGCGGGGAGCAGCTCCGACACCTGCTCTACGGGGAGGGGCGGCGCGTCCGTCGCGGAAAGGCGAAGATTTTTTACGGGGCGGAAACCGGACCGTCGCCCGAGGGGCGGCCGGTCACGACCGAGAGAGCGTCGGACAGGGGCACACGGGGCACGTCGGGCACTTCGGGCGCCTCGACCACGGGCACGTCGGGCAGGTCGGGCGCCTCGACCTGCGGCACCTGGGGCACCTGGGGAGCCGGGACCGCCGGGACCGCCGGCACGGGCAGGTCGGGGACGGGGACCCGCGGCACCGGCACCTCGGTGGCGAACACCTCAGGCAGCACCGAGGCGAGGCCGGAGGGCGACGGCTTCGCGCTCGCCGGCGCCGGACGGCCGGGCGAGGGGGACGCGGACGGGGCAGCGCCGGCCCGGCCCGCCGTCTCCTCGGCCCTTTCGGCCTCCACCGGGTCCACCGCCACCGACGTGACCCCTCGCGGAGGGGGCCCCGAGCGGTCCGGCTCGTACTCGTAGGTGAAGGGCAGGGTCAGACCCACCACGGCGAGCGTCGCCGCCGTGGAGGCCGCGACCGCCATCTGGGCGTTCCCGCCCGCCTGGGTCCGGCCGCGCCCGCACAGCCACAGGGCGAGCGCCAGCGTGCCCGCCAGCGAGTTGCGCAGCGTGCGCCGGGCCCTGGCGAGCAGCGACTCGACCGCCTCGTAGCTGAGCCCCATCTCCTGGGCGACCTGACCGACATCCCGGTCCTGGGCTTTCAGGCGGAGCGCCTCGGCCTGGCGGGCGGGCAGCTCCCGGCTCCGGAAGGCCAGCCACTTCGCCTCCGCCCGGTCGCACACCGCCTCGTCGACGGGGACCGGGCCGGGGGCGACGAGCCTCGGGATCCGCCGCACCTCGGCCTCGCGGTTGACCTGCCGGTACCGGTCGACGCACAGGCGCATGGTCACCGTCGTCAGCCACGCCCCCAGCCGAGGGTCGTCGAGGTCGAGGTGCGGGTTCTCCGCGGCGCGCAGCATCGCCTCCTGGACGGCGTCCTCGGCGTCCTCGGTGCTCAAGGATCTCCGGCGCGCCACCTTGAGCAGCTGCTCGCGATGGCTCCACAGGTGCTGCCACCCAGGATGTAGGTCCGTCGCCATGAGGGCCCCTTCACGCTCACACCGGACTGCAGGGCGGCGGCGACATTACCGCCCGGTATCCGGAGTTGTGGAGGGGTGGAGCCGGAGTGAGTCCGCACCGTTACGGGGTGAGTGGTCCGGGGGCCGGGAGGACGGGGCCGTCCGGCAGCCCGACACCGGTGCCGGGGGTGGTGACCGCAGGTGGGGGCGTGAACGAGGGGGTCGGTGAGGGCTCGGGTGAACGGCTGGGCGTGGGCGCGGGCTTGGGCTTGGCGGTGGCCGGAGGGGCGGGTGCGACGGAGGGCGAGGTACCGGTACGCGGACGCGAGCCGACCGGCCGGCCGGGCGCGGCGCCGGACGGGGCCGCCTCCACCGGGCCCGCGTCGCCGGCTTCACCCGGGCCGTCCCCGTACCGGCCGCCCCAGCCCGATCCGTCCGGGACGTGGCCGTCCAGGAAGTACGCGTACCAGGACCGGACGGTGCGGAGGTACTCCCGCGACCGGTTGTAGGAGAGGACGGCGCGGTCGAGGTCGTCCGGATCGGAGAGGACGCGTCCGCCCGCGCAGAGGTAGCGGCCGGCCGCGAGGGCCGCGTCGTAGACGTTGTGGGGGTCGGCGCCGCCGTCGCCGTTCCCGTCGGCGCCCCACCGGGCCCAGGTGGAGGGGATGAACTGCATGGGGCCGACCGCCCGGTCGTACGAGGTGTCGCCGTCGTACGCGCCGTCGTCGGTGTCGTGGATGGTGGCGAACCCGTCGCCGTCGAGCCGCGGGCCGCGGATGGGCGCGTAGGTGGTACCGCTCTGGTCCACCCTGCCGCCCCGCGCCTGGGCGGACTCCACCTGGCCGATCGCGGCGAGCAGCTGCCAGCGCAGGGCGCAGCGCGGGGTGCTCCGCGCGACGGCCGCCTCCGCCCTCCGGTACGCGTCGAGGACGGTGGCCGGAACGGCACCGCCACCCGTCTCGACGGCGACGGCCGGGGCCGGACGCCGAGGCGGCAGGGCGCCGCGCACCGACAGCGGCGGCAGCGCGGTGTAGTAGTACGCATCCCCCGGAGGGGCGGCGTCCGGCTGTCCGGTGACCTCCTGTGCCACGGGGCTCGGTGGCTGCGAGGCGGTCAGCACCGCCACGGCCACCGCCGCGGCCGCCGTCCCCGCGACACCCCTGCGTATCCGTCCTGCGACCCGTCTCGCCATGCCCCGGACCCCTCCCGGCTCCCACCGCCGCACCGAGGACCGGCGCGGCATCCGTCACCCGCTCTACGGGGGGACGGGGCGCGTCCGTCGCGGAGTCCCGGCTGTTTTTCGGCCGTCTCGCCGCACCGGCGACGGCAGGCGCCCGGACCTCGTGGAAGACCCGGATCAGGACACCGGCCCGGAACACCGGTCGGGGCGCGTCCTCGGTGGGGGAGACCCGGACGCGCTCGAAGGGGGCGCGGAAGGGGCCGTCGAAGGGGCCGTCGACGAAACTCTCGGGGACGTGGGCACGGCGATGCGGTGATCGCGGGAACCGCGCGGTCGCGGCGCCCTATGCCGTTCCCGACCAGTTTGTTCGGCCTTCATCATTCCGCCCGGGTTTCCCCTGTCCCGGCCGTTTGAAACCACGATTCGGCACGGTCCCCTTTTCAGCTCCCGTCCTGTAACGTCAATCACCCGAAAGGGCGCCCTGAACTCCGTACCGGAATCGACCATCCGGCGCTGAATACTACGGGGCGGGCAAAGGATTCGGCCGAGGATCGATCCATTGGGTGAGGATGGGTTACATGGGGGGCTTCGCCGATCCGTGCCGCGAGACGCGCGCGGGCACGGATCTCTCGTCGCTCGCGGCGCTGATCGGACAGGACGAGATCTGCGTCGACGTCTACCGCCTGGTGATCACCGAACCCGGCTGGGGACTCGCGGAGATCGCCAAGGAGCTGGACGTCGAAGAAGCCGCGGTCCGGGTGTGCCTGGACCGGCTGGCCGAGCTCTCGATGCTCTATCCGACAAAGGACGCGACGGATGTCGCCCCGATCAGTCCCGAAGTCGGTCTCGCCGCGTACATTCACCGCCGGGAAACCGAAATTCATTCCCAGCAGCTGGAGTTGGCGACGATACGGGCGGCCACCGCCGAACTCACCGCGATGTACGCCTCGCAGCGCGCCCGGCACGGCAACGTCGGCCTCGAACAGCTCGAAGGCGTCAACGAGGTGCGGGCCCGGCTGTCCGAACTCGCCCGGCACGCCGGCTCCGAGATCCTCGCCTTCATGCCCGGCGGCGCCCAGAGCCCCGAGGCGCTGGAGGCCAGCCGCCCGCTCGACGAGCAGAGCCTGTCCGCCGGGGTGAAGCTGCGGACCATCTATCTCGACAGCGTGCGCAACTGCCGGGCCACCACCGAGTACGCCCGCTGGCTCTCCGAACTCGGCGGCGAGATACGCACGATGCCCTCGCTGCCGCTGCGCATGCTCCTCGCCGACCGGTCGGTGGCGCTGCTGCCGGTCAGCCCCGACGACACCCGCGCCGGTGCGGTGATCCTGCGCGCCCCCGGTGTGGTGACCGCGCTCCTCGCGCTGTTCGAGATGGTCTGGGAGCGCGCCACCCCGCTGCACGGCGACTCCCGGCCGGCCGTCGACGCGCCCTCCGAGCAGGAGATCGAGTTGCTCCGGCTGTTGCAGAAGGGGCACACCGACGAGGTGGCAGCCAAGAAGCTGGGTCTCTCCCTGCGTACCGCCCGCCGGATGATGTCGGCCATCTCGGCCCGCCTCGGCGCGCGCAGCCGGTTCGAGGCCGGTGTGCTCGCGGAGCGGGCCGGCTGGCTCTGACGTTCGTCGCACGATCCCGCCAAGGGCTCGCCGAATACCGGCGGGCCCTTTCCTGCCATGGCATCAACCTGCCCTGAGTGTGCCGACGAACCCCGCCGGACGGCTGGGATTCTCTCTGCCATGTACGCCATCCATCTCGATGTCCCACCCGATGAATTCGGGGTCGCGCGCATCGATCCCGATGATCTGGCCAGAGTGGTCCCCCAGGTATCCAGCTGCCAGGTGGAGCACGTCTATCTGCCCAAGCCGCCCGAGACCGACCGGCGTTCCGTCGTCTTCGTCTCCGCCGCCTCCGCGCCCGAGGCCGGCACGAGCGTCCTCGCGGCCGTCCAGTTCCTGTTGCGGCCTCCGGTCGAGCGGGTACGGGTCGAGCTGAGGGTGCCCCAGGAGGGCCGGGACCTCGGGCTCTGCCACGGGATCGTGTGCGTCGTGGACGCCGTGGTGCCCTGAGGAAGGCCCTCCACGGCCGCCGGTGCGCCCCGACCCCGGCCCCTCGCGGCCGCCGTCGTCGACGCCCCACTCCCCGGCGCTGGCCACTTGCAGCCACTGCACCTTGGTGCCAGGAGATTCCCTTGAAGGGCCCCTGGAGCGGCTGACACATTCATGAAGGCGGACGGCGGAAGGTGCCGCCGAGAGTGCCACGAATTCCGAGAAGCATGCGAATCCCGCGAATCCCGCGAATCCCTGAAACCCCTGCTCCATGACTGGGAAAGGCTCCACGTCTATGAATCCTGGTGCGATTTCCAGCGAATCGCTCGATGATTCGCTCACCCTGCACGAAAACTTCGAGCGGATCGCCGCGCGATTCCCGGAATCCGTGGCCGTCACCGATGGCCGGACCCGGCTGACCTACGGCGAGCTCGACGCCCGCGCCGATCGGCTGGCCCGTGCGCTGCGGGCGGCCGGCGCCGGGCGGGACCGGAGGGTCGGGCTCTGCGTGGAGCGCGGAACCGACCTCGTCGTCGGTCTGCTCGGCATCCTCAAGGCCGGCGCCGGATACGTCCCGGTCGACCCCGCCTACCCCGCCGACCGCCGTGACTTCGTCCTCGCCGCGTGCGACGCCGGTGTCGTCGTCGCGAGCGGCGCGACGGCCGGTCTGGTGACCGGACAGCGCGTCGTCCTCGTGGACGGGCTGCCCGACGGCGACGGTGTCGACGCCGGCATCCCGGACGGCCACCAGGCCGCGGACCCGTCGAGCCTCGCGTACACGATCTTCACCTCGGGCTCCACCGGTGAGCCCAAGGGCGTCATGATCGAGCACCGCAACGCGGTCCGGCTCTTCACCGCCACCGCGCCGGTCTTCGGCTTCGACGAGAACGACGTCTGGACCGCCTTCCACTCCGCGGCCTTCGACTTCTCCGTCTGGGAGATCTGGGGCGCGCTGCTGCACGGCGGCCGCCTGGTCGTCGTCGACCACGACACCGCCCGCGACCCGGGGGCGTTCCACGCGCTGCTGCGCCGCGAGCGGGTGACGGTGCTCAACCAGACGCCGTCGGCCTTCCGCAACCTCGTCAACGCGGACCTCGACGCCCACGCCGCCGACCCGGCCACCGCGGCGCTCAGCCTGCGGTACGTCGTCTTCGGCGGTGAGCGGCTGGACTACCGCGCCCTGACGCCGTGGACCGACCGGCACGGCTTCGACGCGCCCGCGCTGATCAACATGTACGGCATCACCGAGACCACCGTGCACGTCACGTGGAAGCGGATCGCCGCCGCCGACCTGGCCGGTGAGGGCCCCAGCCCGATCGGCGAGCCCATCGCCGACCTGCGCGTCGACATCCTCGACGAGCAGGGGCGCTCCCTGCCGCTCGGCGAGGAGGGCGTCATCCACGTCGCCGGCGCCGGTGTCGCCCGCGGCTATCTGAACCACCCCGAGCTCACCGCCCAGCGGTTCGTCGAGCGCACCGACGCCGAGGGGACCACCCTGCGCTGGTACGACTCCGGCGACCGCGGCGTCCAGACCGCCCCCGGCACGTTCGCCTACACCGGCCGCGCCGACCGCCAGCTGAAGGTCCGCGGCTACCGCGTCGAGCCCGGTGAGATCGAGGCCGTCCTCAGCCGGCACCCCGCCGTCCGGGACGTCGTCGTCATCGCCGCCGACTTCGGCGAGGGCGACCCGCGCCTGGTCGCGTACCCCGTGACCACGGCGGCGCCGGAGCGGCTGGTCGCCGAGCTCAAGGACGCCGTCGCCGCCGCGCTGCCCGCCTACATGGCGCCCTCGGCCTACCTCCCGCTCGACGAACTCCCGGTCACGGTCAACGGGAAGCTCGACGAGGGCGTGCTGCGCAAGCGGCTGGAGCTGAAGCTCGCCGAGGCGTCGCAGGGCGAGACCGAGGGGGCCTCCGTCGAGGACAAGCTGCGCGCGATCTGGTCGGAGGTGCTCGGCACCGACGGCATCAAGGACACCGACGAGTTCTTCGACCTCGGCGGCACGTCGTTCTCGCTGATCCACATGCTCAGCGTCGTCAACGACCGATTCGGTCTCAGCCTCAACGTCGGCACGCTCGCCGAAGGCGCGAACATCGCCGCCCTCGCCGCCGCCGTCAAGAACCAGCTCGCCGCCACCTCCCGCTAGGAGCGCAGGACATGACCACGGAAGCCCAGCAGGCACAGCAGTCGTTCGCCCTCTCCGAGGAAGAGCTCGCCACCTTCCACCGGCAGGGGTTCATCGGCCCCTTCACGCTCTACCAGCCCGACGAGATGCGCGAGATCTGGCGCAAGACCCGGCTGCGGATGCTCGACCGCAGCCACGCCGTCTACCCGGACGACGAGCTGTCCGGCGCCACCAACATCTCCAACTACGACCGCCACCTCGACAACGACTTCCTCGCCGCGCACGTCGGCAAGCGGGAGATCGTCGACCGGGTTGCCTCCATCCTCGGCCCGGACGTCATCTGCTGGCGTACGGAGTTCTTCCCCAAGCACCCCGGCGACGAGGGCACCGACTGGCACCAGGCGGACACCTTCGCCAACGCGTCGGGCACCCCGCAGATCCTGTGGCCGGACAACGCCGAGTTCGGCGGCACGATCACCGTCTGGTCCGCCTTCACCGAGGCGAAGGTGGAGAACGGCTGCCTGCAGTTCATCCCCGGTACGCACCAGCAGATGAACTACGACGAGACCAAGCGGATGCACTACGACCCCAACTCGATCAACGGGGTCGACAAGGACGGTGTCCGCCGCGGCTTCTTCGGCTACGACTACCGCCAGCTCCAGGTCGACCCGGACTGGAAGCCGGACGAGGACTCCGCCGTCTCGCAGATCATGGAGCCGGGCCAGTTCATCATCTTCTGGTCCACGCTGATGCACGCCTCCCACCCGCACGACGGCCTGACCGACGAGATGCGCATGGGCTTCGCCTCCCGCTACGTCCCCTCCTCGGTCTCCGTCTACCCCGGCAGCGACCACATCGAGGAGTACGGCGGCCGCATCAGCCTGGAGCGCTACGGCAGCGTCCTGGTCAGCGGCACCAACAACAACCCGTCCAACCGCATGGTCACCGAGACCACGCGCGGGAAAAAGTTCTGAGATGACCACGAAGACCCTGAGCGTGGTCGATGTGCTGGAGCTCTGCCAGCCCCTGCTGGGATCGGCCCGCGAGACGCTGCGCGTGTTCCCGGCCGCGGGCCGGGACGGCGAGGGCTTCGCCCCGGAGGACGTCGAACGGTGCAACGAGGTCCTGGCCGGCATCGGCGCCTCGTACGGCCTGACGGTGCCCCGGTTCGTCTGGCCGGCCCCGGAGCAGCCCTCCAGCCTGGAAGTGGCGCTGAGCAACTTCTGCGACCTGGAACTGGGCGGCTGGCAGCCGGTCGCCGACCGCTCGGGGGACCCGGCCGGCGGCGCGGCGGGCCTCGCCGGGCTCGCCGCCCTCCCCGGCCGCCGCCGGATCGAGGCCGAGGGCGTGCCCGCCTTCGACTCCTTCTCGGCGGGGCCGGCCGGTGCGGAGGCGATCGTCCTGATCCTGCCGTCCGGGGTGCCGGCCACACTGTTCCGGCCCTGGCTGGAGGAGCTGTCGGCGGACCGGCTCGTGATCACCTACGAGAACCCCTACCTGTTCGGCGAGTGGCGCTCCCTGGACACCCCGGAGGGGGACTTCGCCGAGGAGATCGACCTCGTCGGCGCCCTCCTCACCGCGTACGGCCTGACCCGGGCGCATCTGATCGGGATCTGCGGCGGCGCCCCCGTGGCGCTCGCCGCGGCCGCCGAGTTCGGCGACCGGGTGGAGACGCTGACCGTGCTCCACCCGGACCTGAACTTCGGCGAGGGGGTCATGCGCACCCCGTTCCAGAAGCAGTTCCAGAGCGTGCTCGCCGGGGCCGCGTCCGGCCCCGGCCGGGCCCGCGAGACGCTGAACCTCTTCCTCGACCCGAACATGCTGTTCGGCGTAGAACCGAGGCTCGCGCCGTTCATCCTCTACCCGTACGGCGACGAGGAGCTGTTCCACCGGTACGCCAAGCAGAACTACGCGCTCATGGCGTACGACGCGAACCAGGCGGCCCGCCGCCTGCGGCAGCGGGTGCTCATCGCCACCAGCCGTACGGACCGGATGACCCACCCCGAGACGGCGCACCACTTCGGCGGGCTCGTACCGGGCGAGGTGACGGTCGCGGAACGGGAGTCCGGCACCCATCACGACATCCTGATCCCGGACCAGGAGATCTACGCGATGCTCCGGGAGTTCATCGGCGGTGGCGCGTGAGCGCGGAAGCGACCACGCGCCCGGACACGGCGGAGCGCGTCGCGGTGGTCACCCACGCGACGCGCTACGCCGGGCCCGGCTCCGTCGAGGCCCTGCGCAAGGCCGGCTACACCGTGCTCTGCCACGACGAGTCCTTTCTCGACGAGGCCGCGCGGACCGCGTTCGAGGACGGCCGGGACGGCGCGGTGGCCTGCCCGGCCAGGACCGCGACCGGCGCGGTCGGGCAGGCCGTCAAGCGGTATGGCCGGCTCGACCTGGTCGTCAGCAACGACGTCTACCCGGCCCGCTACCTGCCGGTGGAGCAGGCCGACCCGGCGGAGCTGCGGCGGGCGGCGGAGGCCCTGCTCGTGACCCCGGCGGCGGTCCTCGCCAAGGCCGCCGCGCACATGAAGCGCCGCGGGAGCGGTCACATCGTGCTGATGACCTCCGCGGCCCCGGTCCGGCCGGAGACGGGGTTCTCGGCGTACAGCTCGCTGCGCGCCGGTGCCTCCGCCTACGCGCGGGCCGCGGCCCGCGAACTCGCCCCGCACGGCGTCACCGTGCACGCCGTCGCCCCCAACTTCCTCCAGAGCGAGACCTACTACCCGCCGGAGGTGTGGGAGACGGACGAGGGCCGGGCCCGGCTCCGCGACCTCCTGCCGGCCGGCCGGCTCGGCACGGCCGAGGAGATCGGCGACCTGGTCGTCTTCCTCGGCAGCGGGTCCGCCGACTTCCTCACCGGCGACGTCATCCACTTCACGGGCGGCTGGTCCTAGGTCCTGTCCGCCGGCAGGCCCCCTCAACCCTCCCGCCAGAAAGAGAGTTCCGTTGTGAGTACTCGGCCGATAGCGCCCGAGGAGTGCGAGGTCACGCCGGGGCAGAGCCTGGTGGAGCAGGCCCTCGTCGAGATCTGGAAGACCACGCTCGACCGCCCTTCGGTCGGCCTCGACGACGACTTCTTCACCACCGGGGGCGACTCCCTGCTCGCCCTGGTCACGATCGAGCAGATCAACCAGCGCCTGGGCTGGTCGCTCAACATGGGCGATCTGCTGCGCTACCGGACCGTCCGCGCCCTGAGCGCCAACAAGGCGCTCTCCCAGGCCGCGAACACCGAGCGGGCGATCATCCGCCTGAGCAACCAGGGCTCCCGCACCCCGCTCGTGCTCATCCACCCCGGCCTGGGCCTGGTCGACGGCTACGCCCGGATCGTGCGGGCGCTCGGCGGCGACCGCGGCTGCTACGGCCTCCAGTCGCCGCACATCAGCGCCCTGGACGTGCCGGACGAGATGACGGCGCTCGCGGAGACGTACGCGGACCTGCTGGAGGACGAGTTCGGCGAGGACGAGTTCCACCTCGCCGGTGCCTGCGCGGGTGGCGTCATCGCGTACGAGATCGCGCGGATCGCCGAGGAGCGCGGCCTCGGGGTGCGCAAGCTCGTCATCCTCGACGGCTACCTCGACGGCTCGGTGACCGGCGAGGACGACATCCCGGAGGGGGAGAGGCTCGTCGGATACCGCGACGACGTCCTGCGGATGGTCGCCCCGCAGGTGGACCACCCGCCGCTGGCGCCGGCCGACGCCACCCGCGAGGACGTCTTCCTGGAGGTGTCGACGGCGCTCTTCGGCGCCGAGACCGCCGCGAAGGACGGCGGCACACAGTTCATGGAGCGGCTCTACCGGGCGTTCTTGACCACCTCCCGGGCCCTGGAGACCTACCGCCCGGAGCCGGCCGAGCTCGACGTGCTGCTGCTGCTCGCCAAGGACAACCCGACGCTCCCCGACTGGCAGGAGATCGTGCGCGGCGAACTCACCGCCCACGTCATGGACTCGGACGCGTACGGACTGCGGCTCTGTGTGATCGAAGCGGCGCAGATCGCCGCGCGCATCGACGACTTCGTGGGCGAGGAATGAGCGACATGGACCAGTCAAGCACCAATCCGTTCGAGAGCGAGTCGGGCGTGTACCGCGTCCTGACCAACGCCGCGGGCGAGCACTCCCTGTGGCCCGACTTCGTGGCCGTGCCCGACGGCTGGGAGACCGCCTTCGGTCCGGACGTACGCGCGGCCTGCCTCGGGTACGTCGAGGAGCACTGGACGGCGCTCGTCCCCGCCGGTTCCCAGGGACGGGACGGCAGGTCATGACGGCGCGGACGGAGAACGCGGTGGACACCGGCGCCTGGACGTCCGGTCTCGTCGCCCGGTTCGAGGAACGGGCCGGGCGGGCTCCCGACGCGGTCGCCGTGCGCTGCGGCACGCGGTCCCTGTCGTACGCGGAGCTGAACGAGCAGGCCAACCGGATCGCGCACCGGCTGATCGATCGGGGCATCGGCCCCGAGGACATCGTCGCCGTCGCCCTGCCCTCCTCGCCCGAGCTGGTCGCCGCCCTCCTCGGCACGCTCAAGGCCGGTGCGGCGTACCTTCCGCTCGACCCGGGCTATCCGAGCGAGCGCCTCGCCTACATGACGGCCGACGCCCGCCCGCGCGCCCTGATCACGACCCCGGAGGTCGAGCCGGGCCTCGGGCCCGTCGACCCCGCGACCGCCCTCCTGTACGCCGGTGAGGAGGCCGTCGAGCCCGCCGGGAACCCGGCCGGCCGCTTCACGGGCCCCGGCCAGGGCGCGTACACCATCTACACCTCCGGCTCCACGGGCCGCCCCAAGGGTGTGGTCGTCACCCACCGCTCCCTCGCCAACTTCCTCGCCTTCATGTCCGCGCGGTACCGCGTCCACCCCGGCGACGTGGTGCTGTCCACCACCCCGGTCTCCTTCGACATCGCCGGCCTGGAGCTGTACCTCCCGCTGGTCAACGGAGCCACGCTCCATCTCGTCCCGCGCGAGACCACCGTCGACGGCGCCGCGCTGCGCCGCCACCTCGCCGAGGCCCGCCCCACCCTGGTCCAGGGCACCCCCGCCCTGTGGCAGCTGCTGCGCGAGGCCGGCTGGACCCCGGCCGAGATGCCCGCCGGGACCCGGCTGCTCTGCGGCGGCGAGGCGCTGCCGCAGGACCTGGCCGACTTCCTGGCCGCCGCCGGCCACGCCGAGGTGTGGAACCTCTACGGGCCCACCGAGACGACCATCTGGTCGCTGGTGGCCCCCGTGCGCGCCGGCGAGCCGGTCACCATCGGCGCCCCGATGTGGAACACCGGCGTCCACCTCCTCGACGAGCGCCTCGCGCCCGTCGCCGACGGCGAACCCGGCGAGCTGTACCTCTCCGGCGACGGCCTGGCCCGCGGCTACCACGGCCGGGCCGCGCTCACCGCCGAGCGGTTCGTCGCCTGCCCCTCCGGCCCGCCCGGCGCCCGCATGTACCGCACCGGAGACGTCGTACGCCGCCGCGCCGACGGCACGCTCGACTTCCTTGGCCGCGTCGACGAGCAGGTCAAGATCCACGGCTACCGCATCGAGATCGGCGAGATCGAGGAGGCCCTGCGCCGACTGCCCGAGGTCGCCCAGGCCCGGGTCGTCGTCCGCGAGGACACCCCCGACGCCCCCGGCGGCCGCCACCTCGCCGGCTATGTCGTGCCCGCGCCCGGCCACACCCCCGAGCCGGCCGCGCTGCGCGCCGCGCTCACCGCCTGGCTGCCCGCGCACATGGTCCCCGCCGGGATCGCCGTCCTCGACCGCTTCCCGCTCACCCCGGCCGGCAAGGTCGACCGCAAGGCCCTGCCCGCCCTGGAGTTCACGCGCTCCACCGCCTACCGCGAGCCCACCGGCGCCGGCGAACGCGCCCTCGCCGGCCTCTTCCGCGAGGTCCTGCGGGTCGACCGCGTCGGCGCCGACGACAGCTTCTTCGACCTCGGCGGCAACTCCCTGCTCGCCACCCGGCTCGTCGCCCGCGTCCGCGCCGCCCTCTCCGTCGAACTCCCCCTGCGCGCCGTCTTCGAGGACCGCACCCCCGCCGCCCTCGCGCCGCACCTCGACGCGGGCACCCCCGCCCGCCCCGCTCCCCGCCCCAGGGAGCGCGGGGAGCGCGTCCCGGTGTCGTACGCCCAGCAGCGGCTGTGGTTCCTGCACCGCCTGGAGGGCCCGAGCACCACCTACAACCTGCCCATCGCCGTCCGCCTGACCGGCGAGCTCGACCTCGACGCGCTGCGGGCGGCCGTCGACCACCTCCTCGTACGGCACGAGAGCCTGCGGACGTACTTCGCCGAGGGCCCGGACGGCGCCGAGCAGATCGTCGTGCCCGCCGCCGAGGCCCGGGTCGACGTCACCCTCCACGACGTCGCCGAGGACGACCTGCGCGGCGCGGTCGACCGGGCCGCCGGGCACCTCTTCGACCTGGCCGCCGAGATCCCGGTCCGCGTCGACCTGTTCCGCACCGGACCGCACGACCACGTCCTGCTGCTGTGCATCCACCACATCGCCAGCGACGGCTGGTCCCTCGCCCCGCTGGTGAAGGACCTGTGCGACGCCTACACCGCCCACCGCTCCGGCACGGAGCCGCAGGCCCCCGCGCTCGGCGTGCAGTACGTCGACTACACCCTGTGGCAGCGCGAGCTGCTCGGCTCCACGGACGACCCGGACTCCACCATGTCCCGCCGGCTCGCCTACTGGCGCGAACGGCTCGCGGGCGCCCCCGAACTGCTCGACCTGCCCACCGACCGGCCGCGCCCGGCCCTCGCCACCTTCCGGGGCGACGTCGTCCGCTTCGACGTCGACGCCGCTCTCACCGAGAAGCTGCAGAGCCTCGCCCAGCGGGAGCGGGCCAGCCTCTTCATGGTCCTGCAGGCCGCCGCCGCGACCCTGCTGACCAAGCTCGGCGCCGGCACCGACATCCCGCTCGGCTCCCCGCTCGCCGGCCGCGCCGACAGCGCCCTCGACGAGCTCGTCGGCTTCTTCGTCAACACGCTCGTGCTGCGCACCGACACCTCCGGCGACCCCGCCTTCACCGAACTCCTCGCCCGCGTCGCGGAGTCCAACCTCGCCGCCTACGAACACCAGGACCTGCCGTTCGAGTACCTCGTCGAGGTGCTCAACCCGGCCCGCACCACCAGCCACCACCCGCTCTTCCAGGTGATGCTGGTGCTCCAGAACAACGTCGAGCCCGAATGGCGGCTCGACGGGCTCACCGCCGTCCACGAGACCGTGCCCACGCAGACCTCGAAGTTCGACCTGACGATCGAGCTGACCGAGCGCTTCGACGCCGACGGCCGGCCGGGCGGCCTGCGCGGCGAGATCGAGTACGCCACCGACCTCTTCGACCGGGAGACCGTCGAACGGTTCGCCGGCTACCTGCTGCGCGTCCTCGACGCCGTCGTCACCGACCCCACCCGCCGCCTGGAGACCATCGACCTCCTCGACGAGAGCGAGCGCACCGCGCTCCTCGACACCTGGAACGCGACCGCGCTCGACCTGCCCGACGACACCTTCCCCGCGCTCTTCGAGGCCCAGGCCGCCCGCACCCCGGACGCGCTCGCCCTCGTCCACGAGGACACCGAACTCAGCTACGCCGAGCTCGACCGGCGCGCCAACCAGGTCGCCCACTGGCTGATCGCCCGCGGGGTCGGCCGCGACGACGTCGTCGGCCTCTCCCTGCGCCGCTCGCCCGACCTGCTCGGCTGCCTGCTCGGCATCCTCAAGGCCGGCGGCGTCTATCTGCCGCTCGACCCGGACTACCCGCCCGACCGGCTCGCCTTCATGGTCGAGGACACCCGCCCCAAGGCGCTCCTCACCACCGCCGACGTCCTCGCCAAGCTGCCCGCCGAGGCGCGGGACGTGCTCCGGCTCGACCTCGGCGACCCCGAGGCGCGCGCCGAGCTGGCCGGCATGCCCGGCCACGCCCCCACCGACGCCGACCGGCGGGCCCCGCTGCGGCCGGAGGACCTGGCGTACGTCATCTACACCTCCGGCTCCACCGGCCGGCCCAAGGGCGTCGCCGTCACCCACCGCGGCATCCCCAACCTGGCCCGCGGCTACATCGACCGGTTCGGACTCGACGAGAACTCCCGCTTCCTGCAGTTCTCCTCGATCAACTTCGACCCGACGTTCTGCGAGATGTGCTGCACCCTGCTGTCGGGCGCGGCCGTCATCCTCACCTCCCCCGAGGAGCTGCTCTCCCCCGACCGCCAGCGCGCCCTGACCGCCCGCTTCCGGCCGACCCACATCACCTTCTCGCCGACGATCCTCGGCTCCATGGCCGAGGACGCCCTCGCGGACGTACCGCATCTGATGGTCGCCGGAGAGGCGTGCCCGCCGGGGCTCGCCGCGACCTGGTCGCGCGGCCGGACGATGATCAACGCGTACGGTCCGACCGAGGCGACCGTCGACACCCTGTACTGGGAGTGCGGCAGCGCCGGCCCGGAGTTCGAGGCCGGCTCGGTGCCCGTGGGCCGCCCGCTGCCCAACACCCGCGTCTACGTCCTGGACGCCGCGCTGCGGCCGGTCGCCCCCGGCGTCACCGGCGAGCTGTACATCGCGGGCCACGGCCTGGCGCGCGGCTACCTCAACCGGCCGGGCCTCACCGCCGAACGGTTCGTCGCCTGCCCGTACGGTCCGCCCGGCTCGCGGATGTACCGCACCGGCGACCTGGCGAAGTGGCGCACGCTCCCCTCCGGTGAGGGCGTGGTGGACTTCGTCGGCCGCGCCGACGACCAGGTCAAGATCCGCGGCATGCGGATCGAGCTCGGCGAGATCGAGGCGGTCCTCGACACCCACGAGGGCGTCGCCCAGTCCGCCGTCGTCGTCCGGGAGGACACCCCCGGACACCAGCAGCTCATCGGCTACGTCGTCCCCAGGGCCGCCGACGCGGCCGCACGCGACCTCGCCGACGACATCGCGCACGTCGACAAGTGGCAGGAGATCCACGAGGAGGGTTACAGCGAGCAGGAGGACCTGGGCGTCGAGCAGGACTTCACCGGCTGGAACAGCAGCTACGACAACCGGCCGATCCCGCTGGAGGAGATGCGCGAGTGGCAGGCCGCCACCGTCGCGCGCATCCTCGACCTGGGGCCGCGCAACGTCCTGGAGGTCGGCGTCGGCTCCGGCCTCATCCTGTGGCAGGTGGCCCCGCACGTCGAGACGTACGCGGGCGTCGACTTCTCGCCCTCCCTCATCCAGACGCTCGGCTCCCGGGTGGAGGCGTCCGAGGAGCTGCGCGACCGGGTCCTGCTGCGCAGCCTCGCCGCCCACGAGATCGGTGACCTGGCCGGCCGCCGCTTCGACACCGTCGTCATCAACTCGGTCGCCCAGTACTTCCCCAGCGTCCACTATCTGATCGACGTCCTGCGGCAGGCCATGGAGCTCCTGGAGCCCGGCGGCCGGGTCTTCCTCGGCGACATCCGCCATCTGCGGCTCCTGCACCCCTTCCTCACCGCGACCGCCCTGCACGGCGGCGCCCACGCGGACGAGCCGGTCACGGCCGTACGGGACCTGATCGCCCACACCGTGGAGCTGGAGAGCGAACTCCTCCTCGACCCCGCCTTCTTCAGCCGCGTCGGCGAGGAGATCGTGGACGTGGCGGGCGTCGACATCCAGCTCAAGCGCGGCCACCACCGCAACGAACTGACCGACTTCCGCTACGAGGTCGTCCTGCACAAGCGGGGCGCCGAGCCGTTCTCCGTACGGGACGCGGCCGAGATCGTCTGGCAGGACGCCACCGGTCTGGACGCCGTCCGCGAGCACCTCGCCGCCACCCGACCCGCGACGCTCCGCGTCACCGGCATCCCCAACCACCGGGTCGCCGCCGAGGTCGAGGCCGCGCATCTGCTCCGTACGGAATCGGCCGCCCGGCTGCGGGACCTCCGGCTCGACACCCGGCAGCGCCCCGGCACCGACCCCGAGGCGGTGCACGCGCTGGCCGAGGAGCTCGGCTACCGCGCCGCACTGACCTGGACCGACGCCTCGGAGGGCGACCGCTTCGACGCGGTCCTGCTCGACGCGGCGGCCCAGCGCCCGCTGCTCACCGATTTGTTCGTCCACAAGGCGGCCCCCGGCCAGTCCCTGTACGAGCACGGCAACGACCCGCGCGCCGAGGACCACGGCCGGAAACTGGCCGTGGAGGTCCGCCGCCAGGCGGCCAGGCAGCTGCCCGAGCACATGGTGCCCGCGGCCGTCGTCCTGCTCGACAAGCTGCCGCTCACCCCCAACGGCAAGCTCGACACCCGCAGGCTGCCGGCCCCGGACTTCACCGCCCGTGCCGTACGGCCGCCGCGCACCGAGCGGGAGATCACCCTCGCCCGGCTCTTCGCCGAGGTGCTCGGCCTGGACACCGTGGGCGTCGACGACCAGTTCTTCGACCTCGGCGGCGACTCCATCCGCTCCATCCAACTGGTCAGCCGCGCCCGCGCCGAGGGGTTCGTGATCACCCCCCGGGACGTGTTCCAGTACCAGACCGTCGAGGCGCTGATCGCCCGCGCCGCCCAGCAGGCCGAGACGGCCGACCCCGCGGCCGTGGCGGCGGGCGAGCTGCCGTACTGGCTGAAGACGCTGGAGACGCCCGACCCCTCCTACGGCGAACCGGGCGGTGAGCGGGCCGAGTTCCACCGGACACTGACCGGTGGCCTCGCCGAGGCGCTGCTGACCGCCCTGCCCCGGATGTTCCACGCGGACCCCGCGCACATCGCGCTCGCCGCGCTCGCCCCCGCCCTCATCGAGTGGCGCGGACGGCGCGTCCCCGCCGCCCAGTCCGCGCTCCGCGTCGACCTGGCGACGGCGGCGGTCCCGGAAGCGGTCCCGGTCCGGCTCACCCCCGGCCTGGCCCACCTCGACCGGAGCCTGTCGGACCCGCGCGGCCTGGCCCGCGCCCTGAAGCGGGTCAAGGAGCAGATCCGGTCGCTGCCGGACGACGGCCGAGGCTACGCCGAACTGTGGCGCGGGAGCGCGGAGGTACGCGAGCAGCTCGCGGCGTTCGCCCCCTCCCGGGTCTGCTTCCGCCACGACGTCGCGGGCGACCCCGGACCGTACCCGCTGCTGGTCGACGTACGGCCGCGGGACGACGGCGGGGCCGACACCGTCTGGCGGTGGGACACGGCGCTCTTCACCGAGCCGGACGTCACCGCGCTCGCCGACCGGTGGACCGAGCTCCTGACCGCGCTGGCCGGGCTCACCGCCCACCCCGGGCTCGGCGGGCTCACCCCCTCCGACGTGAGCCTGCTCCCCCTCAAGCAGTCCACCCTCACCGAACTGGAGCGCACCTACCCGGGCCTGCGGGACGTGCTGCCGCTCGCCCCGCTCCAGCAGGGCCTGCTGCTGCACGCCGGCGCCGCCGACCCGGAGCAGGACGACGATCCCTACCAGGGACAGACCCTGTTCGACCTGGAGGGACCGCTGGACGCCGACCGGCTGCGGCGGGCCGCGCACGGGCTCCTCATGCGCCACGACAACCTGCGGGCGAGCTTCGCGGTCCGCGGCCTGGAGACCCCGGTCCAGGTGGTGCGGGACTCCGTCGAGGTGCCGTGGCGGGTCCACGACCTGACCGGCCTCGCCCCCGCCGAGCAGGACGCGGCGGCCGACCGGATCGCCGCCGAGGACGCGGCCCTCCGCTTCGACCTGGCGCACGGCCCGATGCTCCGCTTCTCCCTGCTGCGGTTCTCCGGCACCCGGCACCAGCTCCTCGTGGCGGACCACCACATCCTCCTCGACGGCTGGTCCATGCAGGTCGTCTGGCAGGACCTGTTCGACCTGTACGCGGGCGCCGCGCTCCCGCCGGTCACCCCCTTCCGGGACTACCTGGACTGGCTGGCGCGGCAGGACCGGGAGGGCGCGGTCGAGGCGTGGCGGGAGTACCTCGCCGGCGTCGAGGCACCCACCCGGGTGGGACACCCCTCCCTCGCCTCCCACGTCCTGCCCGCCACCACCTCCACCGTCCTGCCCGCGGAGCTCACCCGGGACCTGGAGCGGGCGTGCGCCCGCCTCGGCATCACCCTGAACACCGCCATGCAGGCCGCCTGGGGCCTCCAGCTCGGCAGGCTCACCGGCAGCACGGACGTCGTCTTCGGCACCACCGTCTCGGAACGGCCCGCCGAGATCGACGGCATCGAGTCCGTCGTCGGCCTCCTCATCAACACCGTCCCCCTGCGGGTGCGCACGGAGCCCGGCGAGCCGCTCGGCGCGACCCTCGGCCGCGTGCAGTCCGCCCAGCTGGACGTGTTCCCGCACCGCCATCTCGGCCTGACCGAGATCCAGCGGCTCGTGGGCGCGGGCGAGCTGTTCGACTCGTACTACGTCTTCCAGAACTACCCTGACCAGACCGATCCGTCCGCCGGCCCCGACGGGCCGCGCGTCACCGAGCGGACCCAGGGCGCCAAGGGCGTCTCCCACTATCCGCTCGGCGTCACGGTCATCCCCGGAGAACGGCTGGAGATCCTCTTCGGCCACCACCCCGATCTGTTCGACCACCGGCGGATCGACACCCTCAAGGAATCCCTCATCGACATCATCGAAGCGATCGCGGCGGAGGGCAGGGCATGAAGGACCTCCTGACGCTCGTCCGCGAACTGCCCGTCGCCGTACGCATCCTGCTGCTCTGCGCGATGGCGCGCTCGATCAGCTTCTTCGGCATCCTGGCCTACCTGCCGATCTACCTGCACGACGCGCTGGGCATGAACGGCGCCACCATCGGCTACGTCCTCGGCGTGTGCCTGCTCGTCGGCACCCTGGTGAGCGTCTACGGCGGCTATCTCGCCGACCGGTTCGTGAAGGTCCACTTCATGATCGTCCTGGACATCATCCTCACCGTCCTCTACGCCGCGCTGCCGATGGTCGGCTCCCCGTTCCTGGTCGTCGGCATCCTGCTCGTCGCCAACACCGCCTCCTCGTCGATGAGCGTCACCGCCAACGCGCTCCTCGCCGACCTGCTGCCCTCGGAGAACCGGGCGAAGGTCTTCTCGCTGCGCTACTCGCTGCAGAACATCGGCGCCGCCGTCGGCCCGTTCCTCGGCGTGTGGACGGTGCAGGCGGGGACGGGCGGGCCGTTCCTGCTCGCCTCCGGTGTCATCTTCGCCGCCCTGCTGCCGCTGGTGATCTACCGCAAGCTGTTCACCGGCACCACCGCCCCCCAGGACGAGACCGCCGCGGCCGACGACGAGTCGATGAACTTCCGCGAGGTCCTGCGGGTGATGCGGGCCGACCGCCGGCTCGGGCTCTTCACCCTGGGCGGCATCCTCAGCATCGTCGTCTACGGCCCGCTGCTGACGTACATGTCCCAGTACCTGGTCCTGGTCGAGTCCCGCGACACCGCCTACCAACTGGTCGCCTACATCTCGGCCGCCAACGCGATCGTCGTCATCTCCACCCAGTACGTGATCGGCAGCAAACTGAAGGAGAAGACGCTGCTGCGCTGGCTGACCTGGGGCACCGGCGCGTTCGTGCTCGGCCTGATCGGCATGGCCCTGTCGACCAACGCCTGGATCATCGTCGCCGCGATCGTCGTCTTCACCATCGGCGAGGTGATCGTCGTGCCGGCCGAGTACATGTTCATCGACGCGATCGCCCCGGACAACCTGCGCGGCAGCTACTTCGGCGCCCAGAACCTCGTCCACATCGGCGTGGCGATCGGCCCCATCATCTGCGGCTTCCTGCTGGTGCACGCCTCGCCCACCGCGATGTTCGCCGCGCTCGTCGCCCTCGTCGTCGCCGGCTGGTGGTTCTACGTCCTCGGCTGCCGGGCCCCCGTGCCCCCGGCCGCCGCCCCCGTCGACTCCGACGCCCAGAAAGTGAACCCGTGAGGTGACCATGAGCTTCGACCAGATCGTCAAGAACACCCTGTGCCCGTTCGCGAGGCCGTCGAAGATGGGCCCGCCCCTCACCATCGCCACCGGCGACGTGGAGCGCGAGCTGCCCACCCACCGCACCGCCCTCGCCGACTTCTTCCGCACCGCCCGGGCCGAGGAGCTCGACGGCATGGTGATCACCTTCGAGGACACCGCCCTGGGCGCCACCCTGGACTCACTGACCCGGCTGACCAAGCGGTTCTTCGAGACGCTCTGCGCGATGTACCCGAGCGTCTACCTCCAGGACTCCCCGGATCCCGACGAGACCTGGTACGCCATGATCGAGGGCGAGCGCTTCTTCGTCGTCTCCTTCGCACCCTGCTACCCCGAGCACTCGCCGCGCTTCAACCACGGCAGCCCGCACACGTACTTCCTGCTCCAGCCGGCCTCCACCTTCGAGCGGCACGCGCCCGCCATCGACAAGCGCAGGGACCGCATCCACCAGGCGTTCACGACGGTGGGCAGGCCGTACGACGCCCGGCTCGCCAACGTCGAGAACGACATGTTCAAGTCCGTCATGCCGATCTCGCCGATCGACCGGCACATCGCGTGGTGGGAGGCCGGAGCCGACGAGGCGGTCCCGGTGAAGAGGGCCGGCTAGTGATCGAGGAGCTGCTGCCCCGGCCGGTCGCCACCGCGGAGGCGTTCGGCGACCCGGCCGGGGAGCCCGTCCCCTTCCCGGGGGAGGAGCATCTGCTGGCCCACGCCGTGCCCGCGCGGCGCCGGGAGTTCACCACGGCGCGGGCGTGCGCCCGCCGGGCCCTCGGCCGGCTCGGGGAGCCGCGGGTGGCCATCCCGTACGACAGCTCCCGCGCCCCCGTCTGGCCGGCCGGGATCGTCGGCAGCATCACGCACTGCGTCGGCTACCGCGCCGCCGCCGTGGCGCGCGCCGAGGACGTCGCGGCGCTGGGCTTCGACGCCGAACCGCACGACCCGCTCGACCACACCGGGGTCCTGCACATGGTCACGGGCGCCGAAGAACGCGCCCACCTGGCCGAGCTGGCGGCGCTGCGGCCCGAAGTCCACTGGGACCGCGCGCTGTTCAGCGCCAAGGAGAGCGTCTACAAGGCCTGGTCGCCGCTGACCGGGCGCTGGCTCGACTTCACGGAGGCCACCGTCACCTTCCAGCCGCGCACGGCCACGTTCACGGCCCGGCTCCTCGTGGACGGGCCGCTGGTCGACGGCGTGGGACTGCGCGGATTCGAAGGGCGGTTTCTGGTCAGGGGCGGGCTGCTGCTCACCGCGACGACGGTGAGCCGCGTCCCAGGCGCCGCCTCCGGCGCCGACAATGGCCCCGACCTGGGGGCTGCCCGGCGGATCAGGGCCGGACAGCCGCTGGCCCGATCGAGGGGAACTCCGTGACAAGCGCAGCCACTTCACCGCTCACCGCCTACGGGTGGGACACCGACTGGGCGGACGCGTTCGCCCCGTACGCCGAAGCGGGCCTCGTGCCCGGCCGGGTGGTGCGGGTCGACCGCGGCCGCTGCGAACTCGTCGCCGCCACCGACGGCACCACCGGCACCCGAGCCGCCACCGGGGTCCGTACGCTGCGCGCCGACACCGACCCCGTGACCGGCGTCTGTACGGGTGACTGGGCCGCCGTCGACACGGCACCGCCGACCGGTCCCGTCGTACGGGCGCTGCTGCCCCGCCGTACCCGTTTCACCCGCTCGACCTCCTCCGCCCGCTCCGAGGGCCAGGTCCTCGCCGCCAACATCGACCTCGCCGTGATCGCGGTCTCGCTCGCCGTCGAACTGGACCTCGGCCGCCTGGAGCGGTTCCTCTCCCTGGCCTGGTCCAGCGGCGCCCAGCCGGTGGTCGCCCTGACCAAGACGGACCTGGTCCCCGACATCACCCATCTCGTCTCCGACGTGGAGCGCGCGGGCCCGGGCGCCGGCGTCTTCCCCGTCAGCTCGGTCAGCGGCGAAGGCCTCGACGCCCTCGCCGACGAGCTGGCCGGCCGCACCTCCGCCCTGCTCGGGCAGTCCGGCGTCGGCAAGTCCACGCTGGTCAACGCGCTGCTGGGGGAGGAGGAGCAGGCCTCGGGCCCGGTCCGGGGCAGCGACGGCAAGGGCCGGCACACCACCACCGCCCGCGAACTGCTGGCCCTGCCCCGCGGCGGGGTCCTCATCGACACCCCCGGGCTGCGCGGCGTGGGCCTGTGGGAGGCCAACGAAGGGCTCTCCCAGGTCTTCGCGGAGATCGAGGAGCTGGCCGCGCACTGCCGTTTCCACGACTGCGAGCACCACGCCGAGCCCGACTGCGCCGTGCTCGCCGCGGTCGAGGACGGCACGCTGTCGCACCGGCGGTTCGAGAGCTACCGCAAGCTGCTGCGGGAGAGCGCCTGGATCGCCTCGCGCACCGACGCCCGGCTGCGGGCCGAACTGGCCCGTGAATGGCGCCGCCGGGAGGCGGCGGGCCGGGAGATGTACGAGCGCAAGCGGGGCGGGAAACACCGCAAGGCGTTCTGACGGTGGCCCGGTCACCACCGCGCAAGCGGCCCGTGGCCACTTGCAGCCACTGCACCTTGGTGCCAGTGGAAATCCTTGTAGGGCCCGTTCGGCCCCTGGCAAATTACTCAGCGGCGGCCGGTGAATGAGAGCCACGAAAATGGCGAGCTCACCGGCCCGCCCGGGGGAAGAGGAATTTCCTCTCGCCACTTCGAAGGAATCGGACGGGGAAAATGCGACGCAAGGCTTTCGTCTACCTGATCTCGTGCGCTGCGGCTGTGACGACCACGGTCCTGGGGGCGGCCACCGCGCAGGCGGTCGACTCCCACCCGGTGACCTCCGCGGCGCAGGCCGGCACCACCACCGCCGCCACCGGTACGAACGGCGACGCCGGCGACAGCTGGGGCTGGGACTGACCTCCCCGACGCCCCCGGGCGTGGGGGAACCACCCCCCGGCCCGCGGCTCCGACACCACCCACGCCAGAGAGGGCGAATTCCGTGACCATTGACCAAGGCGTGCTCCACTACGACTTGTCCACCGACGAAGTCACTCAACTCGACGCTTTGATCACCGAGTTGAAGGAGGGCGACGGCGACCCGGGCGACCCGCTCTTCCACGACCGGGCGTGGGAGCTCGCCGCACGGCTTCCCCTCGGACTGCGCAGGTTCCTGGCGGACTTCCGGCGCGAGGACCCGGCCGCGGCTTTCAAGATCCAGGGGTTCACCGTCGACGACACGGCGGTCGGCCCCACCCCGCGGAACTGGGCGGAAGCGGCCGCCTCAGGGCGGACCCGGCGCGAGGAGGTGTTCCTCTCCCTGATCGGCACATGCCTCGGGGAAGTGTTCAGCTGGCCCACGCTGCAATCCGGAAGAATGATCCAGAACGTGCTTCCGATCGCCGGCGAGGAGAACGAGCAGAGCGGTCACGGCAGTGACGTCCTGCTCGAATGGCACACCGAGGACGGCTTCCACCCCTATCGCTGCGATTATCTGGCCCTGTTCGGAATCCGAAACCACGATCGCGTTCCGACGACCGTCGCCTCCATACGCGATGTCGATCTCGGCGACGAGACCCGCAAGATCCTTTCCGAACCGCGGTTCTACATTCTTCCCGACGACGAACACCTGCGGCAGCTGGCCGCCCAGCAGCCCGACCACCCCGGCCTGCTGCGCATGCGGGCCATGCGCGAGACCCCCGAACCGGTGGCCGTCCTCTTCGGCGCCTCCGACTCGCCGTACCTGCGGATCGACCCCTTCTTCATGCGCTGTGTCGACGGCGACGCCGCCGCCGAGCAGGCGCTCAAGGAGCTGGTGCGGGAACTGGAGGCGGTGACCCGCGACATCGTCGTCGAGGCCGGCTCCCTGCTCGTCGTCGACAACTACCTCGCCGTCCACGGCCGCAAGGCGTTCACCGCCCGGTACGACGGCACCGACCGCTGGCTGCAGAAGGCGATCATCACCCGCGACCTGCGCAAGTCACGCGAGACCCGCGACACGGCCGCCGGCCGCGTCCTGATCTAGCACCTGTCGCTCGAGGGGAGGGAAGACGCGATGGCAGCGTCGTCAAGTGTTCCGCTGGACGCGATCGTCCTGGCGGACGTCGCGATCGTGCTGGTCGTGGGAGCCGCGATGGTCGCACTCGGCCGGCGGCTCCACCAGCCGCCCGTCGTCGCGGAGATCGCGGCCGGGCTGATGCTCGGGCCCAGCCTGCTCGGGCTGCTGCCCGGCGATCTGCCCGCGCTGATCTTCCCACCCGAGGCGAGGCCCGCCCTGTCGGCGCTCGCCCAGGTGGGCCTGGCGCTCTTCATGTTCCTGGCCGGCTGGGAGCTGGACCTCGGCCGGCTGCGCGGCCGGACCGGATCCGTCGGATCGACGGCGTTCCTGGCGATGGCCGTGCCGTTCGTGGTGGGCGCGGGCGCGGCGGCACTGTTGTACGGCTCCATGGCCCCCGACGGCGTCGGCGCCGACATGTTCGTCCTCTACATGGCGACCGCCTTCTCGATCACCGCGTTCCCGGTGCTCGCCCGCATCATCCGGGACCGCCGGCTCGGCCACACCCGCATCGGCGCGATGGCGATGGCCTGCGCGGCCGCCGGCGACGTCGTCGCCTGGTGCGTCCTGGTCCTGGTGGTCGCCCTGGCGGGCTCCGGCGGCACCGGGGGCTTCTTCACCGTGATCGCCCTGACCGCCGTCTACGCCGCGGTGATGCTCCTCGTCGTACGGCCGCTGCTGCACCGTGCGCTGCGCTCGGCCGCCGGCGGACCGCAGGGGACGGGCGTACGGCTCGTCCTGATCGTGGCCGGTGTGCTGCTCTCCTCGTACGCCACCTCCTGGATCGGCATCCACGCCATCTTCGGGGCCTTCGCCTTCGGCCTCGTCATGCCGCGTACGACCGAGCCGCGCCTGCACCAGCAGCTGGCCGCCCCGCTGGAGAAGACCTCCTCCCTGCTGCTCCCGGTCTTCTTCGTCATCACCGGCCTCTCCGTCGACATCGGCGGACTGGGCGCGTCCGGTCTCCTGACCCTGCTGGTCGTCCTGGCGGCGGCGGTGGTCGGCAAGTTCGCCGGCGCGGCGATCCCGGCCCGTCTGTCGGGGATGAGCTGGCGCGACGCGGGGGCGTTCGGGACGCTCATGAACACCCGGGGGCTCACCGAGATCGTGATCCTCGGCATCGGCCGCGAACTCGGCCTGATCGGACCGGACCTGTTCACCATGATGGTGCTCATGGCGCTGGTCACGACCGCGATGGCCGGACCCCTGCTGCGCCTGCTCGGCGTGGGGGACGCGGCGCCCCTGACGGTGCCGGAGCCGCCGGAACCGACGACCGGCAGCCGTAAGCAAGCGATCGGAGTCAACTGATGCACACGTCCGTCTCCCAGACCCGGCCCCGCTCCCGGCACTTCGGCTACGAGCACCGCGCCAACGGCACCGTCGTGATCACCCGGGCCTGCCGGATCGTCGCCGTCGTACGCGGCGACGCCCAGATCCTGCGCTTCCTCGACGAACTCGGGACCGGCGACGCGCAGGAGGTGCTGGCCCGCTGGGTCACCCGCATCGCCAGGGCGTCGCTCTAGGGTCTTTCGTTTGGATCATGCCGGGCTCGCGTGCCCTGGCACCGCTCCCCCGTAGCCCTTCGGGCACGGGAGGGGCCCCCACGCCGCGTTGTCGTCGGTCGCCAACT
>NZ_JBSFTU010000053.1:0-40108 GCF_053591435.1 Streptomyces sp. NPDC003027
CGATCCGTCCCCTCGGCCCTGGCGGGCCTGGGGAGACCCCATGCACCAGACCCCGCTCCCTGATCCGGCCTGATCCAAACGAAAGACCCTAGATCGAGGGACGCAGCCGGGCGATGTCGGCCGGGGCGGTGGGGCTCTTGGCGTCGCCGAGCAGCGCGCTGCCCTGACGCCACTTGTCCCAGGACAGGTTCCAGTCGCCGAAGCCGTTGCCGAAGGTGTCCATCGTGTCGCCGTAGCTGTTGACCGTCTGCACGATGTCGCCGGGGCGCACGGTCTTGTAGAACCAGGCCGCGTTGCCCGTCGACATGCCGACACAGCCGTGGCTGACGTTCGCCACTCCGTGCGAGCCGGCGGACCACGGTGCGGCGTGGACGTATTCACCACTCCAGGTGACCCGCGTCGCGTAGTAGACGGGCAGGTCGTACGACTCCGAGCTGCCCGCCGCGATGCCGACGGTGGTGCTCCGCATCCGGACGAAGTACTCCTTGCCCAGCACCACCTTGATGCCGTTACGGGTGGAGAAGCCCGGTTTTCCGGTGGTCACCGGAATGGTGTTGATCACTTCTCCGTTGCGCCGCACGGTCATGTAGTGCGAGCCGGCGTCCGCGATCGCCTCCAGCCGGTCGCCGATCGTCAGGTTCAGCTTCTTCGACTCGCCGCCGTAGAGCTTGTCGCCCACCTTCACGCCCGCGAGGTTCCCCGTCACCGTGATCTTCGTACCGGCGGGCCAGTACTCCTTCGGACGGAAGTGCAGCTTCTCGTCGTCCACCCAGTGCCAGGCGCCCTCCACCGACGGCGTGGAGCGCACCTTGAGGGCCCGCTCGACCACCGCCCGGGCCGCCTTGCCCTTCACCGGGAGGCTGAGGTCGGCCGTGATCGGCTGTCCGACGCCGTACGTGCCCGCCTCCGGCCCGAACTTGACGACCAGGGCCCGTTCGGCGGGGGCCGTCTCGAACGTGAACGTACGGGTGCCGGGAGCGCCGCCCTCGTTCTCCGTGGCCACCTTGACCGTGTACCGGCCGCCGGCCGTCAGGGAGCCCGTGGAGCGCCACCTCTGGCCGTCGGCGGTGAGTTCCCCGGCCAGGTGGTGCCCGGTGGCGTCGACGGCCGTCACATCGGTGATGCGGCCCTCGTCACCCTTGGCGGTGATCTCCAGCGCCTTGTCCGGATCGGCCTTCTTGCCCTGTGCGGGCGCGTTGAAGGAGATCTGCTCCGCCGCGTCGTACGGCTTGGCGGAGAGCGGGTGGCCGTCGGAGCCCGCGCACGCGGTGGCGCCGGCGGCGACGGTGACGGCCAGGACGGTGCAGCTCACAACAGTCCGGATGCGCGGCGTGTCGTTCATGACATCACCGTAAGAACTTTCCCCGGAGCCAGCGCGCCGAGTGCTGCAAAAGAGGGGCGGCACGAGAGAGGGGCCCGGACGCTTCGGTGACGAAGCGTCCGGGCCCCTCTGGGTCCTGCGGGGTGCTACGGGGTCCTGCGGGTGGTGACTTCTACTGGTTCTGGTTCTCACCGCGGTAGAACTCGAACACCCAGCCGAAGAGGCCGATCAGGATCAGCGGCGCCGAGAAGTACAGCAGCCACCAGCCCATCGCGATGCCGAGGAAGGCGAGCGCACCACCGATGGCCAGCGACAGCGGCTGCCAGCTGTGGGGGGCGAAGAAGCCCACCTCACCGGCCTCGTCCGCGACGTCGGCCTCCTTGTCGTCCTGGGCCATCGCGTCGACACGCTTGGCCGTGAAGGCCAGGTAGTAGCCGACCATGATGGCCAGGCCGAAGGCCAGGAAGAGCGCCGTGGTGCCGACCGGCTCCTTCGACCACACGCCATAGAGGATCGCCATGGCGAGGATGAAGACGCTCAGCCAGATGAACATCTTGCCCTGGATCTTCACTTGCCGGCCTCCTTCTCACCCGCGAGGGCCTTCTCCGGGCCGTGGTTCTCGAGCTGGTCGATCGCCGCGATCTCCGGGTGGTGCAGGTCGAACGCCGGGGATTCGGAACGGATCCGCGGCAGGGTGAGGAAGTTGTGGCGCGGCGGCGGGCAGGAGGTCGCCCACTCGAGCGAACGGCCGTAGCCCCACGGGTCGTCGACCTCGATCTTCTTGCCGTACTTGGCGGTCTTCCAGACGTTGTAGAAGAACGGCAGGATCGACAGACCGAGCAGGAACGAGGAGATCGTCGAGATCGTGTTCAGCGCGGTGAAGCCGTCGGCGTCGAGGTAGTCCGCGTAACGGCGCGGCATGCCCTCGGCACCCAGCCAGTGCTGCACCAGGAAGGTGCCGTGGAAGCCGATGAACAGCGTCCAGAACGTGATCTTGCCGAGCCGCTCGTCCAGCATCTTGCCGGTGAACTTCGGCCACCAGAAGTGGAAGCCGGCGAACATCGCGAAGACCACGGTGCCGAAGACGACGTAGTGGAAGTGCGCGACGACGAAGTACGAGTCGGAAACGTGGAAGTCCATCGGCGGCGAGGCCAGGATGACGCCGGTCAGACCACCGAAGGTGAAGGTGACCAGGAAGCCGATCGTCCAGAGCATCGGTGTCTCGAAGGACAGCGAGCCCTTCCACATCGTTCCGATCCAGTTGAAGAACTTCACACCGGTCGGTACGGCGATGAGGAACGTCATGAAGGAGAAGAACGGCAGGAGCACACCACCGGTGACGTACATGTGGTGGGCCCACACCGTCACCGACAGACCGGCGATCGCGATGGTCGCGGCGATCAGACCGATGTAGCCGAACATCGGCTTGCGGCTGAAGACCGGGATCACTTCGGAGACGATGCCGAAGAACGGCAGCGCGATGATGTACACCTCAGGGTGTCCGAAGAACCAGAAGAGGTGCTGCCACAGCAGGGCGCCGCCGTTGGCGGCGTCGAAGACATGGGCACCGAACTTGCGGTCCGCCTCCAGGGCGAACAGCGCGGCCGCCAGGACCGGGAAGGCGAGCAGGACCAGCACACCGGTCAGCAGCACGTTCCAGGTGAAGATCGGCATCCGGAACATCGTCATGCCGGGAGCGCGCATGCAGATGATCGTGGTGATGAAGTTGACCGAGCCGAGGATCGTGCCGAAGCCGGAGAAGGCCAGACCCATGATCCACATGTCGGCGCCGACGCCCGGCGAGCGGACGGCGTCCGACAGCGGGGAGTAGGCGAACCAGCCGAAGTCGGCCGCACCCTGCGGGGTGAGGAAGCCGGCCACCGCGATGATCGAGCCGAAGAGGTACAGCCAGTACGCGAACATGTTCAGCCGCGGGAACGCCACGTCGGGCGCGCCGATCTGCAGCGGCATGATCCAGTTCGCGAATCCGGCGAACAGCGGCGTCGCGAACATCAGCAGCATGATCGTGCCGTGCATCGTGAACGCCTGGTTGAACTGCTCGTTCGACATGATCTGCGTACCCGGACGGGCCAGCTCGGCGCGCATGAAGAGCGCCATGAGACCGCCGATGCAGAAGAAGACGAACGACGTGACCAGGTAGAGCGTGCCGATCGTCTTGTGGTCGGTGGTGGTCAGCCACTTCACCACGACATTGCCGGGCTGCTTGCGGCGTACCGGGAGCTCGTTCTCGTACGAGTCCTCAGCCGCGGCCGCACCCTGGGGTTCGTTGAGGATGCTCACAGTTGGTTCTTCTCCGCATTCCTGGCCGGGTCCGTCTGCTCAATGCCCGACGGGATGTAGCCGGTCTGCCCCTTCTCCGCCAGCTCCTTCAGGTGCTGCTGGTAGCGCTCCGGAGAGACCACCTTGACGTTGAAGAGCATCCGGGAGTGGTCGACGCCGCACAGCTCGGCACACTTGCCCATGAAGGTGCCCTCCCGCGTCGGAGTCACCTCGAAGGAGTTGGTGTGACCCGGGATGACGTCCTGCTTCATCAGGAAGGGGACCACCCAGAAGGAGTGGATGACGTCACGGGAGGTCAGGACGAACCGGACCTTCTCGCCCTTGGGCAGCCACAGGGTCGGACCCGGGTTGCCGTTCTGCGGGTTCCGGTCACCGGGGATACCGGCGTCGTAGACGCCTCCGGCGTTCTCCGGGAAGTCCTTGAGGAACTTGTCCGGAATGGACTCCAGGTTCTTGTCCGTCTTCGCGTCGCCCGTCACGCCGGGCACGTTCTCGACGTAGTTGAAGCCCCAGCTCCACTGGTAGCCGACCACGTTGATGGTGTGGGTGGGCTTGGCGGAGAGCTCGAGGAGCTTCGACTCGTCACGTGCCGTGAAGTAGAAGAGCACGGAGACGATGATGAGGGGGGTGACCGTGTACAGCGCCTCTATGGGCATGTTGTACCGCGTCTGCGGAGGTACCTCGACCTTGGTGCGGCTGCGCCGGTGGAAGAAGACCGACCACAGGATCAGACCCCAGACCAGGACACCCGTGGCGAGCGCAGCCGCCCACGAGCCCTGCCAGAGGGAGAGGATCCGAGGTGCCTCTTCCGTCACCGGGGTGGGCATACCAAGGCGGGGGAAGTCTTCCCAGTTGTACGAGCAGCCGGTGGCTGTCGCCAGGATCAGGCCCGCAGTCAGCACCTGCGGCAGCTTCCGCCGCATCGAGCGCCGAGACGTGGGGGTACCACCCGCGCCTTGGCTGCGGGGGAGGTCGGAGCCGTTGGGACTCACGTAGCGCCTTCCCGAGAGTCTCGGCCCGCGCTGGTCGGCTACGGCCGTCTCGCTGGTCGGTCGCCGCCCCGGCCGCGGGCAGGGGTTTGGATGTTTATGCGGACCAAACCCTACTGGACGCTATTTGGGGTCGCGCGGGGAGGGTGCCCAACGCGCCGTCCGACTCCCCGAAGGGGTGGACCGGGGCATTCCGCGGGGGCCGCCGGGCGGCCGTCCGGTGGTCGAGGAGCGGCGCGGACGGGCCATCTGACGGGGGCTTACGCGCAGGGGCTCTACCGTGGTCGGGTGCCCTACTTCGACGCCGCCTCCGCCGCCCCGCTGCACCCCGTCGCCCGCCAGGCGCTGCTTGCCTCCCTGGACGAGGGCTGGGCCGATCCCGCCCGCCTCTACCGCGAGGGACGGCGGGCGAGGCTGCTGCTGGACGCGGCGCGGGAGGCCGCCGCGGAGGCGGTGGGGTGCCGCCCCGACGAGCTGGTGTTCACTCCTTCGGGGACGCGCGCGGTTCACGCGGGAATCTCCGGGGCTCTCGCGGGCCGTCGGCGTGTCGGGGACCGGCTCGTGGTGTCGGCGGTCGAACACTCCTCGGTGCTGCACGCGGCCGAGGCGCACACGGCGGCCGGCGGGTCGGTGACCGAGGTGCCGGTGGGCCGCTCCGGTGCGGTGGAGGCCGCGGCCTTCGCGGCGGCGCTGGACGCGGGCACCGCGCTGGCCTGTCTGCAGTCGGCCAACCACGAGGTGGGGACGGTGCAGCCGGTGGCCGAGGTCGCCGAGGCGTGCCGGGCGGCGGGGGTCCCGCTGCTGGTGGACGCGGCGCAGTCGCTGGGCTGGGGGCCGGTCGAGGGCGCCTGGTCGCTGCTCGCGGCGAGCGCGCACAAGTGGGGCGGTCCGGCCGGGGTGGGGCTGCTCGCCGTACGGAAGGGCGTGCGGTTCGCCGCCCAGGGACCGGCGGACGAACGGGAGTCCGGGCGGGCGCCGGGGTTCGAGAACCTGCCGGCGATCGTGGCGGCGGCGGCGTCCCTGCGGGCGGTGCGGGCGGAGGCGGAGGCCGAGGCGGCCCGGCTGCGGGGGCTGGTGGACCGGATCCGGGCGCGGGTGCCCGAGCTGGTGCCGGACGTGGAGGTGGTGGGCGATCCGGTGCGCCGGCTCCCCCACCTCGTGACCTTCTCCTGTCTCTATGTCGACGGAGAGACCTTGCTGCACGAGCTGGACCGGGAGGGTTTCTCCGTTTCGTCCGGTTCGTCGTGTACGAGTTCCACCCTCACGCCCAGCCATGTGCTGCGGGCCATGGGGGTGCTGAGCGAGGGCAACGTCCGGGTGTCCCTGCCGGCGGGCACCTCGGAGAGCGATGTGGACCGGTTCCTCGACCTGCTGCCGGGGGTGGTCGGGGCGGTACGGGAGCGGCTCGGGGCCCCGGAGGCGGTGACCGGGAAGAGCGACGCGTCGGGGTCGCTCGTGGTGGACGCCCTGGGCAGGCGCTGCCCGATCCCGGTCATCGAACTGGCCCGGGTGATCGGCGACGTACCGCTGGGCGGCACGGTGACCGTCCTCGCCGACGACGAGGCGGCGCGGCTGGACATCCCGGCCTGGTGCGAGATGCGCGGTCAGGAGTACCTGGGCGAGGAGCCCTCGCCGAAGGGCGGCACCGCCTACGTGGTGCGACGGGTGGCGTAGCGCCCTCGGGGCCCGCGTGGCGCGGGCCCCGAGGGGGTGAGGCCCGTCGCGTCAGGCCAGGTGCGCCTGGACCTCGGCGCCGGCCTCGTGGCCGTACGCCTTGATGAACCGCTCCATGAAGTTGGCGCGGCGCAGGGTGTACTCCTGGGTGCCCAGGGTCTCGATCACCAGGGTGGCGAGCATGCAGCCGACCTGGGCGGCGCGCTCCAGGCCGACGCCCCAGGACAGGCCGGTCAGGAAGCCGGCGCGGAACGCGTCGCCGACGCCCGTCGGGTCGACCTTGGCGTCCTCCTCGGGGCAGCCGACCTCGATGACCGGGTCGCCGACGCGCTCGATGCGCACGCCGCGCGAGCCGAGGGTGGTGACCCGGTGGCCGACGCGGGCGAG
Organism: Streptomyces sp. NPDC003027; assembly: GCF_053591435.1. NCBI lineage: Bacteria > Bacillati > Actinomycetota > Actinomycetes > Kitasatosporales > Streptomycetaceae > Streptomyces > Streptomyces sp. NPDC003027. The sequence continues at coordinate 6,673 of NZ_JBSFTU010000053.1, forward strand.
GATCTCCTCGTCGGTCCAGCCGGTCTTGGACTCGATGAGGCCCTTCTCGTACTCGTTCGAGAAGAGGTAGGTCGCGCCGTCGAGCAGGGTGCGGATCTCGTCGCCGCCCATGCGCGCGATCTGCTGCGAGAAGTCGGCGGCGAAGTTGATGCCCCGCGCCTTGCACTCCTCGGTGTGGCGCAGCATCGCCTCGGGGTCGTCGGCGCCGATCAGCACGAGGTCGAGACCGCCCACGCGGTCGGCGACGGCCTTCAGCTCGATCTGCCGGGCCTCGCTCATCGCGCCCGTGTAGAAGGAGCCGATCTGGTTGTGGTCCTTGTCCGTGGTGCAGACGAACCGGGCGGTGTGCAGGACCTCGGAGATCCGTACGGACCCGGTGTCGACGCCGTGGCGGTCGAGCCAGGCGCGGTACTCGTCGAAGTCGTAGCCGGCCGCGCCCACCAGGATCGGGTTGCCGCCGAGCTGGCCCATGCCGAAGCAGATGTTGGGGCCGACGCCTCCCCGCCGGATGTCGAGGTTGTCGACGAGGAAGGAGAGCGAGACCGTATGCAGCTGGTCCGCGACGAGCTGGTCTGCGAACCGGCCGGGGAAGGTCATGAGGTGGTCGGTGGCGATGGAGCCGGTGACTGCGATACGCACGGCTGGGCGCTCCTGCGGGACGGAGAGGGTTGACGGTTCACGCTACCGGTCCGGGGGCCCCGCTGCCGAACAGCGGAAACTACCCCAGAGTAGGTCTTTTCCGGGAAGCCGTGCCGTGCGTACGGTGCGCTTATGCCCTCGCACCCCGCTCCCCGGGAGCCTCAGGAGTCCGATCTCAGCCTGGCCCAGCTGCGCGGCGACAGCGCGCGGATGGCGCCGCACTGGGTGGTGCCGGCGGCCGCGGCGGCCGCTCCGGTCTCCCCCGCGCTGATCCACGGTGTCGTCGTCCCGCCCGCCTCGGCGCGGCTGATCGACGCCACCTCCGAGTACGGCGGCTGACCGGGACGGAACCACTCGGCCGCCCGTTCCGTCCCATCCGTGTCTTCCAGAGATTTCGGCGGGACGAAGGAGCGATGCGGTGAGCGGTACGGAGAACCCCCGGCGGAAACGTACGCCGTTGCTGGTCGCCTCGGTGACGGCGGGAGTGCTGCTGGTCGGCGGCGGGGGCGCGCTGTTCGCCACCACCGCCTCCGACGGGGGTGACGGCACGAGAAGCGGTGCCGCCACTCCCCCGCGGCTGCACCTCGACGGCAAGAGCGACAGCGGCGTGGGCGACGGCCCGGGCATCGCGCCCGGCGAGCCGGACCCGAACGACGGCGGCGCCGTCTACAAGGCCAAGGGTCCCCTCCCCCAGGGGCCCTCCTCGGCCGCGGTCCACCGGCCTGAGGGCCGGGTCACCTCGGCGGAGGTGACCCGGCTGGCGAAGGCGCTCGGCATCCCGGGCGCTCCGAGGCTGGAGGGCGCGGTCTGGAAGGTGGCGCCCGAGAAGGACGGCTCCGGGCTGCGGCTCGACGTGTCGGCCGAGGCTCCGGGCAGCTGGACGTTCTCGCGGCACGACGGCGGCCCGGCCGGGGACGCCTGCCTCAAGGGCAGGGCGTGTCCGCCTCCGGGCGAGCCGAAGCCGCCGCGTGGCGGTACGCCGGTGAGCGAGGCGGCGGCGAAGGCCGCGGCCGCGCCGGTGCTCAAGGCGATCGGGCAGGGCGACGCGAAGCTGGACGCGACCCAGGTGATGAACGGCTCGGTGCGCGTGGTCAACGCGGACCCGGTCGTGGGCGGGCTGCCGACGTACGGCTGGTCGACCGGGATCCAGGTCGGTCCGGACGGTGCTCCGGTGGCCGGCAGCGGCCAGCTGAAGGAGCCGGTGAAGAGCCATACGTATCCGGTGATCGGCGCGGAGAAGGCGCTGAAGGAGCTGAACAAGTCGTCGGCCGGCGGGCCGATCGGCATCGGCGGCTGTGCGACCGCCCCGCCGGCGGGCGCGGACGTCCCCACGGTGACCTGCGAGCCGGATGCCCGGCCGCGGGAGCTGGCCGTGACCGGCGCGGCCCTCGGTCTCGCCTCGGAGTTCGTGGACGGCAAGCGGGCGCTCGTACCGTCGTGGCTGTTCCGGGTGGAGGCCGAGGCGGGGGCCGAGCCGCACACGGTCGTGCGTACGGCGGTGGCTCCCGAGCACCTGGCGCCGCCGACGAAGCCGTCCCCGGCCCCTTCGGAGGAGGGCACCCCGCGGCAGATCGGCTCGTACCGGACGGACGCGGACGGCCGGAAGCTGTCGGTGACCTTCTGGGGCGGGGTGTGCAGTACCTACACGGCGACCGCGCAGGAGAGCCCCGGCAAGGTCGCGGTGCGGGTGAGCGAGAAGCCGGCCGATCCGGACCGGGCGTGCATCGCCATCGCGGTGGAGGTGACGAAGACGGTGACGCTGGACCAGCCGCTGGGCAGCAGGACGGTCGTGGACGCGGCGAGCGGGGAGCCCGTGCCCCGGAAGTAGCCGCGCTGCCCCGAGCATGGACGAAGGCGGCCGCCCGGAATCCGGGCGGCCGCCTTCGTACGTCGTACGCGCTCAGGGTCAGCTGAACGAGTCGCCGCAGGCGCAGGAGCCCGTGGCATTGGGGTTGTCGATCGTGAAGCCCTGCTTCTCGATGGTGTCGACGAAGTCGATGGAGGCGCCGCCGAGGTAGGGGGCGCTCATGCGGTCGGTGACGACCTTGACGCCGTCGAAGTCCTTGACGACATCGCCGTCGAGCGAACGCTCGTCGAAGAAGAGCTGGTAACGCAGGCCGGAGCAGCCGCCGGGCTGAACGGCGACGCGCAGCGCCAGGTCGTCGCGGCCTTCCTGGTCGAGCAGGGCCTTGACCTTGGCCGCGGCGGCGTCAGACAGGAGGATGCCGTCGCTGACAGTGGTCTTCTCGTCCGATACGGACATCTGCTTCTCTCCCGGTGTGTACGGAGACTGCTTGCCGACGGTTGCAACCGGCGGGACGCCGGAATCATTCCGGGCGAGGCTCGGCTTTCGCGTCTTTTCCCCTTCATGCTCGCACACCGGCTCGGGGAGGGTCACGCGCCGCTGTACAGGCCGCCGTGCGGACTTTCGTCACATCGACACTATGGACATCGTCAAAGTGACGTGAAGCGGTTATCATAGATAGCGTCATTTCGACGAAAAGGCTCGCTCCGCAGATAAGAAAGGGTGCGTGACGTGACCACCGCCCAGCCCCTGGACGTTCAGCCGACGCCGCTCGCCCTCCTGCTGCTCGGCCGCGAGGCCGACCCGAAGAGCGAGCGCGGCGTGGAGTGCCCCGGCGACCTGCCGTCGCCCTCCGACCCCGACCTGGTGGAGCGCGCCCGCGCCGCGAAGGAGAAGCTCGGGGACAAGGTCTTCGTCCTCGGCCACCACTACCAGCGCGACGAGGTCATCCAGTTCGCGGACGTCACCGGCGACTCCTTCAAGCTCGCCCGCGACGCGGCGGCGCGCCCGGAGGCCGAGTACATCGTCTTCTGCGGTGTGCACTTCATGGCCGAGTCCGCCGACATCCTCACCACCGACGACCAGAAGGTCGTCCTGCCGGACCTCGCGGCGGGCTGCTCGATGGCCGACATGGCCACCGCCGAGCAGGTCGCGGAGTGCTGGGACGTGCTGACCGAGGCCGGGATCGCCGAGCAGGTCGTGCCCGTCTCGTACATGAACTCCTCGGCCGACATCAAGGCCTTCACCGGCAAGCACGGCGGCACGATCTGCACCTCGTCCAACGCCAAGCGGGCTCTGGACTGGGCCTTCGAGCAGGGGGAGAAGGTGCTGTTCCTGCCCGACCAGCACCTGGGCCGCAACACCGCCGTCCGCGAGATGGGGATGTCGCTGGAGGACTGCGTCCTCTACAACCCGCACAAGCCGAACGGCGGCCTGACCGTCGAGGAGCTGCGCGCCGCGAAGATGATCCTGTGGCGGGGGCACTGCTCGGTGCACGGCCGGTTCTCGCTGGACTCGGTCAACGACGTGCGCGAACGGATCCCGGGCGTGAACGTCCTCGTGCACCCGGAGTGCAAGCACGAGGTCGTGGCGGCCGCGGACTACGTCGGCTCCACCGAGTACATCATCAAGACGCTGGAGGCGGCCCCGGCCGGCTCGAAGTGGGCCATCGGCACGGAGCTGAACCTGGTCCGGCGCGTGGCCAACGCGCACCCGGACAAGGAGGTCGTCTTCCTCGACAAGACGGTCTGCTTCTGCTCGACGATGAACCGGATCGACCTTCCGCACCTGGTGTGGGCGCTGGAGTCACTGGCCGAGGGCAACCTGGTCAACCGGATCGAGGTCGACAAGGAGACCGAGAGCTTCGCGAAGCTGGCCCTGGAGCGGATGCTCGCGCTCCCGTAGGTCCGGCACGCCCCCAGGGGCCACGTCACACCGCCGAAGGGCGCCCCGCACACGCGCGGGGCGCCCTTCGGCGTTCGGCCGCGGGCAGGCGGCTCAGCCGTCCAGCGCGTTCAGCGGGGCCGCGTCCGGCCTCGCCGCGTCGTCCGGCGAGCCGTCCCGCTGCGCCGCCTTCTTCGCCGCCTTCTTCTTCGCGCGGCGCTCCTTGCGGAGTTCGACCATCGCGTAGAGCGTCGGGACCAGGAGCAGCGTCAGCAGGGTCGAGGTGATCAGACCGCCGATCACGACCACGGCCAGTGGCTGCGCGATGAAGCCGCCCTCGCCCGTGATGCCGAGCGCCATCGGGAGCAGGGCGAAGATCGTCGCCAGGGCCGTCATCAGGATCGGGCGCAGTCGGTGGCGGCCGCCCTCGACGACCGCTTCGACGACGCCGAGGCCCTGCGCGCGGTACTGGTTGATGAGGTCGATCAGCACGATCGCGTTGGTCACCACGATGCCGATCAGCATCAGCATGCCGATCATCGCCGGGACACCCATCGCCGTACCCGTCACCAGCAGCAGACCGATCGCGCCGGTCGCCGCGAACGGAATGGAGACCAGCAGGATCAGCGGCTGGATCAGCGACCTGAAGGTCGCCACCAGCAGCATGAAGACGATCGCGATCGCCGCCAGCATCGCCAGCGCCAGATTGCCGAACGCCTCGGACTGGTCCTCGGAGACACCGCCGATGGAGGCGGTCGCGCCCGCGGGCAGGTCAAGCCCGTCGATCTTCGTCTGGAGGGCGGCGCTCACCGCGCCGGTGTTGTCACCGGTCGGCTTGGCCGTGATCGTCGCCGCCCGCGAGCCGTCGATCCGGGTCATCGAGACCGGGCCGGGGACCAGCTTCACATCGGCGATGTCGCCGAGCCTGACCGGCCCGAGCGGCAGCGCCTTCAGCTCGGCCATCGTCGTGGCCCGCTTCGCGGAGGTGAGGACGACGTCCCGCTCGGTGTCGTCGAGGATCGCCTTGCCGGCCGGGGTGCCGCGCACCGCCTGTGCGACGGCCATACCGAGCGTCGTGTCGTCGAAGCCCGCCTCCGCCGCCCTGGCGTCGGCCCGGACGGAGATCCTCGGCACCGACTGGGACAGGTCGCTCTGGACGTCGGTGACGTCGTCGAGCTCCGCCACGCCGGCCCTGACCGCCTCGGACGCCTTCTTCAGCGTGTCCGCGTCGGCCGCCTTGACCACCACGCTGAGGTCCTGGCTGCCGAAGCCGTCGCCCGCCGCGATCGTGGTGTCGCCGATGCCGTCGAGCGCGCCCAGCGCCTCGTCGATGGCCTCGCGGGTCCTCTCGTACGACGCCGAGTCCTCCAGCGTCACCTGGTACGAGGCCTGGTTGGCGCCCGTGCCGCCGCCGAAGGCGGCCATGAAGCCCGAGGAGCCGACCGTGACCTGGTAGTCCTTCACGCCACCGGTGGCGGCCAGCACCTTCTCGACCTTCTTCGCGGCCTCGTCGGCCGCCGCCAGGCTGGTGCCGGGAGCCAGCTCCTGCTTGATGCTCATGACCTCCTGCTCGCCCTGGTCGAAGAAGTTGGTCTTCAGGAGCGGGGCCATGCCGAAGGTGCCGATGAGGACGACGGCCGCGAGGGCCACGCTGGTGAGGCGGCGCCGGGTCGCGAACCGCAGGACGGGGACGTACAGACGCTGGAGCCGGCTCCTGTTCTCCTTCTCCTCGGCCAGCCGCCGGGCCTCGTCCGGGTCCGCCGACGTGCCCTTGGGGGCGCGCAGGAACCAGTACGACAGGACAGGGACGACGGTCAGGGAGACCAGCAGGGAGGCGAGCAGGGCGGCGGTCACCGTCAGGCTGAACGAACCGAACAGCTCACCCACCATGCCGCCGACCAGGCCGATCGGCAGGAAGACCGCGACGGTGGTGAGGGTCGAGGAGGTGACGGCGCCCGACACCTCCCGTACGGCCGTGAGGATCGCCGCCCGGCGCTCCTCGCCGTAGCCGAGGTGCCGCTTGATGTTCTCCAGCACCACGATCGAGTCGTCGACGACCCGGCCGATGGCGATGGTCAGCGCCCCCAGCGTCAGCATGTTGAGCGACAGGTCGCGGGTCCACAGCACGATGAGCGCCAGGACCACCGAGAGCGGGATGGAGACCGCCGTGACCAGGGTGGAGCGCAGGGAGGCGAGGAAGACCAGGATCACCAGGACGGCCATGACCAGCCCGAGCGCGCCCTCGGTGGTCAGACCGGAGATCGACTTGGAGACCGCCGGGCCCTGGTCGGAGACCACGGTCAGCTCGGCGCCCGCGCCGAGGTCCTCGCGGAGCTCGGGCAGCTTCTCCTTGACCGCGTCGGAGATGGTGACGGCGCTGCCGTCGTTGTCCATGGTGGCCATGACGGCGAGGCTGGGCCTGCCGTTCGTACGGGTGAGGGAGACCCGGGAGGACTCCTCCAGCTTCACCGCGGCCACGTCGGCGAGGCGGACCGCCCTGCCCTTCTCGGGCTTGATCCGCAGGTCCTCGATCTGCCGGAGCGAGGTGAAGCCGCCGCCGACCTGGACCGTGCGGCTCTTGCCGGCCTCGGAGAACGCGCCGGCCGGGACCGTGCCGCCGCCGGCCCGGACGGCCTCGGCGAGCTTCATCGTGTTCAGGCCGGCCGCGGCGAGCTTGCCGTCGTCGGGGGTGATGGAGACCTGGAGGTCCTGGACGCCGTCGACGGAGACCTGGCCGACCCCGTCGATGTCCTCCAGGGCCGGGACGACGGTCCGCTCCAGCTGGTCCGCGAGCGCCTGCTGGTCCTTGTCCGAGGTGACGGCGAGGACGACGGTCGGGATGTCGTCGGTCGAACCGGCCACGACCTGCGGGTCGACGCCGTCGGGCAGGGCGGTCCTGGCCCGGTTCACGGCCTGCTGGACGTCGGCGACGAGCTGCTTGGTGCCCTCGTCGCCGTAGTCGAAGGTGGCCATGATGACCGCGTTGCCCTCGGAGGCGGTGGCGGTGACGCCCGTGATGCCGTCGACGGCCTCAAGGGTGTTCTCGAGCGGTACGACGACCTGCTTCTCGACCACCTCGGGGGAGGCGCCCTGGTACTGGGCGAGGACCGAGACCATGGGGAGCTCGATCGAGGGCAGCAACTGCTGTTTCAGCTGCGGTATCGCGATCGCTCCGAAGAGGATCGCGACGATGGACATCAGCCCTATCAGGGCCCGTTGTGCGAGGCTGAATCTGGACAGCCAGGACATGGGGTCTCTCTTCTGTGGCGTGCTCGGCAGGCGGGCGGTGACAGGTGCCCGCCTCCACGATCAGCCATGGGAGGCCCCGGATCCTCGGCCCCCGGACCCACTTCCTCACCCCGCGCATACCGCGCCTGGAGTACGCCGGGGTGCTCCCTCACTCCACCTTCGGACGTACCAGACCCGACTCGTAGGCCGTGACCACCAGTTGAGCCCGGTCGCGGGCGCCGAGTTTGGACATGGTCCGGTTGACGTGCGTCTTGACCGTGAGGGGGCTGACTTCGAGGCGTTCGGCGATCTCGTCGTTGGAGTGGCCGCCCGCGACGAGGACGAGGACCTCGCGTTCACGGGTGGTGAGGGCGGCCAGGCGCTCGGAGTGCCGCAGCGCGCTCTGCCCCTCCTCATCGTCCGAACCGCCGCCCTGGGCGAGGAACCTGGCGATCAGTCCCCTGGTCGCGACGGGCGAGAGCAGCGCCTCGCCGGCGGCGGCGATCCGGATGGCGTTGAGCAGTTCCTCCGGTTCCGCCCCCTTGCCGAGGAAGCCGGAGGCGCCGGCGCGGAGCGACCGCACGACGTACTCGTCCACCTCGAAGGTGGTCAGCATGACGATCCGTACGGCGGACAGGTCGGGGTCCGCGGTGATCATGCGGGTCGCGGCGAGCCCGTCCGTACCGGGCATGCGGATGTCCATCAGGACGACGTCCGCCTTCGCGGACCGGGCCAGGGCGACGGCCTGCGCGCCGTCCGCGGCCTCGGCGACCACCTCCATGTCCGGTTCGGAGTCGACCAGCACCTTGAACGCGCTGCGGAGCAGGGCCTGGTCGTCGGCGAGCAGCACCCGGATCGTCATGTGTCCTCCCCCGTACGGGCCGTGGTGGGCAGTATGGCCTGGACGCGGAAACCGCCGCCGTAGCGGGGGGCGGCGGTCAGGGTGCCGCCGAGGGCGGTGACCCGCTCGCGCATGCCGATCAGGCCGTGGCCGCCCGTGCCGGTGTCGGCGGGGGCGTCCTTGGGCCTCCCGTCGTCGAGGACGGTGATCTCGATCGTCCGGCCGACCCGCACGACGCTCACCTCCGCCCTGGCGTCCGGTCCCGCGTGCTTGCGCACATTGGTCAGCGCCTCCTGGATGATCCGGTACGCGGCGAGGTCGACGGCCCCGGGCAGGGCGGCGCTGTCGTCGGTGCGGGCCAGTTCGACGGGGAGACCGGCGTTGCGGAAGGTGGCGAGCAGCTCGTCGAGGACGCCGAGGCCGGGCGCCGGCTCGGTCGGGGCCTCCGGGTCGCCGGACTGGCGGAGCAGACCGACGGTGGCGCGCAGCTCGTTGAGGGCCGAGCGGCTGGCCTCGCGGACGTGCGCGAGGGCCTCCTTGGCCTGGTCGGGGCGCTTGTCCATGACGTGCGCGGCGACCCCGGCCTGGACGTTGACCAGCGCGATGTGGTGGGCGACCACGTCATGGAGGTCACGGGCGATCCGCAGGCGCTCCTCGGCAACCCGGCGCCGCGCCTCCTCCTCGCGGGTCCGTTCGGCGCGTTCGGCCCGCTCCCGGATGGCGTCGACGAAGGCCCGCCGGCTGCGGACGGCGTCACCGGCGGCCGCGGCCATGCCGGACCAGGCGAAGACGCCCAGGTTCTCCTGGGCGTACCAGGGGGTGGGGCCGAAGAGCATCCCGGCGGCGGTCAGCACCGTCATGGTGGCGAGGCCGACGCGCCAGGTGGTGGGGCGGTCGGTGCGGGAGGCGACGGTGTAGAGCGCGATGACGGCGGCCATGGCGACGGGCGCCGGCCTGTCGTCGGCGAGCAGCTCGACGAGGGTGACCGCGGAGGTGAAGCCGAGGACCGCGAGGGGCGCGCGCCGTCGCGGCACGAGGGCGGCGGCGCCCAGCACCATGAGCAGGACGCTGGAGGCGTCCGGGGTGCGGTCGCCGAACGTGGGGCCGTTGGGGCTGCCGTGGGGATCGGCGAAGGAGCCGGTGACCATGCAGACGAGCACGGCGAGGGCGAGGCCGGCGTCGAAGGCGAGGGGGTGCGTCCGCAGCCAGTGCCGGCCGCGCGAGAACCCGCTGTCGAGGGAGGTCACACCGGGCAACGGTACGGGGTGGCGCACGGCGGTGCCCCGCGCCCCCGGGAGGGGGTCGGGGCACCGGGAGTTGTCGGGTGCCTGGGCTCAGCCCGGGATGAGCCCGTCGTCCGAGAGCATCTCGCGGACCTCTTCGAGGGTCGCGTCGGGAGACGGGAGGATCAGCTCGGACGGCTCCAGCGCGTCGTCCGGGAGCGGGGAGCCGAGCGTGCGGACCGCGTCGAGGAGAGCGGAGAGGGTGCGGCGGAAGCCCGTGCCGTCACCCGACTCCATCTCGTCGAGCAGCTCGTCGTCGAGCTTGTTCAACTCGGCGAAGTGACTGTCCGCCAGCTTCCACTGGCCCTCCCCCATGATCCGTACGATCATGACGCGCCGTCCTTAGGGCTCGTTACCGCTCAAGGGATCGAATGGGCTCATCACTGCTTGTCGAAACGGGGGTTCGACTGCTGCTGGTCCTGCGGCGTCGCCGTTCCGGCGCCGCCCTCGATGGCCTGCTTCGAGGCCGCGGGGCCTCCCGCCAGCTCGGCCTTCATCCGCTGGAGCTCCAGCTCGACGTCCGTACCCCCGGACAGCCGGTCGAGCTCGGCCTGGATGTCGTCCTTCGCCAGGCCCGACTGGTCGTCGAGCGCGCCCGAGGCGAGCAGCTCGTCGATCGCGCCGGCCCGGGCCTGGAGCTGGGCCGTCTTGTCCTCGGCGCGCTGGATGGCCACGCCGACGTCGCTCATCTCCTCCGAGATACCGGAGAACGACTCGGCGATCCGGGTCTGCGCCTGCGCCGCCGTGTAGGTCGCCTTGATCGTCTCCTTCTTCGTACGGAAGGCGTCGACCTTGGCCTGGAGCCGCTGCGCGGCCAGCGTGAGCTTCTCCTCCTCGCCCTGCAGCGTCTGGTGCTGCACCTCGAGGTCGCTCACCTGCTGCTGGAGCGCCGCCCGCCGGGACAGCGCCTCGCGCGCCAGGTCCTCGCGGCCGAGCGCCAGCGCCTTGCGGCCCTGGTCCTCCAGCTTGGCGGACTGGCCCTGGAGCTGGTTCAGCTGCAGTTCGAGCCGCTTGCGCGAGGTCGCCACGTCGGCGACGCCCCGCCGGACCTTCTGCAGCAGCTCCAGCTGCTTCTGGTAGGAGTAATCGAGGGTCTCGCGCGGATCCTCGGCCCGGTCAAGGGCCTTGTTTGCCTTCGCGCGGAAGATCATCCCCATACGCTTCATGACACCGCTCATGGGCTTCGCGCGCCCCCTTCTGACGGACTCGGCTCAAGCACTCCAACAGGATCCACAGTACGGTCCCTGTATCCATTACCGCACTGTTCGGGGCCGGATGTGCTCCTCCCCAAGGACGACTGCGGTGCGGTTCCCCTCCCGCCCAGGGAGTAGAGGGATCTCGGGGTGACCGTGCCCGTCTTCCGTGCGTACCCCCACAGACGCGGGCCGTTAGCGGATCGTTCCCGCCGGGGCTGGGGTCCATGCCCCCCACCACGTACCCTTGGGTTTTGTGTTCCGTAGCCGTTCCAAGGAAGAGAAGGCCCCCACCGACAAGGTGACGGCGGACCTCTCCAAGCAGCCCCGCGACCCCGAGGCCCCCAAGGGCCGCCCGACTCCGAAGCGGAGCGAGGCGCAGACCCAGCGCCGCCGTGCCGCGACGGTGCCGACCGACCGCAAGGAGGCCATGAAGCGCCAGCGAGAGGCGCGCCGCGCGGACCTCGCCCGTCAGCGCGAGGCGCTGGCCAGTGGCGACGAGCGTTACCTGCCGGCCCGTGACAAGGGTCCGGTCCGCCGCTTCGTGCGCGACTTCGTCGACTCGCGCTTCGCCATCGCGGAGTTCTTCCTCCCGATGGCCGTGGTGATCCTCGTGCTGTCGATGATCCGCGTCCCGGCGCTGCAGAACATCTCGCTGCTGCTCTGGCTCGGTGTGATCGTCATGATCGTCATCGACTCGATCGGCATCTGGCTGCGGCTGAAGAAGCAGCTGAACGAGCGCTTCCCGAACGAGTCCAAGCGCGGCGCGGTGGCCTACGGCCTCATGCGCACGCTCCAGATGCGCCGACTGCGACTGCCGAAGCCGCAGGTCAAGCGCGGAGAGCGGCCCTGAGCGGGGAGCGCTCCGGCCCTGCCACGGGCGGTCCGCTGCTGCCCGCCGTGTCCCCGTGGCCTGCCGGTCACGGGGGCCTGCGCGAGACCGTCCGCCAGGAGCTGATCGCGCGCCAGCTCGACGAGCAGATAACCGGCCGCTACCCCGTGGGGCAGCGGCTGCGGATACTCGACGCGGGCATGGGGCAGGGCACCCAGTCCCTGCGGCTGGCCAGGGCCGGGCACACGGTGACCGGTCTGGAGGCCGACCCCGAACTGCTCAAGGCCGCCCGTGAGGCACTGGCCACCGAGCCGGCCGGGATCCGCGAGCGGGTCCGGCTGGTGGAGGGCGACGGCCGCGAGACCGGGGTGCACTTCCTGCCGGGCAGCTTCGACGTCGTGCTCTGCCACGGCGTGCTGATGTACGCGGACGAGCCGGACGCGCTCCTCGCCGGCCTGGCCCGGATGCTGGCGCCCGGCGGCCTGCTGTCCCTGGTCGTACGGAACGCGGAGGCGCTGGCCATGCGGCCGGGGCTCGCCGGGGACTGGGCGGGCGCGCTGGCCGGGTTCGAGTCGGACGTGTACACCGACGACAGCGGTCTCAAGGTGCGCGCCGACCGGCTCGACGCGCTGACGGCGACGCTGGCGGGGATCGCGGCGCCGCTGCACGCCTGGTACGGCGTACGGGTCTTCACCGACGGAGTGCCGGGTGACGAGGGACTGCCCTCCGCCGAGCAACTGGACCGGCTGCTGATGGCGGAGGACCGCGCGGGCCGCACGGACCCGTACCGCCGCATCGCGGCGCTCCTGCACCTGTGCGGGGTCCGGGGCTAGCGGAGCTTTCGCAAAGGGTCCGGGGCGCTGGGCCGTGCCGGGCCACGCCCGGAGGGCGCGGGCCATGGTCCTGAGAGGGCGCGCGGGCCCTGCCTGTGTGCGCCGGTCGGCTCCCGCCGGTTCGGCTGCCGCGTCAGGTGGCCGGGGGCCTGCCGCGTCCTCCTCTCCGTGAGTACCGACACCTCTCCCGCCGCCGCTTCCCCCGTGCCCGCACGCGACGTGTGGCGCGCGCTCTACGCCCACTTCCGGCCGCACCGCCGGACGGTCGCTCTCGGCGCGCTCTTCGCGCTGGTCGGCGCCGCCGGCGGGCTCGCCCAGCCGCTCGCCGCGAAGGCTCTCGTGGAGCGCCTCGGCGACGGCGGCTCGATCGCCGGGATCCTGCTCCTCCTCACCGCCCTGGTCGTCGTCGGGACGGCGATCGAGTCCCTCGGCGCGTACATCCTGGAACGGACGGCCGAGTCCGTCGTGCTGGCCGCCCGCCGCACCCTGATCGGCCGGCTCCTGCGGCTGCGACTGCCCGAGGTGGAGAAGACGCAGCCGGGCGATCTGATGTCCCGCGTCACCTCCGACACCACCCTGCTGCGCGCGGTCACGACCCAGTCGGTGGTCTCGGCGGCGACCGGCGGCCTCGCCTTCGTGGCGACGCTCGTGCTGATGGGGTGGATGGACCCCGTCCTGCTCGGGGTCACCCTGGGCGTGATCGCGCTGATCGGCGGCGCGGTCGCGTTCGTGATGCCGAGGATCTCGCGGGCCACGAAACGCTCCCAGGAGGCGGTCGGCGAGATCTCCACGGTCCTGGAGCGGGCGTTCGGCGCGTTCCGGACGATCAAGGCGTCCGGCGCCGAGGAGCGGGAGACCGCGGTCGTCGAGGCGGCGGCGCACGAGGCCTGGCGGCACGGGGTGCGCTCGGCGAAGTGGCAGGCGGTGGCCGGGTCCTCGATCGGTCTCGCCGTTCAGGTGTCGTTCCTCGCGGTGCTCGGCATCGGCGGCGCCCGGGTCGCCTCCGGAGCGATCTCCGTCTCCTCGCTCATCGCCTTCCTGCTCTTCCTCTTCTATCTGATCGAACCCGTCTCCAAGCTGGTCGACGCGGCGACGCAGTACCAGGTGGGCTCGGCGGCGATCGGCCGCATCCTGGAGGCGGAGCGGCTCGAGACGGAGGAGCTGGGCGAGCCGGCCGCGGGCCGGGTGGACAGCGGCCCCACCTCGGTCGTCTTCGAGGACGTCTCCTTCCGCTACCGCGACGATCTCCCCCTCGTCCACCAGGGCGTCTCCTTCACCGTCCGCGGCGCCGGGCTGACCGCCTTCGTCGGCCCGTCAGGCGCGGGCAAGACGACCCTGTTCGGGCTGATCGAGCGCTTCTACGAGCCCTCGGGCGGCCGGGTCCTGATCGACGGGAAGGACGTACGCGACTGGTCGCTGCCCGATCTGCGCGCGGCCATCGGGTACGTCGAGCAGGACGCCCCGGTCCTCTCCGGCACCCTGCGCGAGAACCTGGTGTTCGCCGCGCCGGAGGCGACGGAGGAGGAGATCCGGGACGTGCTCGTACGGGCCAGGCTGGACGGGCTCGTCGAGCGGCTGCCGGACGGCCTGGAGACGGTCGTCGGCCACCGCGGGTCCAAGCTGTCGGGCGGTGAGCGGCAGCGGGTGGCGATCGCCCGGGCGCTGCTGCGCAAGCCCCGGCTGCTGCTGCTGGACGAGGCGACCTCGCAACTGGACGCGGTGAACGAGCTGGCGCTGCGCGACGTGGTCGCGGAGGCGGCCCGCGAGGTGACGGTCCTGGTGGTGGCGCACCGGCTGTCGACGGTGACGCTGGCGGACCGGATCGTGGTGATGGAGTCGGGGCGGGTGCGGGCGGTGGGCACGCACGGCGAACTGGTGGCGGGAGACGAGCTGTACGGGGAGCTGGCGGCGACGCAGTTCCTGTCGTCGGCCCCCTGATCGGCGGCGCTCGCCGGGACGGGCGTACGGGGTGAACGGGATACTCCGGACATGGACGTCTCCCGTGCCCGCGCCCGTCGCCTCGCTCGTGCCCGTACGCGCCGTCTGCTGCTGCCCTTCGCCGCCGGGGCCTGCGCCGCCGCCCTGGCCGGCGGCTGCACGTCCGGTGCGGTGCCGGAGGCGGGGCGTTCGACGCAGGCGGCCGCCCCGCTCGCCGTCAACGACCTCCAGGACGACTACCAGGCCGTCATCAAGGCGGTGCTGCCGTCCGTCGTCCAGATCGACGCGTCCGACAGCCTCGGCTCCGGGGTCGTGTACGACGCCGAGGGGCACATCGTCACCAACGCGCACGTGATCGGGCGGGAGGAGAGCTTCCGGGTGACGGCGGCGACCGGCGGGCAGCCGGTGGTGGGCAAGCTGGTCTCGGCCTACCCCGAGCAGGATCTCGCCGTGATCAAGCTGGACTCCGTCCCGCAGGGGCTGAAACCGGCGAAGTTCGGCGACTCCGCCAAGGTGGACATGGGGCAGATCGTCCTGGCGATGGGCTCCCCGCTGGGTCTGTCGGGCAGCGTCACCCAGGGCATCGTGTCGGCGACCGGCCGCACGGTCAGCGCGGGCCGTGCCGGCGGTGGTACGGGGGCGACCATCGCGAACATGGTGCAGACCTCCGCCGCGATCAATCCCGGCAACAGCGGGGGCGCGCTGGTCAATCTGGACAGCGAGGTCATCGGCATCCCGACGCTGGCGGCGACAGACCCGCAGATGGGCGGCGGCGCGGCGCCGGGGATCGGGTTCGCGATCCCCGCCTCGATGGTCAGGACGGTCGCGGACCAGATCATCGAGAGCGGCAGGGTCACCGACTCCGGCCGGGCGGCCCTGAACATCATCGGCCGGACGGTGCTCGACGACGATTACGAGCCGTCGGGGGTCGCGGTGGTCGAGGCACCGGCGAACGGGGCGGCGGGGAGGGCCGGGCTGCGGCCGGGGGACGTGATCACCCAGGTGGGCGACGAGCCGATCACGACGATCACGTCGCTGTCGGAGGCGCTGGCCGCCCTGAAGCCGGGCGACAGGGTGACGGTGGTGTACGAGCGGGCGGGCCGGGAGTCCCGGGCGGAGGTCACGCTGGGCAAGATGTGACCTCGTGGTCGTGGGCCTCCGTTCGCCGGATGGGGCCGCCGGACGAAGTCCGGGGAGAGGGCACGACCACGAGGCCGGGGTCAGGGAGGGCTCTAGGGAGAGTCCGGATCCGGCCTGATCCGAACGAGAGGCCCTAGCCCTCCGCGTTCAGCGGCATCGGGCCGTAGATCTTCGTGCCGTCCTCCGAGAGCGTCACCTGGTCCGCGCCGCCCTCCAGGAGGTCCTTCCAGTACTCACCGATCCAGGACTCGGCGTCTCCCTGGGTCGTGAACTCCTCCGGCGCCACCGCCGGCTGGACCTCCGTGCCGTCGGACTTCTCGAACCGCCACGTCCATGCCATGTCCGCCTCCTGAAGGCTCACCGGATGATCGGTTTCCTGCCCGCAGCGTAGCCGGGCGCGCACCCCTCGCGGTGTCGCGGGAGGATCTGAGGGTGGAACTGACTCTGCTCGGCACCGGCGCCCCCCTCGGGCTCCCCCGCCCCGACTGCCCCTGCGCCGTGTGCGCGACCGCCCGTGGCCCGCAGGCGCGGGCGGCCACCGCCCTGCTCGTGGACGGGGCGCTGCTGCTCGACCTCACTCCGGGGGCCGCGTTGGCCGCCGCCCGGTCCGGGCATTCGCTGGTGGGCGTACGGCAGGTGCTGTTGACGCATCCGCACGACGGGCCGGCCGTGGAGGTGCCGGCCGGGCTGCCGGCGGCGGGGCGGGTCCCGGACGGGCGGGAGCTGACGCTGATCAGCGGGCACCGGGTACGGGCCCTGCCGATGGATTCGCCGGGTACCGGCTACGAGGTGATCTCCCCGGACGGGGAGCGGCTGCTCTATCTCCCGCCCGGCGGCGCCCCGGCCGGACTGCCGGACGAGCACCGCACCCCGTACGACATGGTCGTGCTGGACGTCACCGGACGGCCCGACGCGCTCGCCAGGCTGCGGGCGACCGGGGCGGTCGGGGCGAGCACCGATGTGGTCGCCGCCCACCTCGACCATGACGTCCCGGGCGGTGCCGAGCTGGACCGGCGGCTCGCGGCGGCCGGGGCGCGGGCGGTGGCGGACGGCACGACGCTGTACGTCGGGGAGTACCACGCCGTGCCCGACGTGCCGCGGCGCACGCTGGTGACCGGGGGCGCCCGGTCCGGCAAGTCGGTGGAGGCGGAGCGGCGTCTGGAGACCTTCCCCGAGGTGCTGTACGTGGCGACCGGCGGGAGGCGGGAGGGCGATCCGGAGTGGGCGCAGCGGGTGAGCCTGCACCGTGACCGGCGGCCGGGTTCCTGGCGTACCGCCGAGACGTGCGATCTCGTACCGCTGCTCGAGTCCGACGGTCCGGCCCTGCTGATCGACTGTCTGTCGCTCTGGCTGACGGACGCGATGGACCGGGCCGGCGCCTGGGACGACGAGCGGTGGGCGCACGGCGGGCAGGAGGAGCTGCGCAAGCGGACGGCCGAGCTGGTGGCGGCGGTGCGCGGCACCTCCCGTACGGTCGTCGCCGTGACGAACGAGGTCGGCTCGGGAATCGTCCCGGCCACGGCGTCGGGGCGCCGCTTCCGGGACGAGCTGGGCCGGCTGAACGCGGCCTTCGGCGACGAGTGCGAGCAGGTGCTCCTCGTCGTCTCGGGACAGGCCCTGGTGCTGCGCGGGTAGGGTGCGATCACCCATGGCCATCGCCGACGTCACGAGGAAGAGCCTTGAACCTGGACGACTTCTCCGATCTGATCGAGCGCCCGGACGGCGGGATACGGCGTGACGCCGAGGAGCGCCGGGAGCGGTTGGTGGTTCCGCCCGGTGCGCTCGGCCGGCTCGACGAGCTGGGCGAGTGGCTGTCGGCGGCGCAGGGTTCGGTCAAGGTGCGGGCGATCGAACAGCCGCGGGTGGTGCTCTTCGCGGGTGATCACGGGGTGGCCTCGCTCGGGGTGTCGGGCCGTCCGGCCGGTACCGCGTACGAGCTGGTGCGCGCGGTGCTCGACGGCGCGAGCCCGGTGGCGGTGCTGGCCCGGCGGGCCGGCGTGCCGGTGCGCGTGGTGGACGCGGGTCTGGACTGCGATCCGGAGCTGCTGCCCGCCGAGGTGGTACGGCACCGGGTGCGGCGGGGCAGCGGCCGGATCGACGTCGAGAACGCGCTGACGGCCGAGGAGACCGTGGCGGCGGTCGAGCTGGGCGTCGCGATCGCCGACGAGGAGGCCGACTCCGGCACGGACCTGGTCGTCCTCGGCGATCTGAGCGTCGGCGGTACGACCCCGGCGGCCACCCTGGTCGCGGCGCTGTGCGGCACGGACGCCTCGGTGGTCACCGGCCGGGGCGGCGCGGGGATCGACGATCTGGCCTGGATGCGCAAGTGCGCGGCCGTCCGTGACTCGCTGCGGCGCGCGCGGCCGGTCCTGGGCGATCAGCTGGAGCTGCTCGCGGCGGTCGGCGGCGCGGATCTGGCCGCGATGACCGGGTTCCTGCTGCAGAGCGCGGTGCGGCGCATGCCGGTGATCCTGGACGGTGTGGTCGGGGCGGCCTGTGCGCTGGTGGCGCAGCGGGCGGCGTTCCGTGCGCCGGACTGGTGGCTGGCGGGTCAGGTGAGCGGGGAGCCGGCGCAGGCGAAGGCGCTGGACCGGATGGCGCTCAACCCTCTGCTCGATCAGGGCGTCACTGTGGGCGAGGGAACCGGGGCGCTGCTCGCTCTTCCCCTCGTCCAGGCCGCTGCCGCACTGGCCGCCGAGCTGCCGGAGCGACCGGAACCGACCATTCCGGAGGAACGCGCGGCGGTCTCCGCGGACGAGGAGAGCTGAGACGGATCACGGCACCGGACGCGTCCGTCCGCCACGCGCGGACGGGTGCGCCCGGCGACCGATCATGACGAGCGATGCCCCATATGATCGCTTTTCATGGGAGAGGTCCGTTTGTCCACCGAAGGAGCGCCCGGGACCACCGCCCGGTCGCGGCGCAGCGCCGCTTTCGCCGTCTGGTATCTGCGCGCCGTCACGTTCGTCAACTTCCTGAGCGCCGTCTGGGTCTCCTTGGGGCAGGACCTCCGCCGGCACAACACGGACGACTACTTCACTCCGTACCTGCTGACCGCGGGTTTCGCCTCGGGCGCCTTCACGCTCTTCCTCGCGATCACCATGCGCCGCCGCAAGCGCGCCGCCTGGATCCTCAACACCGTGCTCGGCGGGCTCTTCGTGCTGCTCTTCGCCTTCGCGATGACCTTCCCGGAGATCCGGCAGCACGCCCAGAACTGGGTCTCGCTGCTCCTCACGGCCGCGTTCGTCGTCGCGCTGCTCCTCGGCCGCAGGGAGTTCTACGCCAAGGGCGACCGCTCCAACCCGCTGCTCGCCGCGGCCGTGGCGGTCGGCGGGCTCCTGGTCACCTCGCTGCTCGCCGCGGTCCTGGTCACCGTCACCAACACCTCCACCGGCACCTCCACCTTCCTGGAGCGCTGGCGCTACGGCGTGATGCGGCTGGTCACCCTGGCGTCGGACGACTCCCCCTTCGACGGGATCACCACCCCCGGCTGGGTCGACGTCACCATCAACGTCCTGTCCACCCTCCTGCTGATCGCCGTGCTCTTCGCCGCCTTCCGCTCCCGCCGGGCCGTCGACCCGCTCACCGAGGAGGACGAGGACAGGCTGCGGGCGCTGCTCGACAAGTACGGCGAACGCGACTCGCTCGGCTACTTCGCGCTGCGCCGCGAGAAGAGCGTGGTGTGGTCCCCCAGCGGGAAGGCGGCGATCGCCTACCGGGTCGTGGGCGGGGTCTCGCTCGCCTCCGGCGACCCGATCGGCGACCCCGAGGCCTGGCCCGGCGCGATCGAGCCATGGCTGGCCGAGGCCCGCGAACACGGCTGGGTCCCGGCCGTCATGGGCGCGAGCGAGGAGGCCGGCACGATCTACGCCCGGCACGGCTTCGACGCCCTGGAGCTGGGCGACGAGGCGATCGTGGAGACCGCGGAGTTCACCCTGGAGGGACGGGCCATGCGCACGGTCCGGCAGGCGTACAACCGGGTCAAGCGGGCCGGCTACGAAGTGCGGATCCGGCGCCACGAGGACATCCCGGCCGACGAGATGGACGAGCTGGTCCGCAAGGCCGACGACTGGCGCGACGGGGCCACCGAGCGGGGCTTCTCGATGGCGCTCGGCCGGCTCGGCGACCCGCGCGACGGCCGGTGCGTGATGCTGGAGTGCACGGACGGCAGCGGGGAGCTGCGGGCCCTGCTCTCCTTCGTCCCCTGGGGCCCGAAGGGGCTCTCGCTGGACCTGATGCGGCGTGACCGGGACTCCGAGAACGGACTGATGGAGTTCATGGTCATCCAACTCCTCCAGCGCGCCGAGGAGATCGGGATCACCCAGGTCTCACTGAACTTCGCGATGTTCCGCTCCGTCTTCGAACGCGGCTCGAAGCTCGGGGCGGGACCCGTGCTGCGGATGTGGCATGCGCTGCTCGGCTTCTTCTCCCGCTGGTGGCAGATCGAGTCGCTGTACCGCGCCAACGCCAAGTACCGACCGATCTGGGAGCCCCGTTTCATGCTCTTCGAGAAGAGCGCCGACCTGCTGCGCATCGGCCTCGCCGCGGGCCGCGCCGAGGGCTTCCTGGAGGCCCCCGGCCTGCCGAAGTGGCTGCACCGCAAGCATCTGGAGGGCCGGCGGTGAGGACCGTCCTCAAGGAGTTCGCCCGCCGCGAGTGGGGGCCGCTGTTCACCGCCGTACGGACGGCCCTCGTCGTACGGAGGTGGCGGGCGATCCCGCTGACGCTGGCCGCCATCTGCCTCACGGCCGCGTTCCAGCTGGTGCAGAACCAGGAGTGGGGCTATCAACCGGTGCAGAACGTCGGCTCGGTACGGGCCGAGGAACCGCTCTGGCTCGCACTGCTCCGCACCCCGCTCTCGCTCTTCGTCCCGGCCCTGGATCTGCCGGTGTGGGGCGCGCTCGCGCAGATCCTCCTGGTCTTCGGGATCGCCGAGATCTGCCTGGGCCGGTGGCGGACGCTCGGCATCGCCTATCTGGCCACGCTGGCCGGGACGCTGTACGCCCGGATCGGCATCGCGCTCGGCCCGGAGAACCCGCTCGGGCTGCCGGCGTCGGACGCGCGGGTCGTCGACACCGGACCGTCGGCCGCCGTGGTCGGCCTCGCGGTCTTCGTCTGCTGGCGCCACCGGGCGCGGTGGACCGGCGCGCTCGTGGTCGTCGCGATGATCGTGGAGATCCTCGTCAAGAACAACCTGGCCGGCAAGGAGCATCTGGCGGCGATCGCGGCCGTGCTCGCGCTCATCGCCTGCGTCGCGTGGTGGGAGCGCCGTCAGGGCCGGCCGGAACCGGAGCCCGGGCCCGGGACACGCTCCTGGAAGCCGCCGATCAGGTCCTGAACCCTGCGGCGCACGCGGGTCCAGCGCCGGTCGTGCCGGTAGGCGCGCACCGTGGCGCGGGCGCGGGTCCGCGGGCGGCGGGCGTAGGCGTGCCGTGACCACAAGGAGCCGGGACGGGCGAGCCGTACGGCCGCCACGATCGCGACGAACGGCACCAGCGCGCCGATGACGGCCATGCGGAACTTCCCCTTGACCAGGGCGATGAGCACGAAGAGGAAGTTCCCCGCGAGAGTGAGCAGGAAGGTCGCCCGGCTCTGGCGCTCGTCGGCGGTCATGTCGTCGACGCCGAGCGGTGAGAAGCCGCCGAGCGCCAGCAGCACCAGAGCGGCCGTCAGGACGACGACCTCCACGCTCTGGCGCCCCTGTTCGCTCCAGTACACGTCGTCGAGATGGAGGATCAGCGCGAACTCGTCGAGGACGAGACCCGCGCCGATCCCGAAGACGATCGCGAAGACGGCGGCTCCGACGCCGTGCCGTCCGCTGCCGATGGCGCCGAAGCCGCCGACGACGGTGAGCACGACGCCGGGGACGACATGGTGGATGTGCAGACCGCCGGGAGAGACGTTCTTGAACGGCCCCTTGCCGGCCCGGATCAGCCGGGTGATCGTCCGCGTGGCCAGGAAGGTCAGGACGAAGGAGGCCAGGGCGAGCAGCATCGGGAGCTTCCCGGGCTCGACGATGTTGCGGGAGAACCAGTGACCCATGCCACCCACTTCCGGTTTGGGCTCTATGCGCAACTTACAAGGTCGTGCTCTGCCCTACCCTGCCCGGATGGACGGCCTGCGTTTCGCCTTCGGCACCCTCACCGTGCTCCCCGCCCGCGTCACCCGCTGGGACCGGGACGCGGCCCGCGCCGGCATGCTCTGGGCCCCGCTCGCCGGCCTCGTCGTCGGTCTCTTCTCCGCCGCGCTCGGCGGCGCGTTCCTGCTGCTCGGCTCGGGCCCGCTGCTCGCGGCCGTCGTCACGGCGGCGGTGCCCGCGCTGCTGACCCGGGGACTGCACCTGGACGGGCTCGCCGACACGGCGGACGGCCTCGGCAGCGCGAAACCGGCCGAGGAGGCGCTCGGCGTCATGAAGCGGTCGGACATCGGCCCGTTCGGCGTCATCGTGCTCCTCTTCGTCCTCCTCGCCCAGGTCGCCGCGCTCCACCGGCTGTACGAGGAGGGCTGGACGCACGGCGCGGTGGCGGCCGCCCTCGCCGCGACCGTCGCCCGCCTCGCGCTGACCCACGCCTCCCGCGCCGGCGTCCCCGCGGCCCGCCCGGAGGGCCTGGGCGCGATGGTCGCCTCGACCGTCCCGGTCGGGTCGGCGGCGCTGGTCACGGGGGGCGTGCTGGTCCTGTGCGCGGGCGCCGGCGCGCTGTTCTCGCCGTACGACGCGGTCCGTCACGTCCTGGCGGCGATGGCGGGGCTCGGGGCGGCCGCGCTGCTGCTGCGGCGGTGTGTGCGCCGGTTCGGCGGGGTGACCGGGGACGTGTTCGGGGCGGTGGAGGAGACCGCCGGGACGGTGGCGCTGGTGGGACTGACCCTGGGCGCCCTCTGACCCCCGGACCCAGGAGCGGCGGCAGGACCCCGGCGGACGGCGGCCGTCTCATCGCACGGGCGCCAGGGCGTGCGGGAGCGTGCCCCACGGGTGGGCGCCCGTGCCGGGGACCGCGCAGTGGACCCGGGTCGTGGGCAGGGCGTCGGGCGGGGCGGCGTAGACGAGGTGGCAGTAGTGGTCGGCGACGGGCAGGTCGAGCGTGCGGTAGGAGTCCCAGGGGCCCTCGAACGTGACCAGCAGGTCGGCGAGTTCGGCATAGCCGGGGGCGGGGTGCGCGCCGTGGTTGAACACCACGGTCCGGGCCCCGGCCGCCCGCGCGGCGACGCCGATGCGCTGGTAGTGGGGCAGGGCCTCGGGCTCGGTGGGCACCTGGTCCAGGAAGGCGCCGTCGGCGCTGTACCAGTCACGGTGGCGGAGCAGGTCGGCGACGACCTCGCCGTGCGGCCGGCGGCCGTACGCGGTGTCGGTGTAGCCGAGCACCCGGACCCCGGCCGCGCGGAGCCGGTCGGCGACGGCGGCGAAGGCGGGGTCGGGCGCCCGCCCGGCGCCGTCGGCGGGGTTCAGCACGACGCCGTAGAGGGCGCGCGCCGACTCGATCACCGCCGTCCACGCCTCCGGGCGGTCGGCGGGGTGCCCGTAGAAGGGCACCAGCAGAGAGGGGACCGGTCGAGAGGGGTTCACAACTTCCCTAGGGTCTTTCGCTTGGATCATGCCGGGCACAGGTGGGTCGGCCGTGCACAGCACACGCAACCCGGTCCCGAGGCCGAACGGACCGTACGGGAGCTCTCCGAGCCTGCGCGGTGAACGCGAAAGAGACACCCCTGACGAGTGAATCGCCGTCGCCGTGAGCGAACGCGGAGAGCGAGCGTAGGCTCGTTCCCGGCGCTCATCGGGCCGAAATACGATGCGGCGGGCACGGTCGGCCCATCCCTCGACCGCCACAGGACTCAACGGAAGCGAGATTTCACCACCGTGACTGCTCTCACTCTCAGCACTGCCGGTGCGGCGACGCTGCGCGCCGACGCACTCGTCGTCGGCGTAGCGAAGTCGGGCAAGGCCCTCGTCGTCACGCCGGGCGCCGAGGCCGTGGACAAGGCGTTCGACGGAAAGCTCGCCGCCGTCCTGGAGACCCTGGGCGCCTCGGGTGCCGAGGGTGAGGTGACCAAGCTGCCCGCCCCCGCCGGTCTGAAGGCCCCCGTCGTCCTGGCCGTCGGCCTGGGCTCCGCGCCCGAGGACGGCGAGGCGTTCGGCACGGAGGCCCTGCGCCGTGCCGCCGGTACGGCCGCCCGCACCCTGACCGGCGCCAAGAAGGCCGCGTTCGCGCTGCCGATCGCCGCCGTCGAGGACGCCGCGGCGATCGCGGAGGGCGCGCTGCTCGGCGCGTACGCCTTCACCGCCTACCAGGAGAACGGCAAGGACGGGAAGAAGCCGCTGGCCGAGGTGGCCCTGCTGGGCGCCAAGCCGCGCGACAAGGCCTTCAAGGCCGCCGCGGAGCGCGCGCAGGCGGTCGCCGAGGAGATCAACCGGGCGCGCGACCTGATCAACATGCCCCCGAACGACCTGACCCCGGCCGCCTTCGCCGCCGAGGCGCAGGCCGCGGGCAAGGCGCACGGCCTCAAGGTCCAGGTCCTCGACGAGAAGGCGCTCGCCAAGGGCGGCTACGGCGGCATCCTGGGCGTCGGCGCCGGTTCGGAGAACCCGCCGCGGCTGGTCCGTATCGCCTACACCCACCCGAAGGCGGAGCGGACCCTCGCCCTGGTCGGCAAGGGCATCACGTACGACTCGGGCGGCATCTCGCTGAAGCCGGCCGGCCACAACGAGACGATGAAGTGCGACATGAGCGGCGCCGCCGCCGTGTTCGCCGCCGTCGTCGCCGCCGCCCGGATCGGCCTGGTGGTCAACGTCACCGGCTGGCTGGCGCTCGCCGAGAACATGCCGTCGGGCTCGGCCACCCGCCCCGGCGACGTGCTGCGCATGTACAGCGGCAAGACCGTCGAGGTCCTGAACACCGACGCCGAGGGCCGGCTCGTCCTCGCCGACGCGCTGACCAGGGCCTCGGAGGAGAACCCGGACGCCATCGTCGACGTGGCGACCCTGACGGGTGCGATGGTCCTGGCCCTGGGCAACCGGACCTTCGGCATCATGGCCAACGACGACGCCTACCGCACGGCGATCCACGAGATCGCCGAGGAGGTCGGCGAGCAGTCCTGGCCGATGCCGCTCCCCGCGGACCTGCGCAAGGGCATGGACTCCCCGACCGCCGACATCGCCAACATGGGCGAGCGGATGGGCGGCGGCCTGGTCGCGGGTCTCTTCCTCCGGGAGTTCGTCGGCGAGGGCATCACCTGGGCCCACCTCGACATCGCGGGCCCGGCCTTCCACGAGGGGGCGCCGTACGGCTACACCCCGAAGGGCGGCACGGGGTCCGCGGTCCGCACGCTGGTGAGGCTGGCGGAGCGCACGGCCGACGGCGAGCTCTGACCGCTCGCGCGTGTCACCGGCCCCCGGGTGCTGAGCCCGGGGGCCGGTGCGCTCACGACGAAATCCGTACGTTCCCACGTGCCGATCACCTGTCCGTACGGGCGATCGGCCGTCTCACACCCCGGCCCCGCGTCCCGCCGTCCGGCAACAAGTGCGAAGATGGGTTCTCGGCAGGACAGGGCCCCCACCACAGGGCCGAAGAAACAGCGGCCGAACACCAGCCGCCGCCCGGTCGGAGATGACCGGCGACCGGCGCACATGCATGGAGGACGTGACGTGGCGAACGACGCCAGCACCGTTTTCGACCTAGTGATCCTCGGCGGCGGTAGCGGCGGTTACGCCGCGGCGCTGCGCGGAGCGCAGCTGGGCCTGGACGTCGCACTGATCGAGAAGAACAAGCTCGGCGGCACCTGCCTGCACAACGGCTGCATTCCCACGAAGGCCCTGCTGCACGCCGGCGAGATCGCCGACCAGGCCCGCGAGGCGGAGCAGTTCGGTGTCAAGGCCTCCTTCGAGGGCATCGACATCAAGGCCGTGCACAAGTACAAGGACGACGTGATCTCGGGCCTCTACAAGGGTCTGCAGGGTCTCGTCGCCTCCCGCAAGGTGACCTACATCGAGGGTCACGGTCACCTGTCCTCCCCGACCTCGGTCGACGTGGACGGCCGCCGCGTCGAGGGTCGGCACGTGCTCCTCGCGACCGGTTCCGTACCGAAGTCGCTGCCGGGCCTGGAGATCGACGGCAACCGGATCATCTCCTCGGACCACGCGCTGACCCTGGACCGGGTCCCGGAGTCCGCGATCATCCTCGGCGGCGGTGTCATCGGCGTCGAGTTCGCTTCGGCGTGGAAGTCCTTCGGCACCGACGTGACGGTGGTCGAGGGTCTGAAGCACCTGGTCCCGGCCGAGGACGAGAACAGCTCCAAGCTTCTTGAGCGCGCTTTCCGCAAGCGCGGCATCAAGTTCAACCTCGGTACGTTCTTCCAGTCCGCCGAGTACACCGACAGCGGTGTCAAGGTCACCCTGGCCGACGGCAAGACCTTCGAGGCGGAGGTGCTGCTCGTCGCCATCGGCCGCGGCCCGGTCTCGTCGGGTCTCGGCTACGAGGAGCAGGGCGTCGCGATGGACCGCGGCTACGTCCTGGTCGACGAGTACATGCGCACCAACGTGCCGACGATCTCGGCCGTGGGCGACCTGGTCCCGACGCTCCAGCTCGCGCACGTCGGCTTCGCCGAGGGCATCCTGGTGGCGGAGCGTCTGGCCGGTCTGAAGACGGTTCCGATCGACTACGACGGCGTGCCGCGGGTGACGTACTGCCACCCGGAGGTCGCCTCCGTCGGGATCACCGAGGCGAAGGCCAAGGAGATCTACGGCGCGGACAAGGTCGTCGCCCTGAAGTACAACCTCGCGGGCAACGGCAGGAGCAAGATCCTGAAGACCGCGGGCGAGATCAAGCTCGTCCAGGTCAAGGACGGTGCCGTGGTCGGCGTCCACATGGTCGGTGACCGCATGGGCGAGCAGGTCGGCGAAGCGCAGCTGATCTACAACTGGGAGGCGCTGCCGGCCGAGGTCGCGCAGCTCATCCACGCCCACCCGACGCAGAACGAGGCGCTCGGCGAGGCTCACCTGGCTCTGGCCGGCAAGCCCCTCCACTCCCACGACTGACGCTCACGTCATCAACGGGCGCGACGACCACTTTCCGCAATTCGTTAGGAGCAACTGAAACCATGCCGGTTTCCGTAACCCTGCCGGCGCTCGGCGAGAGCGTCACCGAGGGCACCGTCACCCGCTGGCTCAAGGCCGAGGGAGAGCGTGTCGAGGCCGACGAGCCGCTGCTCGAGGTGTCGACCGACAAGGTCGACACCGAGATCCCCGCCCCCGCGTCGGGTGTCCTGTCCTCCATCAAGGTGGCCGAGGACGAGACCGTCGAGGTCGGCGCCGAGCTGGCGATCATCGACGACGGCTCGGGTGCCGCCGCGGCCGCTCCGGCCGCCGAGCCGGCTCAGGCCGAGGCCCCGGCCCCGGCCGCTCAGCAGGAGGCCCCGCAGCAGGAGGCCCCGGCCCCCGCGCCGCAGGCCGCCCCCTCCACCGAGGTGCAGACCCCGGCTCCGGCCCCGACGGCCGAGGCCGCGTCCGGCGGCGGTTCCGCCGAGGGCACCGACGTCGTCCTGCCGGCGCTCGGCGAGTCCGTCACCGAGGGCACCGTCACCCGCTGGCTGAAGTCGGTCGGCGATTCCGTCGAGGCCGACGAGCCGCTGCTCGAGGTCTCCACGGACAAGGTCGACACCGAGATCCCCGCCCCGACGTCGGGCGTCCTGCTCGAGATCGTCGTGGGCGAGGACGAGAGCGCCGAGGTCGGCGCCAAGCTGGCCGTCATCGGTGCCGCGGGTGCCGCCCCGGCCGCCGAGCCGGCTCAGGCCGCCGCTCCCGAGGCTCAGGCTCCGGCGCCCGCCCAGGCCGCTCCCGAGGCTCAGGCTCCGGCGCCCGCCCAGGCCGAGGCCCCGGCTCCGGCTCCGACTCCGGCGCCCGCCCCGGCGGCTCCGGCCCAGGCCGAGGCCGCCCCGGCTCCGACTCCGGCGCCCGCCCCGGCTCCGGCTCCGGCTCCGGCCGCCCAGGCTCCGGCCGCTCCCGCCCCCGCCGCTCAGCCGGCGGAGGACGGCGCCTACGTGACCCCGCTGGTCCGCAAGCTCGCCACCGAGAACGGTGTCGACCTGGCGGCCGTCAAGGGCACCGGCGTCGGTGGCCGTATCCGCAAGCAGGACGTCCTGGCGGCCGCCGAGGCCAAGAAGGCCGCCCCGGCTCCGGCCGTCGCTGCCGCCCCGGCTCCCGCCGCGAAGGCTCCGGCCCTGGAGGTCTCCCCCCTCCGCGGCCAGACCGTCAAGATGACCCGCATGCGCAAGGTCATCGGCGACAACATGATGAAGGCGCTGCACGGCCAGGCCCAGCTGACCTCGGTCGTCGAGGTCGACATCACCAAGCTGATGCGTCTGCGCGCCGCCGCGAAGGACTCCTTCGCTGCCCGCGAGGGCGTCAAGCTGTCCCCGATGCCGTTCTTCGTGAAGGCGGCGGCCCAGGCGCTGAAGGCCCACCCGGTCATCAACGCCCGGATCAACGAGGACGAGGGCACCATCACGTACTTCGACTCGGAGAACATCGGCATCGCCGTGGACTCCGAGAAGGGTCTGATGACGCCGGTCATCAAGGGTGCGGGCGACCTGAACATCGCCGGTATCTCGAAGGCCACCGCCGACCTGGCCGGCAAGGTCCGCGGCAACAAGATCACGCCGGACGAGCTCTCCGGCGCGACCTTCACCATCTCCAACACCGGCTCGCGGGGCGCGCTGTTCGACACGATCATCGTGCCGCCGAACCAGGTCGCCATCCTGGGCATCGGTGCCACGGTCCGCCGTCCGGTCGTCGTCAACCACCCGGACCTGGGTGAGACGATCGCGATCCGCGACATGACGTACATCGCGCTCTCCTACGACCACCGTCTGGTCGACGGCGCCGACGCGGCCCGCTACCTCACGACGGTCAAGGCGATCCTCGAGGCCGGCGAGTTCGAGGTCGAGCTCGGCCTGTAGGCAAGCCCCTGAGCTGTAACAAGGCTCACCAGCGGCGCCCCTGCCGGGGAGTACTCCCTGGCAGGGGCGCCGCCGTATTGTCATAGGCGTCAGCACGTCCCTAAGGAGCGGCTTCATGAGCGTGCCCGTCGTCCACTCGCTGCGCGAACAGATCCGCGAGCACATCGTGGAGGGCATCGTCAGCGGCCGCTGGAAGCCGGGCGAGCGGATCGTGGAGCGGCGGATCGCCACGGAGCTGGAGGTCAGCCAGACCCCGGTCCGTGAGGCGCTGCGGGAGCTGGAGTCGCTGCGGCTGATCGAGTCGGCTCCCAACAAGGGCGTACGGGTACGGAACCTCACCGCGGCCGATCTGGAGGAGAGCTACCCCGTCCGGGCCGGTCTGGAGCAGATCGCGGCCGAGCTGGCCGCGACCCGTCTCGCGGCGGACTGCTCGGCCCTGGAGCCGCATGTGACGGCGCTGTACGAGGCGGACCGGACGGCCGACGGGACGGCCCAGGTGCGGCACACGGTGGCCTTCCACCGGGAGTTGGTGAAGGCGGCCGGGAACGGCGTGCTGCTGCACACCTGGGAGGGCCTGGGCATCGAGGTCTTCACGGCGCTGTCGATCCGCTGGCTGGGCACGGTGCAGAAGTCGTACGCCGAGGAGCACCAGGAGCTGGTGGAGGCCTTCCGGCGCGGCGACCCGAACATCGGCGCCCTGGTCAAGGCCCATGTCCTGGGCTGTGCGCCGAGAGCCTGAGCCCCTTTCGCACGCCCGATAATCCATCGACACGTCATGGAGCGGACCGTCCGGACGGCGGTCCGCTCATTCGTGCGCGCCCGCCCTCAACCGGCTCTCCACCTGCGAAAACAAGGCACCCGGTGCCCATTTTCGCGGCACCCTGTGCCGACTTTCCCGATCCGAAGAGGTTTTCGGCTTCAACCCTTTGATCGATCATCGATCGGCGGCTTACAGTCTTCGGCGGGCCGTACCCCGGCCCTCGCCCTGTCCTGCCAGACAAGGCACCCCTTCTCCACCCCCATCTGTCCGGAAGGCGGCGATCATGACCGATCCCGTAGGCAAGATTCCGAGTGAGCTCGACCAGCTCCCGGACCGTGACACCGAGGAGACCGCCGAGTGGGCGGCCTCCCTCGACGCCGTCACCAAGGCCGCCGGCCCTCATCGGGCCGCCTACCTGATGCGCCGCACCCTCCAGCACGCCGAGGGCGCGGGCCTGGCCCTGCCCAAGCTGCTGGAGACGGACTACGTCAACACCATCCCGACCTCCGCCGAGCCGGGCATCGACGGGGACGAGGAGCTGGAGCGGAAGATCACCGCCTGGAACCGCTGGAACGCGGCCGCGATGGTCTCCCGCGGCGCCAAGCACGGCGTCGGCGGCCACATCGCCACCTTCGCCTCGGCGGCCTGGCTGTACGAGACGGGCTTCAACCACTTCTTCCAGGGCAAGGAGGCCGACGGCTCCGGCGACCAGCTCTACATCCAGGGCCACGCCTCCCCCGGCATCTACGCCCGGGCCTTCCTCGACGGCCGCCTCACCGAGGCGCACCTCGACAACTTCCGGCAGGAGTCGGGCGGCGAGGGCCTGCCCTCGTACCCGCACCCGCGCCGCCTTCCCTGGCTGTGGGAGTTCCCGACCGTCTCCATGGGTCTGGGCCCGCTCTCCGCCATCTACCAGGCGCGCTTCAACCGCTACCTCACCAACCGCTCCATCAAGGACGTCTCCTCGTCCCACGTGTGGGCGTTCCTCGGTGACGGTGAGATGGACGAGCCGGAGTCGACGGCGGCCCTCGCACTCGCCGCCCGCGAGGGTCTGGACAACCTGACCTTCGTCATCAACTGCAACCTGCAGCGTCTGGACGGCCCGGTCCGCGCGAACTTCAAGATCGTGCAGGAGCTGGAGGCCCAGTTCCGCGGTGCCGGCTGGAACGTCGTGAAGTCGCTGTGGGGCAACGCCTGGGACGAGCTGTTCCAGCTCGACACCACCGGCGCGCTCGTCCGCCGGCTGCGCGAGGTCCCGGACGCGCAGGTCCAGACGTACCAGACCCGCGACGCCGCCTACATCCGCCAGGACTTCTTCGGCTCCGACCCGGCGCTCGTCGAGATGGCGAAGCTGCTGAGCGACGACAAGATCCTCGAGTGCTTCCACCTCTCGCGCGGTGGCCACGAGCCGCGCAAGGTGTACGCCGCGTACAAGGCCGCGCTGGAGTTCAAGGGCGCGCCGACGGTCATCCTGGCGCAGACCGTCAAGGGCTTCACCCTGGGCGAGGGCTTCGCCTCGAAGAACGCGAACCACCAGATGAAGAAGCTCTCGGTGGACGAGTTCAAGAACATGCGCGACCTGCTGGAGCTGCCGATCTCGGACGCGCAGTTCGTCGACGGCGTGGTGCCCTACGGCCACCCGGGCGCCGACTCCCCCGAGGTCCGCTACCTCCAGGAGCGCCGCGCGGCCCTCGGCGGCCCCGCCCCGGCCCGCCGCACGCACGCCCTGGCCCCGCTGCCCGCGCCCGCCGAGAAGGCGTTCGCCGCGTTCGACAAGGGCTCCGGCTCGCAGTCGGTGGCGACGACGATGGCGTTCGTACGGCTGGTGAAGGACCTGGTCCGCGACAAGGAGACCGGCAAGCGCTGGGTCCCGATCGTCCCGGACGAGGCCCGTACGTTCGGTATGGAGTCGCTCTTCCCGTCGCTCGGCATCTACTCGCCGAAGGGCCAGACGTACGAGCCGGTCGACCGCGACCAGCTGATGTACTACAAGGAGGCCGTCAACGGCCAGATCCTCAACGAGGGGATCACCGAGGCCGGTTCGATGGCCGACTTCATCGCCGCTTCGTCGTCGTACGCGACGCACGGCGAGGCGATGATCCCGTTCTACATCTTCTACTCGATGTTCGGCTGGCAGCGCACCGCCGACCAGATGTGGCAGCTCGGCGACCAGCTCGGCCGCGGCTTCCTCGTCGGCGCCACCGCGGGCCGCACGACGCTGACGGGTGAGGGGCTGCAGCACGCGGACGGCCACTCGCCGATGATCGCGGCGACCAACCCGGCCGCGCTGACGTACGACCCGGCGTTCGCCTACGAGGTCGCGGCGATCGTCAAGGAGGGTCTGCGCCGGATGTACGGCGAGGCGGCAACGGGCGAGGACCGGGACGTCTTCTACTACCTCACCGTCTACAACGAGCCGATGCCGCAGCCGGCCAAGCCGGCCGGTGTGGACGAGGGCATCATCAAGGGCCTCTACCGCTTCAACACGGCGGAGTCGGCCGGTCTGTCCCTGCCCGCGAACGCCCCGCGCGTCCAGCTGCTCGGCTCGGGCACGGCGATCCACTGGACGCTTCAGGCGCAGAAGCTGCTCGCCGAGGAGTGGGGCGTGGGCGCCGACGTGTGGTCCGCCACCTCCTGGACCGAGCTGCGGCGCGACGCGCTGGAGGCCGACGCGGCGCTGCTGCGCGGCGAGGAGCGGGTCCCGTACGTCCGCAAGGCGCTCGAGGGGATCGACTCCCCGGTCCTCGCGGTCTCCGACTACATGCGGCAGGTGCCGGACCAGATCGCGCAGTGGGTCGAGCAGGACTACTCCTCGCTCGGTGCGGACGGCTTCGGCCTGTCGGACACCCGCGAGGCGGCCCGCCGTCACTTCGGTGTCGACGCGCAGTCGATCGTGGTCGCGGCCCTGGCGCAGCTCGCCCGCCGCGGCGAGGTGCGGGCGACGGCCGTGAAGGAGGCGCGCGAGCGCTACGGCCTGTGACACCGCCGCCGGCGCGCGCCTTCGGCGAGTGAGCCGAAGGGGCGCGCCGGGGGCGAACCGAGCCACAACAATGGGGCCATGCGCGCTGCCCGGCTGATCAAGATGGTGCTTCTGCTCCAGTCCCGTCCCTCGATGACGGCGGCCGAACTGGCCGAGGAGCTGGAGGTGTCGGAGCGCACCATCACCCGTGATGCCCTCGCCCTCTCGGAGGCGGGGGTTCCGGTGTACGCGGACCGGGGGCGGGGCGGGGGCTACCGGCTCGTCGGCGGCTACCGCACGCGCCTCACGGGGCTGGCCCGTGGCGAGGCGGAGGCGCTGTTCCTGTCCGGGCTGCCGGGCGCGCTGCGGGACATGGGGCTCGGCGACGCGGCCTCGGCCGCCCGGCTGAAGGTGTCGGCGGCGCTGCTGCCGTCACTGCGCGACGCCCCGGAGTCGGCGGCGCAGCGCTTCCATCTGGACGCGCCGGGCTGGTACCAGGAGCCGCGCACGCCGGAGTTGCTCGCGCCGATCGCCGAGGCGGTGTGGGACGACCGGATGATCTCGGCCCGCTACCGCCGTGGCGACACGGAGGTGGACCGGGAACTGGCGCCGTACGGGCTCGTGCTGAAGGCGGGCGTCTGGTACGTGTGCGCGCGGGCCGGTTCCTCGTTCCGTACGTACCGGGTGGACCGCTTCACGGCGGTCGCGCTGGGCGAGGAACGCTTCGTACGGGACGAGGACTTCGATCTGCCGGCGTTCTGGGAGGCGCGGGCGGCGGAGTTCGCCCGGTCCCTGCTGCGTACGGAGGTGGTGCTGCGGCTGTCGGATGCGGGGGCCCGCCGGCTGCCGTACGTCACCGACCGCGCGGCGGCCGAGGAGGCGCTGGCCTCCGGGTCGCGGGACGCGGAGGGCCGGGTGACGGTGGCGCTGCGGGTGGAGAACGAGGACGTCGCCTACGGCCAGCTGCTGACGCTCGGCCCGGAGGCGGAGGTGCTCGCCCCGGACGCGCTCCGCGCGCGGTTCGCGGAGGCGGCCCGGGGCATGGCGGCGCTGTACGAAAGACCCTAGGGTCTTTCGTTTGGATCAGGCCGGATCAGGGAGCGGGGTCTGGTGCATGGGGTCTCCCCAGGCCCGCCAGGGCCGAGGGGACGGATCGC
>NZ_JBSFTU010000054.1:0-38744 GCF_053591435.1 Streptomyces sp. NPDC003027
GACCGCCGCCGACGCCGCGGTCGTCGAGGCGCAGGCCCGCGAGGAACGAGCGGGGCGAGCACGGGCGGGGCTGCGAGCCCGGCTCCAAGCGCCCGGAGGCGAACCGAGCCCAAAAAAAGAGGGGGGCGAGGGCGCGCCGGTGCTGTCGGGCCGGTGCGCCCTCGCGGGCCGGGCGGGGTGTCGTTACCCGCCCAGTTCCTGGTGGCGGGCGGTCAGGCGCGCCGCGCCCGCTTCGGTGAGGGAGCCGAAGAGGCGGAGGCGGGAGATGCCGCCGTCGGGGTAGATGTCGATCCGGACGCGGGAGCCGACCGCGGGGGTGTCGAGCACGAAGCGGTGGTTGGTGTCCGGCTGAAGGCGGGTGCGGGGCAGGACCTCGGTCCAGTCCTCCGAGCCCTCGGCCGCGACGGAGAGCGCCGCCCAGCCCGCGCTGTTGCCCTTGAGGTACGCCGTGTCGATCTCGACCGCGCGGATCTCGGACTCGGCCACCAGCTGGTAGCGGATCCAGTCGTTGCCCTTGTCGCGGCGGCGGCGCGTCTCCCAGCCGTCGTCCATCTTGCGGGAGCGGCCCGGCTGGATGGTGTTGGTCGCCGGGGAGTAGAAGCGGTCCGAGGCGTCCTCGACCTGGCCACCGTTCTCCAGCGCGGCGAGGTCGAAGGTGCCGAGGACGCCGAGCCACTTGGGGTCGGGGGCGACCTCGCCGTACACGCGCAGGCGGGCGATGCCGCCGTCGGGGTGCTGGTTGACGCGCAGGTGGGTGAAGCGCTGCTCGACGTCGACGGCGAAGCCGTTGGCGGCGTGGCCGCCGATGGCGGTGCGCGGGACGAGCGTCGTCCACTTGACGTCGTCGGCGAGGAGGTCCTCCGGGGAGGGCGAACCGGCCACGGAGGTTGCCTCGACCGAGACGGCCTGGGGGTAGTTGCCGCGGAAGTGCGCGGTGTCGACGACGATGCCGCGTACGACGCCGGGGGCGCCGAGGCGGACGAGTGCCCAGTCGTGGTCGTCCTCGGTGGGGTGCGGCTGTTCGGCGGAGACGCCACGGCGGCGGCGGGTCTCCCAGCCGTCCATGATCTTGCCCTTGTGGCCGAAGTGCTCGGGGTCGAACTCGGCGGGCTCCGGCTTGAGCATGTTCTCGCGCTCGGCGAAGAACTCGTCGTTGGCGGCGATCACGCCCGCGCCGAGGCGGCGGTCGGCGAGGTCGGCGTACTGGGTGAAGGGGAAGTCCGCGGTGCGGTAGTCCGCGTAGGGGTCGCCGCCGCCGTAGGGGCTGGCGTCACCGGTGAAGGAGGGTATGCCGGTCACGGGTCAGTTGTTCCTTTCGAGGAGGCGGCCGGAGGGCTCGGCCAGGGTGCCGCGGTCGGCGATGCGCTCGCCTCGCAGCCAGGTGGAGGTGACGACGCCGTGCAGGGTCTTGCCCGCGTACGCGGTGATCCGGTTGCGGTGCTGGAGTTCGGCCGGGTCGACGGTGAAGGTCGCGTCGGGGTCGAGGACGGCGAAGTCGGCGTCGCGGCCGGCCTCGATCGCGCCCTTGCGCTCCAGGCCCGCGAGCCGGGCGGGGCCCTCGGACATCCAGCGGGCGACGTCCTCCAGGGTGTGGCCGCGGCGGCGTGCCTCGGTCCAGATGGCGGGCAGGCCGAGCTGGAGGGAGGAGATGCCGCCCCAGGCGGAGAGGAAGTCGGGGGTCTTGAGGTCGGGGGTGGAGGGTGAGTGGTCGGAGACGATGCAGTCGATCGTCCCGTCGGCGAGCCCTTCCCACAGGGCGTCCTGGTTGGACGCCTCGCGGATCGGCGGGCAGCACTTGAACTCGGTGGCGCCGTCCGGGATCTCCTCGGCGGTGAGGGTGAGGAAGTGCGGGCAGGACTCCACCGTGATTTTGACGCCCTCGGCCCTGGCGGCGGCGATCATCGGCAGCGCGTCCGAGGAGGACAGGTGCAGGACGTGCACGCGGGCGTTCAGGCGGCGGGCCTGGTTGATCAGGTTCTCGATCGCGGTGTTCTCGGCGTCACGCGGTCGGGAGGCGAGGAAGGTCGCGTACTTGGTGGCCTCTTCGCCGTTCCGCTGCGGGGCGGCGGCGAGGTGGTGCGGGTCCTCGGCGTGCACGATCATGAGGCCGTCGAAGCCGGCGATCTCGGCGAGCGAGGAGGCCAGCTGCTCCTGGTCGAGCGAGGGGAACTCCTCCACGCCGGACGGGGACAGGAAGCACTTGAAGCCGAAGACGCCGGCGTCGTGGAGGGGTCGCAGGTCCTTGACGTTGTCGGGCAGCGCGCCGCCCCAGAAGCCGACGTCGATGTGTGCCTTGGGGCGGGCGACGTCCTGCTTGATCCGCAGGTGCTCGACGGTCGTGGTCGGCGGCAGCGAGTTCAGCGGCATGTCGAGCAGCGTGGTGATGCCGCCGGCGGCGGCCGCGCGGGTGGCCGTCCAGAAGCCCTCCCACTCGGTGCGGCCGGGGTCGTTCACATGCACATGGGTGTCGACCAGGCCGGGCAGGACGACGTCGTCGCCCATGTCCTCCAGCCGGGCACCGGCCGGGACCTCGGCGTCGTACGGCAGCACCGCGGCGATGATCCCGCCGGAGACGGCGATCGACGCGGGGCGCGTCCCCTCGGGGGTGATGACCCTTGTCGAGCGCAGTACCAGATTGACGTCCACCCGTACCCCTTCTTCTCCACCCAGCAGAAAAATTCAACGAACTGTTGAAGGAGTCTTCACTCAGGACGACATGTCGTCAAGGGCACACTTTCAGCATGCCCTCGCCGGACCGCCCGGGACAGCGGCCACTTGGACGTTTCCATGAAGTGGAAGGATAATTTCGTAGAGTAGAACGTAGCTCTCCACATGCGGGGCGGACGAGGACGTCGCCGGACGGCCGCCGACACCGGACAAACACCCCCCTGACCGGCCCGTACGCCGGGACCGGGACCGTGTGTCGGGTGGGACGGCCCGGTAGGCTG
The DNA here is from genome assembly GCF_053591435.1 of Streptomyces sp. NPDC003027. NCBI lineage: Bacteria > Bacillati > Actinomycetota > Actinomycetes > Kitasatosporales > Streptomycetaceae > Streptomyces > Streptomyces sp. NPDC003027. The sequence goes on from NZ_JBSFTU010000054.1 coordinate 2,949, forward strand.
CTGCCTTGCCCGCCTGCCTCGAAAGGACCTCGACGTGCCGACGTCCAGCGCCAGCACCACCGACGCCGCCAAGCCCGCCGCCGCGAGCGGCGGCGTGCAGTCCCTTGAGCGTGCGTTCGACCTTCTCGAGCGCATGGCCGACGCGGGCGGCGAGGTCGGGCTCAGCGAACTCTCCGCCAGCAGCGGGCTGCCGCTGCCCACCATCCACCGTCTGATGCGCACCCTCGTGGCCTGCGGCTACGTCCGTCAGCAGCCCAACCGCCGGTACGCGCTCGGCCCCCGGCTCATCCGGCTCGGCGAGTCCGCCGCCCGGCTGCTCGGCACCTGGGCCCGCCCGTACCTCGCGCGGCTCGTCGAGGAGACGGGCGAGACCGCGAACATGGCGCTGCTCGACGGCGACGAGATCGTGTACGTCGCGCAGGTGCCGTCCAAGCACTCGATGCGAATGTTCACCGAGGTCGGCCGACGCGTCCTGCCGCACTCCACGGGCGTGGGCAAGGCACTGCTCGCCTACACCCCGGCGGACGAGGTCCGCGCGCTGCTCGCCCGTACCGGCATGCCTGCCGCGACCGAGAAGACCATCACCACGCCCGAGGGCTTCCTGGACGCGCTCGCGATGGTGCGCGAGGCGGGTTACGCGGTCGACGACAGCGAGCAGGAGGTAGGAGTCCGCTGCCTCGCGGTCTCCGTCCCCGACTCCCCCACCGCGGCGGCCATCTCGATCTCGGGCCCGGCGGGCCGCGTCACGGAGACGGCGACGGAGAAGATCGTCCCCGTCCTCCAGGAGGTCGCACGGGAACTCTCCACGGCCCTGGCGAACACGGCGGGCAACGGCCAGGGCTAGCCGATCCGGGCGGCGGGCCCGGCGTTGCGGAAGGGGCGCCGGCCTGGCATCGGGCGCCGGCGGGCTTCATGGGCTCGGGCCTGCGACGGCGCGGGGACGGGCGGCGTGGAAGGCGGGCCTGGCGTTGCGGGGAGGGGCGCGGGCCTGGCGGGGTCTCGCGGGCTCGGCCTGGCGCCGGCGCGGGCGCTGGGTGCGGACAGGCGGATCATCCCAGCTCGGCGAGTGAGCACCAACGTGTTCTTCGTCCTGTCGCGCCGCGCTCCCGCCTGCGGCAGGATGCGCGGCACCGTCGCCTTTCGTCCCGCGCGGCCCGCCCCTTCGAGGAGACCACCGTGATCTTCCGCAGTCCGCTTCCCGACGTCGTCGTTCCGAACGTGACCGTGCACGAGCTCCTGTTCGGCACGCTCGACGCCGCCGACCGGGACCGGGTCGCGATCGTTGACGGACCCTCCGGCCGTGCGCTGACCTACGGCGAACTCGCCGACCGGATCCTGCTCTTCGCGGGTGCGCTCGCCGAGCGCGGGCTGCGTCCGGGCGACGTGGTGGCCCTGCACGCGCCCAACTGCCCGGAGTTCGTGGTCGCGTTCCACGGGATCCTGCGCGCCGGCGCCACCGTCACCACGGTCAACGCCCTCTACACCCCTGCCGAGATCGCCACGCAGCTGCGCGACTCCAAGGCCACCCGGTACGTCACGGTCACCCCGCTCCTGATGACCGCGCTCGCCGCGACCGCCGACGTCGGCATCCCCGCCGAGGACCTCTACCTCCTCGACCCCGGCACCGGGCACGACACGCTGCCCGCGATGCTGGCCGAGGGGCGCCCGGCGCCCGAGGTGTCGGTCGACCCCGCGACGCACCTCGCGGTGCTGCCGTACTCCTCGGGGACGACCGGCCGGGCCAAGGGCGTCATGCTGACCCACGCCAACCTGGTCGCCAACATCTGCCAGAACGAGCCGGTCCTGCCGCTGTCGGCCGAGGACTCGGTGCTGGCCGTGCTGCCGTTCTTCCACATCTACGGCATGAACGTGATCCTGAACCTGTCCCTCAGGGCCCGCGCCACCATCGCCTCCCTGCCACGCTTCGACCTCGCGGACTTCCTCCGCACCGTCCAGGACCGGCGCTGCACCTTCCTGTACGTCGCACCGCCGATCGCGGTCGCCCTCACCAAGCACCCGATGGCCGACCAGTACGACCTGTCCTCCGTGCGGACCGTGGTGAGCGGCGCGGCCCCGCTGGACGAGGCGCTCGGTGAGGCGCTGGCGGCCAAGCTCGGCTGCCGGATGATGCAGGGCTTCGGGATGACCGAGCTGAGCCCGGTCTCCCATGTCACTCCCGCCGACGGTTCGCTGTCGGTCGGATCGATCGGGTTCGCCGTCCCGAACGTGGAGTTCCGGCTGGTGGACCCCGAGACGGGGGCGGAGGTGGAGGCCGTCGAGAACGGCTACAGCGCCACGGGCGAACTCCAGGTGCGCGGCCCCAACGTGATGGCCGGCTACCTCGGCAACGCCAAGGCGACCGAGGAGACGATCCTCGCCGACGGGTTCCTGCGCACCGGCGACATCGCCCGGCTCGGCCCCCGGGGCGAGGTCTACGTCGTCGACCGGCTGAAGGAGCTCATCAAGTACAAGGGCTACCAGGTGCCGCCGGCCGAGCTGGAGGCGCTGCTCCTCACCCATCCGGCGATCGTCGACGCCGTGGTCGTCGGCTACCCGGACGACGAGTCCGGCGAGATCCCCCGCGCGTTCGTGGTCCGCCGGCCGGGCGCCGAACTGACCGCGGACGAGGTGATCGCGTTCGTCGCCGAGCGGGTCGCCCCGCACAAGAAGGTGCGGATCGTCGAGTTCACCGACGCCGTGCCGAAGTCCGCGGCGGGCAAGATCCTCCGCAAGGACCTGAGGTCGCTGCCCCTCGGCCAGTGACAGGCCGGCGTGTTCGCGGAGCGGCGCGTTCATACGGTGGCCCCCTGGGAGAGACGGCCGTCCCGGAGGGTCACCGTCGCGTCCGTGCGCGCCAGATGCGTGCGGTCGTGGGTGACCAGCACCGTCGCCGTGCCCCGTTCCCTGGTCAGCGTGGCCAGCAGGTCGACGATCGCGGCGCCCCGCTCGTGGTCCAGGGCGCTGGTCGGCTCGTCGACGAGGAGTACGGACGGCTCGTTCATCAGGGCCCGCGCGATGTTGACGCGCTGGCGTTGGCCGCCGGAGAGCTGGTGCGGGCGGCGAGCGGCCAGCTCCACGAGGCCGACCGCGTCGAGGAGGGCCAGGGCCCTGTCCCGTACCGCCTTGGGTCTGGCGCCCGAGAGGTGGGCCATCACCTGGAGCTGCTCCACCGCGGACAGTGACGGGAGCAGGTTGGGCTGTTGGAAGACGATCCCGATCCGCTCCCGTCGCAGCGCCGCCCTGCCCGCCGGGCCCAGCCCACCCGTGTCCGTACCGGCGACGATCACCCGCCCCTGGTCCGGTGTCACCAGCGTCGCCGCGACCGCGAGCAGGCTCGACTTGCCGGAGCCGGAGGGTCCGACGACCGCGGTGAGGCGGCCGGCGGGCACCTCCAGGGAGACGGAGTCGAGAGCGGTGAGCCGCCCCTCCCCGTCGGGGTAGGTCAGCGTCACGTCGTCGAGCAGCAGGGTCATCGCACGCTCCCGAGAGCGGTGAGGGGATCGACGGCGGTGATCCGCCGGATGGACAGGGCCGCGCCGAGCACGCCGAGGCCGATCGTCACGGCGGCCGGGCCGAGCACGGTCAGTGGTTCGAGGACGAAGGGCACGTCGCCGCCGCTCACGAGCGCTCCGACGGCGACCGCGAGGCCGGTGCCGAGGAGAGTCCCGGCGGTGAGCATCAGCACCGCCTGCCCGAGCGCGTCCTTCAGCAGATACGGGGTGGAGGCTCCCAGCGCCTTCAGGACGGCGACGTCACCGCTGCGCTGGATCGTCCAGACCGTGAAGAACGCCCCTATGACGAGTGCGGAGATGACGAAGAGGAACCCACGCATCAGTTGCAGCGAACCGTTCTCTGCCTGGTAGGACCCTATGGCGGTGAGGGCTCCGTCGATCGTCCGCGCCTGGGTACCGATCGCCTTGTCGCCCGCCGCCAGGTCCGCCTCCTCGGTCGTCGTGAGAGCGACGACGGTGGCCTGCCCCTCGGGGGTCGTGCCGTCGTGCCCCAGCTTCTGCCAGTCGTCGAGCGCGGTCCAGACGACCGGCGTGTGGCTGTACGAGGCGTCGCCCGCGACCGCCGCGACGGTCGCCCGCAGCGGGCCGAGCCGTACCGCGCCGCCGGCGGCCACGCCCAGTTCGTCGGCGGCGGACTCCGACAGGACGACCCGTCCGGGCCCGAGCCGTCCGCTCTCGGGGGCGAGGCCCGCTCCCGGCTCCGTACCGAACGCGGAGACGGCGGCCGTGCGGTCCCCGGCGGCGGCGTTGAGGGTACGGATGCCGAGCGGCCGGGCGCTCTCCACCCCGGGCCGCTCGGCCCACTCCCGCCACTGCCGCTCGGTCACCGTCGAGTTCGTGAAGGAGACCTCACGACCGGCGGGCGGGGCGGCGAAGGCGAGCCGGTCCGCGGGCAGCCCGGTGATCGCCGAGATGTTCTCGCGGGCGAGCCCGGCGGTCAGCCCGGACAGCAGGCCGACGAGCAGGGTGATCAGCACGATCACGGTGCCCATCAGGGTGAATCGCCCCTTGGCGAAGCGCAGGTCTCTCCATGCCACGAACATGCATCCAGAGTGCGACGCGGCACCGGGGTGCGGCATCGCGCCACGGATTGCCTCGCAATCAAACTTTCGGTTGAGTCCGGATTGTCGGCTGCGCCCTACGCTGGCAGATCATGGACCCGCGTTCCCTCACCCCGGCCCTGCGCGCCCTGCGCCTCTGCCTGCATCTGTTGATGGCGGGCCTGCTCGCGCTGGCCGCGGTCCGGGCGGACACCGCCGCGGGCCCGGTCGTGGCGGCGCTGACCGGCGCGGTCTACGCCGCCGGTTCCCTCCTGCCGTCCGTACGCGACTCGCGGCGGGCCGCCGCCGGGTGGCTCGGCGTGCTCTGCGCGTCCTGGCTGGCGCTGCTGTGGCTGACGCCGGAGGGCCTGTGGGTGGCGTTCCCGCTCTACTTCCTTCAGCTGCATCTGCTGCCCGTGCGCTGGTCGCTGCCGTCGGTGGCACTGACGGCCTGCGTGGCGATCCTCTCGTACGTCCGGCACGCCGGCCCGCTGAATCCGGGCGTCTTCATCGGGCCGCTGCTGGGCGCGGCCGTCGCGGTGGCGACGGTGCTCGGCTATCAGACGCTGTACCGGGAGAGCGAGCGGCGGCGCCGGATGGTCGTGGAGCTGATCGCGACGCGGGCGGAGCTGGCGGCGGCCGAGCGGCATGCCGGGACGCTGGCGGAGCGTGAGCGGCTCGCGCGGGAGATCCACGACACGCTGGCGCAGGGACTCTCCTCGATCCAGTTGCTGTTGCGGGCCGCCGAGCGGGCGCTGCCCGAGGGCTCGCCGGCCGCCGGGCACATCGACCGGGCCCGGCGTGCGGCCCAGGACAACCTCGCGGAGGCGCGGCGGTTCGTCCGGGCCCTGTCGCCACCCGACTTGGAGCACGGCTCGCTGGCGGCGGCGCTGGAGCGGCTGTGCGAGACCGGCCCCGGCTCGGCCTCGCGGGCCCGTTTCACGCTGAGCGGGACACCGGTCGAGCTGCCGACTCCGTACGAGGTGGCGCTGCTGCGGATCGCCCAGTCCGCGCTGTCGAACACGGTCCGGCACGCGGAGGCCGGGCGGGTGGAGATCACCCTGTCCTTCATGGACGCCTCGGTGACGCTCGACGTGGTCGACGACGGCAGGGGCTTCGATCCGGCGCTGCTCTCGTCGTCACCGGAGGGAGGCTTCGGGGTGCCGGCGATGCGCGCGCGGGCCCGTTCGCTGGGCGGCACGTTCACGGTGGAGTCCGCGCCCGGGCAGGGCACGGCTGTCGCCGTCTCGCTCCCGCTCCCGTCTCCCCTTCCCTCCGGAGTGTCCCGATGACGATCCGTCTCCTTCTCGCCGACGACCATCCGGTGGTACGGGCCGGGCTGCGCGCGGTCCTGGACACGGAGCCGGGCTTCACCGTGGTGGGCGAGGCGGCCACGGCCGAGCGGGCGGTGGAGCTGGCCGCCGCCGGAGGGGTGGACGTGGTGCTGATGGATCTGCAGTTCGGGCCGGGGATGCACGGCTCGGAGGCGACGGCGGCGATCACGGCGGTGGCGGGCGGTCCGCGGGTCCTGGTGCTGACGACGTACGACACGGACACCGACATCCTGGCGGCGGTCGAGGCGGGCGCCTCGGGGTATCTGCTGAAGGACGCCCCGCCGGAGGAGCTGGCGGCGGCGGTCCGTACGGCGGCGGCGGGCCAGTCGGCGCTCGCACCGGCGGTGGCGCACCGGCTGATGGACCGGATGCGGACGCCGGCGGAGGCGCTGACCAAGCGCGAACTGGAGGTGTTGGAGCTGGTGGGCGAGGGCCTGTCGAACCAGCAGATCAGCAAGCGGCTGTTCCTGAGCCAGGCGACGGTGAAGTCGCATCTGGTGCACATCTTCGCCAAGCTGGGGGTCGAATCGCGCACGGCGGCGGTGGCGGCGGCGAGGGCACGGCGCCTGATCCGGCGCTGACCTTGCGGAGCGGGCGCCAGCCGGGCGCCACCGAACCAGCCTGACCGTGCGGGACGGGCGCCAGCCGGGCACCGCCGACCGGCCCCGACCGTGCGGGGAGGGCGCCGACCGGCCGCCCGGCGTGCCCGTTCAAGCCGCCCCCGCCCCTGCGCGGTTCGCGCACGAAGCACCCCGGTGGTGCCCCGGCTCAGGCCTCGCGCGGGGGCTCGCCGAAGAGTTCCACGGCCTTGCGGACGCCTGCGAGGCCGTTGGCGAGAGCGCTGACGGAGCCGATCGAGCCGGCGATCAGCAGCAGGGAGCGGCGCAGCCGCCGTACCTCCGGGGCGCCGCCGGCGGCCATCGCGTCCAGCGAGGCGAGTTCGTCCTCGGCGATGCCCCGGTCCGCGAACTCGGCCGGATGTCCCGCGAGTTCCCGGCGGAGCCGGGAGACGGCGGCACGCAGCTCAGCCACCCTCGGGTCCTCGCCGCTGCCGGTGGTCGTCACACGCCTCTGCCCCATGCTCCGCAACAAAGTTCTCCCCCTCGCACGGCACCGTGCGCCGAACCCCACACTCCGAACCGACCCGTCGAACGGGGGTCAGCCGCCGGGGTCGCGGGCAAGTTAACGCCATCGTGCGCCGGGCGCGCCACTCCGGGGACGTAAATTCAGGCGTCCGTGTCCCTCGTGGGCATGAGGTATGCAGTCCTCATGACACATACGACGCTTCCCTCCTCTCCCTCCGCGCCGGTGGTGGCCGGGCTGCTGCTCGCCGCGGGCGGTGGGCGGCGCCTGGGCGGCCGCCCCAAGGCCCTGTTGTCCCACCGCGGCCGCCCGCTGGTCGAGCACGCGGTGCGTGTGCTGCGCGAGGGCGGCTGCGAGGTGATCCATGTGGTCCTCGGCGCCTCGGCCGATGCCGTACGGGAGCGGGCCGAGCTGCCGGGGTGCGTCCTGGTGGACAACCCGGAGTGGGCGGAGGGCATGGGGTCGTCGCTGCGGGTGGGGCTCGGCTCGCTCGGCGCCGAGGCGCCGCCGGTGGACGCGGCAGTGGTCTCCCTGGTGGACCAGCCGGGGATCGGGGCCCAGGCGGTGGCGCGCGTCCGGGGGGCGTACCGGTCCCGTGACTCCCTGGTGGCGGCGGCGTACGAGGGGCGGCGCGGGCATCCCGTGCTCTTCGGCGCGGACCGGTGGGCGGGCATCGCGGCGGGGGCGGTCGGCGACCGGGGAGCCCGTGACTATCTGGCGGCGCATCGGGATGCGATCACCCTCGTCGACTGCTCGGATGTGGCCGAACCGTACGACATCGACACGGAGGCCGACCTGGCACACCTGGAGTGAAGGACGTGGCACTGAGAGCCATGTTGTGTCGATCCGGAGAATCTCGACATCGACACATCTTGAACTTCCACTATGAGGAAACTAATATCCACTGTTCAGAAGCGCCTGATACCTCTGACGGCGCTCGCGGCCGTATCTCGGCGCCTGCGGCACTCCGTGCCGATACGCGACGCCCGGCGGCCGCAAAGGCACCGCCCGTGAAGCCCGCTGAAGGAAGTGACAGTTCATGTCCGCACCAGCGCCGTCCCCTCTGGCCGTCGTCGAAGCCGCGCCCCTGCCGAGGCAGGAGGAGGTGCTCACCGACGCGGCCCTCGCCTTCGTGGCGGAGCTGCACCGGCGGTTCACCCCGCGCCGGGACGAGCTCCTCTCCCGCCGGGCCGAGCGCCGCGCCGAGATCGCCCGCACCTCCACGCTCGACTTCCTCCCGGAGACCGCGGCGATCCGTGCCGACGAGTCCTGGAGGGTCGCGCCTGCGCCGGCGGCCCTGAACGACCGCCGTGTCGAGATCACCGGTCCGACCGACCGCAAGATGACGATCAACGCGCTGAACTCCGGCGCCAAGGTGTGGCTCGCCGACTTCGAGGACGCCTCGGCCCCGACCTGGGAGAACGTGGTCCTGGGGCAGGTCAACCTGATCGACGCGTACACCCGGAACATCGACTTCACGGACCCGAAGTCGGGCAAGTCGTACGCCCTGAAGCCCGCCGACGAGCTCGCCACGGTGGTCATGCGGCCGCGCGGCTGGCACCTGGAGGAGCGCCACCTGACGTTCGAGGGCCGCCCGGTCCCCGGCGCGCTGGTCGACTTCGGCCTGTACTTCTTCCACAACGCCAAGCGCCTCATCGAGCTGGGCAAGGGCCCGTACTTCTACCTGCCGAAGACGGAGTCGCACCTGGAGGCCCGCCTCTGGAACGACATCTTCGTCTTCGCGCAGGACTACGTCGGCATCCCGCAGGGCACCGTGCGCGCCACCGTCCTGATCGAGACGATCACGGCCGCGTACGAGATGGAGGAGATCCTCTACGAGCTCCGCGACCACGCGGCGGGCCTGAACGCCGGCCGCTGGGACTACCTCTTCTCCATCGTGAAGAACTTCCGTGACGGCGGCGCCAAGTTCGTCCTGCCGGACCGCAACGCGGTCACGATGACGGCCCCGTTCATGCGCGCGTACACCGAACTCCTCGTCCGCACCTGCCACAAGCGCGGCGCGCACGCGATCGGCGGCATGGCCGCCTTCATCCCGTCGCGGCGCGACGCCGAGGTGAACAAGGTCGCGTTCGAGAAGGTCAAGGCGGACAAGGACCGCGAGGCCGGTGACGGTTTCGACGGCTCCTGGGTCGCGCACCCGGACCTGGTCCCGATCGCGATGGCCTCCTTCGACGCGGTCCTCGGCGACAAGCCGAACCAGAAGGACCGCCTCCGTGAGGACGTCTCCGTGGCGCCCGGTGACCTGATCGCCATCGACTCGCTCGACGCCGACCCCACCTACGACGGTCTGCGCAACGCCGTCCAGGTCGGTATTCGCTACATCGAGGCGTGGCTGCGCGGCCTCGGCGCCGTGGCCATCTTCAACCTGATGGAGGACGCGGCCACCGCCGAGATCTCGCGCTCGCAGATCTGGCAGTGGATCAACGCGGGCGTCGTCTTCGAGAATGGCGAGCGCGCCACCCCGGAGCTGGCTCGCAAGGTCGCGGCGGAGGAACTGGCCGCGATCCGCGAGGAGATCGGCGACGAGGCCTTCGCGGCCGGCAAGTGGCAGCAGGCCCACGACCTGCTCCTGCGCGTCTCGCTCGACGCCGACTACGCCGACTTCCTGACGCTCCCGGCGTACGACCAGCTGACCGGCTGATCACCCCATGAGCGGAACGACTGACGGCTGACCGCACAGCGGCCGAACAGTCCTCCCGAACAGGCTCCGCCCCCGGTGTACGCACAGCACCGGGGGCGGAGCCGAATTTCGCTCCGGGGCGTTTCACAGGGCCTGTGACGCAACCGAGATCGACCGCTACCTAGCGGTAACAAGCCACGGCATGCCAGATTCCGCATGCCACCGGCCGGCGGCTGTCCCCCACTCCTCTGCACCGACGCAGGAGCACACAGCCATGCGCTCTTCCCCTCGCCGCGCCGTCCGCGGGCTTCTCGCCCTGTCCCTCGCCGCCGCCGCGCTGACGGCCACCGGGACCGCCTCCCCCGCCGTGGCGAGCCCCGGTTCCGGGCCCACCGCCGTCGTGTCGATGGGCGACAGCTACATCTCCGGCGAGGCCGGGCGCTGGCAGGGCAACAGCCTCACCACCAGCGGCAGCCGCGACGGCACCGACCGGGCGTGGACCGGGAGTACGTACGATCCCGGCCGGGTGTACGGGACCACGGCCGCCAACGGGTGCCACCGGTCGGACTCGGCGGAGGTGCGCAGCGCGACCGGGATCGCCTCGGCCCTGATCAACCTGGCCTGCTCGGGCGCCACGACGCAGAACGTCTTCCGGGCCGCGAGCGGCGGGCTCTCGTACAAGGGCGAGGCTCCGCAGGCCGACCAGCTCACCCGCATCGCCGCCTCGCACGACGTCGAGATGATCGTGCTGTCGATCGGAGGCAACGACCTGGGCTTCGCCGACATCGTCACGAAGTGCGCGACGGACTACATCATCTGGTACTCGTACTGCCACGACGACCAGCAGCAGGTCGTCGACGCGAAGATCGACGGTGTGATGGCCAAGGTGGGCAAGTCCGTCGACGAGATCCGGGCGGTGATGACGGTGGCCGGCTACGCCGCCTCCGACTACCGGATCGTGCTGCAGTCGTACCCCTCGCCCATCCCGCGCGCCGCGGAGAACCGGTACGCGGAGAGCGGCTGGAGCCGCACCGACACGGGCGGCTGCCCGTTCTGGAACCGGGACTCCGACTGGGCGCGGGACTCGCTCGTGCCCCAGATCGCGAACCGCCTCAAGGGCGTCGCCGCGGCGAAGGGCGTCCAGTTCATGGATCTGCGCGACATGCTCCAGGGCCGCGAGGTGTGCGCGAAGGCCAGCAAGCAGGTCAGCCCGGCCGCGCCGGCCTCGGCCACGAGCAGTGAGTGGGCGCGTTGGATCGACCAGAACGAGACCCAGGGGCCCCTCCAGGAGAACATGCACCCGAACTACTACGGGCAGTTGGCGCTCGGCCGGTGTCTCTCGCTGATCCACGCCCGGCCCAGCGGCGACCACAGCTGCCGCAACACGGCGGGGACGGGACCCTCCGGGATGTATCTGACGACCGTGTCCTGACCGCCTGCTCCCGGTGGGTCCGGCCGGGGCGGCGGCCCCGCCGGTGGGTTCAGCGGGTGCGGCGGCGTCCTCCGCGCCGCGCCCGCCCCTTCTTCGGCGCCGGCACGTCGATGCCCAGAGAAGGCAGGACCCGCTCGGCCCGATGCGGGTCGGCCGCCGTCATCTCCTTGACCAGCGCGGATGCCCCGCCGGGCCAGTCCGCGGCCGCCGCGTCCAGGAGGGTCCGCCCGTCCGTGCGGCGCAGCCGGTCCAGGAGGAGGACGGCCTCGGCGGACAGCGGGACGCGGGCCTCGTCCGCCGGCTCGCCCCGGGCGTGCAGGACCTCGAAGGCGTACGCGCCCATCACCGGGTCCCCGAGGGCGTTCCGGAGGGCCTCGGAGGGTGCGGCGCCGGTGTCGACGAAGCCGAAGAGGGCCCGGGTGTCGGCGGCCTCCCAGGTGCCGGCGTTCACGGTGCCGAAGGCCGCGATGAGCTGTGACCATGCCTCGACGGTGTCCCCGCGCGCGTGGAGCCAGTCGGCCAGTACGCGCCCGGCGGCGGAGGCGGACCACCCCTCGGCGGCCGCGACCACGGTGGGGGCGTCCCAGGCCGCGACCTCGGCGGCGTCGGGGGCGGCGACATGGCCGACCCGCAGGAGGTAGCGGACCACCTCGATGCCCTGGAGGGTGAGGCCGAAGGCGTCGCCCGTACGGAAGACCATGCCGGTGGCCGCGAGCCGGTCGACGGTGTCGGCCATGGCCCGCGCGGGGGCTTCGAGCCGGGCGCGGTCGGCCTCGGTGACGGAGACCGCCGTTCCGCAGAGCCGTGACAGCTCCTCCGCCGACGGGACCTCGTAGCCGTCGGGCGCCTTCGCGGGGACCAGGACCGGGGCGTCCTCCTGGCGCGGGTCGACGGGCCAGTCCTCGAACTCGGCGGCCCTGCGCGCGACGGACTCGGCGCAGGACCCGCGCTGGTAGAGGGCGTAGAGCAGATGGGCCGCCTCGCCGTCGTACGGTCCGCCGTTCTCGCCCTTCATCTCCTCGACGGCCGTGGCCAGCCGGTCCGCCTCGGCCTCGACGGAGCGCTGGGGGTCGTGGGCCTCCACGGGCGGGGGCGGCAGCGGGGCCCAGGCGTCGCCGTAGTAGTCGAGGTGCTCGTCGAGGAGGGTGTCGGCGAGGGCGAGGTGCGGGAAGGCGTCCGGGCCCGGGGCCAGGTGGGCGTAGGGGCCGGTGAGGGCTTCCGCGAGCCCTTCCGCGGTCCAGCGGTCGACCAGCAGGCCGGCCAGCCGGCCCACCCCGTGTGAGACGTCCCCGTCGGACAGCAGCGGCCCGGCGGGCGACGGTGTCTCGGCATCCCGTACGTACGCCGTGCTCAGCAGCTCGGCGAGCACCGTGTCGGCGAGGAGGCTCCGGTTCATCAGGTCGGCCCGGTGCAGCCCGTCCGGGGGCGTCACGCCCTCGTGGGCGGCGAGCCAGGCCCGTACGGCGTCGGGATCGGCGGGGTCGGCGCCGTCGGCGCGCAGGAGCGAGGCGTACCAGCGCTGCCAGGTGAGGTTGCCGGGGTCGTTCATCGCCCGCTCGAAGTCGGGCAGGGTCTCCTTGATGGCGGCCACGATCCGTGCCTGCCGCTTCGCGTTGAGCCGCCCGGCCTCCCGCACCCGCTCGGTGAGGGCGACGAGCACGGCCGGATACGCCTTCAGCTCCTCGGGTGTGGCGTAGACGAACGCCGGCGCGTCCTCCACGAGCAGATGCCGCACGAACCCGACGGTCGGCTCCGGCAGCCCGCTGCGGCGATCCGCCCCGCGCAGCGCCAGCAGGCTCAGTACGGCGTCGGCGGCGCGGACGGACGGGGGGTCACGGAGCTCCGGGGTCCCGTCGAGGAACGCGTCGAGTCCGGTGTTGGTGAGCACGGTGCCAGCCACGCCTTCAAGGGTAGTTCCGGCGGGGGCCGGACGCCGACGGCGCGGCGACGCCGTCATGGGACGACAACGGTCCTCTGGGCGGAGAAGTCACCCCAGGTGCCGTCCGGGAGCTTGGCACGGAGTTTGACGCTGTAGCGGGTGCCCGGGGGGTCGGTGACGGTGAACGTGTAGGTGGCGCGGCCGGGGGGTGGGGCGGCGCCCCAGATGATGGTGGTGGCGAACTGCTCGTTCAGGTGGAGCTGGTGCTCCCTGACCGGGGCGCCGGTCCTGGGCGGGGTCCAGGTCAGGGTGATCTCGCGCCTGGTGGCCGTCGCCTCCAGGTCCGTGGGGGCGGTGTCGGGGGCGGCGCCGGGGGCCTCGGCGGTGGTGAGGTCGGCGGGGGTGCTGTCCGGCGAGGAGTTCTCGGCGGCGTCGCGGGCGCGGACGGTGAAGGAGTAGATCGTGCCGGGGCGCAGGCCGGTGACCCGGGCGGTGGTGGCCGTGCCGGGGACGGTGTGGACGCGGGTGTCCGCCTGGTAGATGTCGTAGGCGGTGACGCGGGTGTCGTCGCGGGCCGGTGCCCAGGTCAGGGTGGCCGCGTGGCCGCCGTCGGCGGTGGCGCGCAGGGCTGTCGGGCGGGAGGGGGCGGTGCGGTCGTCGGCCGTCGCCGCGAGGGTGGTGGCGGGGACGGCTGCGCTGTGCGGGGAGCGGTTTCCGGCCGCGTCGCGGGCGCGGACGGTGAAGGCGTACGGGGTGGCGGGGGTGAGGTCGAGGACGTCCGTCATCAGGGTGGTGGCGGGGAGGTCCTTGACCTTGCGGCCCTGCTGGTAGACCTCGTAGGCGGTGACGGCGCGGTCGTCGGTGGCCGGGCTCCACATGACGTGGACGGTGTGCGCACTGCCCGCGGAGGCGGTGACTCCGGTGGGGGTGGTGGGGGCGCTGGTGTCCTTCGCCGGGCCGCCCCCGCAGGCCGCGAGGCAGAGGACGGCGACGCTCAACAGGGCTGTGGCGAGCGGGCGTTGCATGGGCAGGGCTCCGTCCGTCGACATGGTCCAGACCTTTATTGCATCTGGGGGCGGCATGCGACAAGAGGGCGGTGCGGGGCCGTTGTCAGCGGCGTGCGCTTCACTTGATTCGTCACTCTCCGTGACGAGATCGAGGGGGGATCATGACGGATCGTGCGACCTATGTGACGCTCGTCGGGCTGCGGGAGCGCGGCTGGACCGACGCGATGGTGCGGGACCTGCTGGGCGAGCCGGATGTGCAGGGCCGGGACCCGCGGCGGTGGTCGATCGCACCGGTACGGCTGTATCTGCTGGCGCGGGTGGAGGCGGTGGAGCGGACGCCGGAGTTCGGGCGGTGCGCGGCCGCCTCGGGCACCAGGTCGGCGGTGGCCGAGGCGGGGGCGCAGCGCCGGCGCCGGGCGGTGCTGGCGGCCATCCGGGCGGAGCCGATCGTCGTGCCGCGCCTTCCGGCGGCGGAACTGGAGCGCAGGGCGGTGCGCCATCGGCATCTGCTCGGGGCCCGCAGCCCGGGCGGGGTGGTGGCGGGGGCGCTGGTGCGCTGGCAGGTGAGCTATCTGCGGCACGCGCTGTCGCGGTACGACACGCTGCTGGACGGGCTGTACGGCTCGACGGGGCGGGCGGAGGCCGAACGTCTGCTGCGGACGCGGCTGTACGAGGCGATCGCGGAGGCGTATCCCGCGCTGGCACGGGAGTGCCGACGGCGGATCGGGGTGGAGCGGTGAGTGCGGTGGGGTGTCGGTCGGGGGCCTGCGATGAGTTTCGGCGGGCGCGGCGGTCTGTCCTGCATGGAGAAGACGACACAGATCGATCTGGGAGCCGCCGCGGAGCGCGTCGCGCGGCTGGCGGCGGACGTCGGGGACGAACGGCTCGGGGACCCGACGCCCTGCCCCGACTATGCCGTACGGGAGTTGCTCGCCCACCTGGCGGGGCTGAGCGTGGCCTTCCGCGACGCGGCCCGGAAGGAGTTCGGCCCGACGACGAGCACCGCGCCCGACTCCGCCCTGCCGGTACTGGAGGACGGCTGGCGCACGGCGCTGCCGAAGGCGCTGGACGAACTGGCGACGGCCTGGCGGGAGCCCGGTGCCTGGGAGGGGGACACGCAGGCGGGCGGGGTCGAGCTGCCAGCTTCCGTGATGGGCCGGATCGCCCTCGACGAGCTGGTGATCCACGGCTGGGACCTGGCCCGGGCGACGGGGCGGGAGTACGAGGTGGGGGAGGCGGAACTGGCGGCCTGCGAGGAGCTGTTGACGCCCTCGGACGGCTCCTCGGGAGAGGGTGGCTTCTTCGCCCCGGTCGTCCCGGTCCCCGAGGACGCGCCTCACCTCGACCGCGTGATCGGCCTCAGCGGCCGCGACCCGGGCTGGCGCCCGGCCTGAGCCGAGCGAACGACCATGGCGCCGCCCGCCTTGGTCATCAACCGCCGCGACCCGGGCTGAGTATGGAGAAGAACCGTCGCGCCGCCCGACGCTGTCCTCAGCCGCCGCGACCCGGGCCGGCGCCCGGCCTGAGCCGAGCGAACGACCGTGGCGCCGCCCGACGCTGTCCTCAGGATGTGCCCTTCAGCAGCCGTGCGGCTGCCCGGCAGGCCGCCGGGACCGGGGCGATCAGGGGGATCGTGAAGCGAGGGCGCAGGGATTCCGCCGCGGCGGCGAGGGGGCCGCCGCCGATGACGACGGAGCGTGCGCCGTCCCGTACCACGCACTGCTCCACGGCGTGGGCGAGGCTCTCGCGGAGCGAGTCCGGGTGGGACGCCAGGTGTTCGGGGGCGCCCTCGGTCAGGCGGAGGCCGGTGAAGAGAGGGGTGAGGCCGAGGCGGGCGACCCGGTGGGCGATGGCGTCCGCCAGGAGGGGGGTCGTGGTCGCGATGCCGAAGGGGGTTCCGGCGGCGGACGCCTCCAGGAGGGACGCCTCCCCGATGCCGACGACCGGGACGTCGGCCACGGCCCGGAGTTCGTCCAGGCCCGGGTCGCCGAAGGCCGCCACCAGCAGCGCCGCGCAGTCGCCGGCGGCCAGGGCGCGGCGGCCGGCGGCGACGACCTCGGGCGCGGCGGCCCGGAGCTCCGCCGGGTCGGTGAGCATGCGGGGGCCTCGCGCCACGCTCACCCCGCGCACCCGGACCGACCGCCCCAGCGTGCGACGGGCGATCGCGGTCATCATCGCCGTCGTGGCTGGGGAGGTGTTGGGGTTGACGAGGACGACCGTACGCGCGCGGCCGGCCCCCGCGTCGGACGCGGGAGCCGGCTCGGCGGACGGACGGGGCGCGCTCAGTGGACGTGCGCCGCCTTGGCCGTGCGGGCCTCGGAGATCTCCTCGCCCGGTTCCATGGGCGCCGTGACGGTGTCGTCGTCCCGGTGCTTGCCCAGGTGGTTGAAGACCAGGTTGAGCAGGACCGCCGCGACACAGCCGGTCGAGATGCCCGAGTCCAGGATGATCTTCGCGGTCTCCGGGAAGGCGTGGTAGAACTCCGGCTCCGTGATCGGGATGATGCCGACGGCCAGCGAGACCGCCACGATCAGCACGTTGTTGTCCTTCTCCAGGCCGGCCTTGACCAGCGTCTGGATACCGCTCGCCGCGACCGAGCCGAAGAGGACGACCCCGGCCCCGCCGAGCACCGGTCGCGGGACGACCGAGATCAGGGAGGCCATGACCGGCGACAGGCCCATCAGGACCAGGAAGCCGCCACCGCAGGCGACGACGAACCGGCTGCGGATCCTCGTCATCGCGACCAGACCGATGTTCTGGGCGAAGGCGCTGCACATGAAGCCGTTGAACAGGGGGCTGATCGCGGAGCCGAGCGTGTCGGCCCGCAGTCCGGCGGCGATGGTCTTCTCGTCCGCCGGCCGGTCGACGATCTCTCCGAGCGCCAGCATGTCGGCGGTCGACTCGGTCATCGACACCAGCATGACCACGCACATCGAGATGATCGCGGCGAGGGCGAACTGCGGGGCGCCGAAGTGGAACGGCGTCGGGAAGCCGACGATGTCCGCCTCCGTCACCGGGCTGAAGTCCGTGACACCGAAGGGAATCGCTATCAGGGTGCCGATGACCAGACCGACCAGGACGGCGATCTGCTTGAGGAAGCCGCGGGTGAAGCGCCGCAGCACCAGGACCACGACGAGGGTGAGGGCGGCGAGGGTGAGGAAGGTGGTCGAGCCGTAGTCGTCTGCCGTCGGATCGGGCCCCTGGGCCCAGCCGAACGCGACCGGCAGCAGCGACACACCGATGAGGGTGATCACGGTGCCGGTGACCACCGGCGGGAAGAAGCGGACCAGCTTGGAGAAGTACGGGGCGGCGATGAAGCCGAGCACACCGGCGACGATGATCGCGCCGAAGATGATCGGCAGCGCGTCGGCCTTGTCGTCGGTGGTGTCGACGATCGCGAGCATCGGGGCGACACCGGCGAAGGTGACGCCGTTGACGAACGGCAGTCGGGCGCCGATGTTCCAGACGCCGAGCGTCTGGAGGAAGGTCGCGAGTCCGGCGGTGAAGAGGCTGGCTCCGGTGAGGAACGTCAGCTCGGTACCGGAGAGCCCGACGGCGGCTCCGACGATCAGCGGCGGGGCCACCACGCCCGCGTACATGGCGGCCACATGCTGGAGGCCGCTGGTGAACATCCTCAGGGGCGGCAACGTCTCGTCGACCGGATGCTTGGTCCGGTCTTCGGTGTCGGCGCCTGCGTCTTGTGCATCATTGCGAAACCTGGGCTTGGCGGCCACGGCGGTTCCTCCGGTCGGTTACACGTCGGCGGTGACGCGGGTATCAGGGAGGTGGTGCGAAGTGGTGCGGTTGCTGCGCCTCACGGTGTGCGGCCATGAGGAAGTGCGTTCGCGTCGGCCTGGGGGCGCCACGCTCAGGTGTCCCGGGAGGGGTGGACACGATGTCGACCGTCCGGGGGGTGCCGTACCTCTTTTCGTACGGACACCCCCCGTCCGGCCGGCCACGGGCCCCGCTCGGGTCCGTGGCGACCGACCGAGGGCCGTCCCCCTCGGTCGGACTCCATGGGGAGGGTCAGCCCTGGGCCGCGATGCGGGCCAGGCGCTGTGCCTCCGCGCGCGCGTCGCGGGCGATGGCCTCTTCGTCCGCGAACAGCAGGCGGTTGTTCTCGACGATCTGCTTGCCGTTGACGAACGAGGCCGTCACCGGGGCGGCAGCGCCGAAGACGATGGCGGTGACCGGGTCGGCGATCGAGGAGTGCCCGATGCCGTCGATCTTCCACAGGACGAAGTCGGCGAGCTTGCCGGCCTCCAGCGAACCGATCGAGTCGGCGCGGCCGAGGACCTGTGCTCCGCCGTACGTCCCCAGGCGCAGGGCCTGGCGGGCGTTGAGCGCGGCCTCGCGGTGGGCGCCGAGGCGGTTGATGAGGAGCGCGTTGCGCAGCTCGGTGTGGAGTTCGCCCGACTCGTTGGAGGCGGTGCCGTCCACACCGAGGCCGACCGGCACGCCCGCCCTGAGCATGTCGGGGACGCGGGCGATCCCGGCGGCCAGACGCGCGTTGGAGGAGGGGCAGTGCGCGACACCGGTCTTCGTACGGGCGAAGGCGGCGATGTCGGAGTCGTTCATGTGGACGCAGTGCGCCATCCACACGTCCTCGCCGAGGAAGCCGGTCGACTCGAAGTAGTCGGTCGGGCCCATGCCGAAGAGCTCGTGGCAGAACTTCTCCTCCTCGACCGTCTCCGAGCCGTGCGTGTGCATCCGCACCCCGAGGCGGCGCGCCAGCTCGGCGCCCTGCTTGAGCAGCGCGGTGGAGACGGAGAAGGGCGAGCAGGGGGCGACGGCGACCTGGGTCATCGAGTCGAAGGAGGCGTCGTGGTGCTTCTTCACCGTCTCCTCGGTCGCGGCCAGCGCGCCCTCGGTGGTCTCGACGGCGAAGTCCGGCGGCAGGAAGCCGTCCTTCTCGCTCATGTCCATCGAGCCTCGGGCGAGGGTGAAGCGCACGCCCATCTCGGAGGCGGCACCGATGATGGCGCCCGACAGGTCGCCGGAGTTCTTCGGGAAGACGTAGTGGTGGTCCATCGCGGTGGTGACACCGCCACGGGCCATCATCGCCAGCGAGCCCTGGGCGGCCACGCGCACCATCGACTCGTCGATCCGCGACCAGGTCGGGTAGAGCGCGACCAGCCAGTTGAAGAGGTTGTGGTCGGTGGCCAGGCCCCGGGTGATCCACTGGTAGAAGTGGTGGTGGGTGTTGATCAGACCGGGCGTCACCAGGTGTCCGGTGGCGTCGATCCGGCGGACCACGTTCTCCAGGCCCTCCGGCGCCTTGCCGGCACCGATGGACTCGATCTTGTTTCCGGCGACGACGAGGTGGCCGGAGGCGTACTCGGTGTCATTGGCGTCTACGGTCGCGATCGCACAGTTCTCGATGACGATGCGCTGGGCTGCCGAAGGTGCTGCCATGGCGGTGCTTCCTTCATTCCTCGGGGGTGGTGTGGGCACGGCAGGACCCTAGGAGGATTTGAGTGCCGGAGCCGTGTGACGGCTCCGGGTGCCGAGATGGTGGAAGAAGAGATTGAGCGTGACGGCGACGAGCGCGCCGGCGCTGATTCCGGAGCCGAGCACGGTCTGCGCCCAGGCCGGGAATCCGGCGTAGAAGGTGGGAGCGGCGAGCGGGATGATGCCCGCTCCGAGAGCGACGGCCACCAGGATGATGTTGGAGCTGTCGTCGAGGCCCGCTTCGGACAGCGTACGGATGCCGGAGACGGCGATCGATCCGAAGAGGACGATGCCGGCGCCGCCGAGGACGGGCATCGGGACCATGGAGACGACCGCGCCGAGGACGGGGAAGGCACCGAGGACGAGCAGGGCTCCGCCGGCGACCGCCACGACGTAGCGGGAGCGGACCCGGGTCAGCGAGACGACGCCGACGTTCTGGGCGAAGGCCGAGGTGGGGAAGCCGCCGAAGACGGGTCCGACCAGGGTGGCGATGCCGTCGGTCCGCAGGCCCCGGGTGATGGTCTTCCCGTCGCTCCTGCGCTCGCAGATCTCGCCGAGGGCGAGCATGCCGGCGCTGGACTCGGTCATCAGGACGAGCATCACGATGCACAGCGAGAGGATCGCGGCGGGCTGGAACTCGGGGGCGCCGAAGGCGAAGGGGCCGGGCAGCGCCGCGACGGGTGCTTCGCTCAGGGCGCCGAAGTCGGCCATCCCGAAGGGGATCGCGGCGAGCGTTCCGATGAACAGCCCCAGCAGCAGGGCGATCTGCTTGACGAATCCCCTGCCGAAGCGCTGGAAGAGCAGGATCACGACGAGCGTGAAGGCGGCCAGGGCCAGGTACCGGGTGGCGCCGAAGTCGGCGGCCTCCTTGTTCCCTCCCTGGGCCCAGCTCACCGGCACGGGCATCAGGGTCACTCCGATGAGGGTGATCACGACGCCGGTGACGAGCGGAGGGAAGAAGCGGAGCAGCCGGCCGAAGAACGGGCCGACGGCGAGGCAGAAGACTCCGGCGACCATCACCGCGCCGTAGATGGCGGGGAGTTGGTGGCCGGGGGCGCTGGTCTCGGCGATCGCCAGCATCGGCGCGATGCCGGCGGAGGAGGCCGCGTTGACGAACGGGAGCCGGTTGCCGGCGAAGCGTCCGGCCCCGATGGTCTGCAGGATGGTGGCGCAGCCCGCGATGAGCAGACTCGCGGCGATCAGCCGGGTCATTCCGGCGGCGTCCAGGCCGACCGCCTGGCCGATGATCAGCGGAGGGGTGACGACGCCCGCGTACATGGCGGCGATGTGCTGGAGCGCGGCGGGAACCAGCCGCGCGGCGGGAAGCTTCTCGTCCACCGGGTGGACGGGTGTCGTCCTCGACTCCGGTGGGGTGGGACAGGGGCCTTCTACGGGTGCCGGCCCGACTGCGGGCTGTGCCATGGGTGGGTCCCTCCGGTCTGGTGGCGGTCCCCGCCCGACTGCGGGCGGGCGGGGACCGCTACTCAGTGCCGCTTAGAGGTTGGTCATGTCGACCGGGATGTGCGCCGTGGCTCCGTCGCGCAGCACCGTGGCCTCGATGAGGCCGTACATGCGGTCGGCGGCGTAGTAGACCTCGTTGTCGTTCTTGAGCCCGAAGGGCTCCAGGTCCACCAGGAAGTGGTGCTTGTTCGGGAGCGAGAAGCGGACCTCGTCGATCTCCGAACGGTGGTTGATGATCCGCGAGGCCATCTGGTACAGCGTCTGCTGCAGCGAGAGGGAGTACGTCTCGGCGAAGGCCTGCAGCATGTGCTTCTTCGTCTCGGCGTACGACCGCTCCCAGTTGGGCATCCGCTGGTCGTCGTCGGTCCAGTTGAAGCGCCAGCGGCCGGACACCTGCGTGGCCAGGATGCGGTCGTACGCCTCCTGGAGCGTCGTGTACTTGTCCTTGATGTAGCCCCAGAACTCCGAGTTGGTGGAGTTCATCACGACGAGGTCCTTGAGGCCGGAGATGACCTCCCACTTCTCGCCGTCGTACGTGATCTGGGTGACCCGGGTCTCCTGGCCCTGGCGGACGAAGGAGTGGTTCACCTCGTCGGAGCCGATGAACTTGGAGTTGGCGTCCGAGGTCGCGATGCGATCCCAGGCGTACTCCTCGATCCGGATCCGGGCCCGGTGGATCGGCTCCTGGCTGGTCACGAAGTGGCGCGCCAGGTGGATGCCGAACTGCTCCGCCGACTCGATCCCGTACTCCTTGGCGAAGGCGAATACGGTGTTCTTGGTCGTGTCGGTGGGCAGGCAGTGGGCGTTGGAACCCGACAGGTGGACGTCGTCGAGGTCGCCGGAGAGGGCGACGGAGACGTTCAGGTCCTTGATGTGGTGGGTGTCGCCGTCCCGCGTGATCTTGACGACGCGGTTCTCTGCTTTGCCGTACTGGTTCTGGCCGAGAATCGTGGGCATGTCTGCTAGCTCCCTCGGTAAACGGAGTAGCCGAACGGGTTGAGCAGCAGCGGTACGTGGTAGTGCTCGCCCGGCTCGACGGCGAACGTGATCGCCACCTCCGGGAAGAACGCACCGCTGTCCCTTACGCGGGGGGCGTCCTGCTGCGCCTCGGCTTGCTTCTTGGAGAAGTACTCCTCGAC
The DNA here is from genome assembly GCF_053591435.1 of Streptomyces sp. NPDC003027. Classification (NCBI taxonomy): domain Bacteria; kingdom Bacillati; phylum Actinomycetota; class Actinomycetes; order Kitasatosporales; family Streptomycetaceae; genus Streptomyces; species Streptomyces sp. NPDC003027. The sequence goes on from NZ_JBSFTU010000054.1 coordinate 24,928, forward strand.
CTCGAAGTCGAGTCGTACGTGGGTGGTGCCCTCCGGCAGGGCCGGCAGGTCCTTGCAGCGCCCGTCCGCGTCGGTGGCCGAGCCGCCGAGCGGGACCCACTGCGCGTCGGAGCCGCCGCGGGCCGCGAGCGTGATGGCCACGCCCTCGGCGGGGCGGCCGATGCTGGTGTCCAGGATGTGGGTGGACACCGAGGCGGTGGTGTCGGTGCTCATGCGGCGCTCTCTTCCTCTACGAGACGGGTCAGGCGGATGCGGTTGATCTTGCCCAGTTCGGTGCGGACGATCTCCCGCTCCACCTCGGGCGAGTTCTCGATCCGCTCGCGGACCGCGTCGCGCATCTGCTCGCCGGTCTTGCCGGTGGCGCAGATGAGGAAGACATGACCGAACTTCTCCTGATAGGCGAGGTTCAGTTCGAGCATCTCGGCCTTGAGTTCCTCGGAGGCTCCGGCCATCCCGCTCTGTTCACGGGAGGAGGTCGGGTCCCCGGCCTTCGGACGACCGATCGGCGGGTGGCCCGCCATCGCCTCGGCCAGATCCTCGGCGGTCAGTTCGGCCATCGCGGCGTCGCTGGCGAGGAAGAGGGCTTCGACGGTGGCGTACGGGCGCTGGGCGGCAAGCTTGCTCCCCCACGCCGAGCTGGAGCACACCTCGTGGAGCGCGGCGACAGCCTCGCTGTCCGCCGAGGTGTTGAACCGGGCGAGGCCCGGAGTCGTGCCTGAAGTCACGGGAAGCCTCCGTGGCTGTTTTTCACTGTGCGTCGGACGGGCTGCGGATAGCTAACGCCCTCAGAAACACCACGTCAACACTTTGTTGAAAACTCGGCCACACAAAAGCCGCCGTCCCGACATCTGGACGGCGGCTCGTGGTCGACATGATCAACTAGCCGTTCTCGGCTGTCTTTTCCCTGTTCAGGGCGGTCTCCCTGTTCAGGTAGTTGTACACGGTGAACCGGCTGACCCCGAGGGCGCCGGCCACCGTCTCCACCCCATGGCGCACGGAGAAGGCACCGCGTGCCTCCAGCATCCGGACGACCTCCTGCTTCGCCTTGCGGTCGAGGTTGGAGAGCGGCATCCCGTGCCGCCGCTCCATCGCGGCGAGGATGTGGTCGAGGGAGTCGGACAGCTGCGGCAGCCGTACGGCGAGCACCTCCTCGCCCTCCCACGCCAGCACCACGTCGTCCTGCTCGGCCTGCTCGGGCCCCAGCATCTCGGCGCCCATGGCGTCGACCAGCGGTTTCACCGCGGCGACCAGAGGGTGTTCGGTCACTTCTCGCCCTCCCCGATCACGTTGACCTGGAGGGAGACGCGGGTCGCGCCGGCCGCCAGGGATTTGCGCAGCAGCGCGTCGACGGCGGTCAGGACCTCGTCGGCGGGCCCCTCCGCGGTGTTCCCGAACGGACCGACGTCCACCGCGTCCAGCTCCGCCGCCTGGATGACCTCGCGCGCCACGACCGCGTGCGCGGGCGCCTCGTCCAGGTCGAACGGCTCGGTCGTGAACTCCACTCTCAAACGCACCATGGCCCCACGCTACTGGCCGGGAGTCGACCGACGGCAGCCCTGACCTGCCGAAGGCTCTTGACAAGTGGGGCGCCCCGCTTGCAACATTCCGTCAGACAGAAAGTTACTTCCGCAATACGGAAGGAGCGCCGCCCCTCATGGCCCGCTTCTCAGAAGGCGCAGTCACGGACCAGCGCTTCGATGTGAACCTGTCGATCCTCTTCACGGAACTCCCGCTCCTGGAGCGCCCCGCGGCCGCCGCCGCGGCGGGCTTCACCGCGGTCGAGCTGTGGTGGCCCTGGATCGACACCGCCACCCCCGACCAGAGCGAGCTCGACGCGCTCAAGAAGGCTCTGGACGACGCCGGCACCCAGCTGGTGGGCCTGAACTTCTACGCCGGACAGCTGCCCGGCCCGGACCGCGGCGCCCTCTCCGTCCCCGGTGAGGAGTCGGACCGCTTCCGCGCCAACATCGACGTGGCCGCCGACTTCGCCGCCTCCGTCGGCTGCAAGGCGCTCAACGCGCTCTACGGCAACCGCGTCGACGGTGTGGACCCGCAGATCCAGGACACCCTCGCCCTGGAGAACCTGGTCCTGGCCGCCCGCGCGGCCGACCGGATCGGCGCGATCCTGCTGATCGAGACCCTGAACAAGCCGGAGTCGCCGCTCTACCCGCTGGTGAGCGCCCCCTCCGCGATCGAGGTCGTCGACAAGGTAAACGCGGCCACCGGGCTCGGCAACGCCAAGTTCCTCCTCGACATCTACCACCTGTCGATGAACGGCGAGGACGTCAGCGAGGTCATCGCGCGGTACGCCGACAAGACCGGCCACGTCCAGATCGCCGACAACCCGGGCCGTGGCGCGCCGGGCACCGGCGACCTGCCGCTGGCGCAGCTCCTCGGCGAGCTCAAGAAGGCCGGCTACGACGGCTGGGTCGGCCTGGAGTACAAGGCCGCCGACGCCGCCGCGTCCTTCGAGTGGCTCCCGGCCGAGGCCCGCGCGGCCCGCTGACCGGCCGACCCGCCGACTTCCTCCCCGTACCACCAGTTTTCGAGAGGCACCCTCACCATGAGCACTCTTCCCAAGATCGCATGGATCGGTCTCGGCATCATGGGCTCCCCCATGTCCGAGAACCTGATCAAGGCCGGCTACTCCGTCACCGGCTTCACCCTGGAGCAGGACAAGCTGGACCGCCTCGCCGCGGCCGGCGGCACCGCCGCCGCGTCGATCGCCGAGGCCGTCAAGGACGCCGACGTGGTCATCACGATGGTGCCCGCCTCCCCGCAGGTCGAGGCCATCGCCTACGGCCCCGAGGGCATCCTGGAGAACGCCAAGCAGGGCGCGCTGGTCATCGACATGTCGTCGATCACCCCGCAGACCTCCGTCGACCTGGCCAAGAACGCCAAGGAGAAGGGCATCCGCGTCATCGACGCGCCCGTCTCCGGCGGTGAGGCCGGCGCCATCGAGGCCGTCCTGTCGATCATGGTGGGTGGCGAGCAGGCCGACTTCGACGAGGCCCTGCCGATCCTCGAGGCCCTCGGCAAGACCATCGTCCTCTGCGGTCCGCACGGCTCCGGCCAGACGGTGAAGGCCGCCAACCAGCTCATCGTCGCGGTCAACATCCAGGCGTGCGCCGAGGCCGTGGTCTTCCTGGAGAAGTCCGGCGTGAACCTCCAGGCCGCCCTGGACGTCCTCAACGGCGGTCTGGCCGGCTCCACGGTGCTGACCCGCAAGAAGGACAACTTCCTGAACCGGGACTTCAAGCCCGGCTTCCGGATCGACCTGCACCACAAGGACATGGGCATCGTCACCGACGCCGCCCGCAACGTCGGCGCGGCCCTTCCGGTCGGCGCCGTCGTCGCCCAGCTCGTCGCCTCCCTGCGTGCGCAGGGTGACGGCGGCCTGGACCACTCGGCCCTGCTCCGCGCCGTCGAGCGCCTCTCCGGCCAGCAGGTCTGACCCAGATTTCCGGTCGGCGGCGGCGCTGACACCTGTCCTGTCGCGCCCAGGCGCCGCCGCCGACCGGAACACCACCCTTCATCTTCAACAAACTGTTGACGCAATGTTCGGGGCGAACCTACGCTCCTCGCACCCGCCAGCAGAGCTCCCGTACGGAAGGTCACGATGTCGAAGCGCGTGCTTACGACCGAGTCCGGCGCCCCTGTCGCCGACAACCAGAACTCCGCCACCGCCGGCGTCGGTGGCCCCATCCTCCTGCAGGACCAGCACCTGCTGGAGAAGCTCGCGCGCTTCAACCGTGAGCGGATCCCGGAGCGCGTGGTGCACGCCCGAGGCTCCGGCGCGTACGGCTACTTCGAGGTGACGGACGACGTCACGGGCTTCACGAAGGCGGCCTTCCTCTCCGAGGTCGGCAAGCGGACCGAGACCTTCATCCGCTTCTCGACCGTGGCCGACTCGCTCGGTGGCGCGGACGCCGTCCGCGACCCGCGCGGCTTCGCGCTGAAGTTCTACACCGAAGAGGGCAACTACGACCTCGTCGGCAACAACACCCCGGTGTTCTTCATCAAGGACCCGATCAAGTTCCCCGACTTCATCCACTCCCAGAAGCGCGACCCCTTCACGGGCAAGCAGGAGCCGGACAACGTCTGGGACTTCTGGGCGCACTCCCCCGAGGCGACCCACCAGATCACCTGGCTCATGGGCGACCGCGGCATCCCGGCCTCGTACCGTCACATGAACGGCTACGGCTCGCACACCTACCAGTGGACCAACGAGGCGGGCGACGCCTTCTTCGTCAAGTACCACTTCAAGACGAACCAGGGCATCCGCTGCCTCTCCGCCGAGCAGGCCGCCGAGGTCGTCGGCTCGGACGCCAACTCGCACCAGACCGACCTGCTGCAGTCCATCGAGCGCGGTGTGAACCCCTCCTGGACGCTGTACGTCCAGGTCATGCCGGCCTCCGAGGCCGCGGACTACCGCTTCAACCCGTTCGACCTCACCAAGGTGTGGCCGCACGCGGACTACCCGCTGCAGCGCGTGGGCCGTCTGGTCCTCGACCGCAACCCGGACAACGTCTTCGCCGAGGTCGAGCAGGCCGCGTTCTCCCCGAACAACTTCGTCCCGGGCATCGGCCCCTCGCCGGACAAGATGCTCCAGGGCCGTCTCTTCGCCTACGCGGACGCCCACCGGTACCGCCTCGGTGTCAACCACACCCAGCTGCCGGTGAACGCCCCGAAGATGACCGTGGCGGACAACTACGGCCGCGACGGCTTCATGGCCACCCGCAACGGCTCGCGCACGGACAAGAACTACGAGCCCAACTCGTACGCCGGTCCCGCACAGACCGACGCCGCGCTCTCCGCCCCGCTGGCCGTCGCCGGCTGGACCGGCACGCACGAGGCGCCGCGACACAACAAGGACGACGACTTCTTCCAGGCCGGTGAGCTCTACCGCCTGATGTCCGAGGACGAGAAGGGCCGCCTGATCGCCAACATCGCCGGCGGTCTGTCCCAGGTCTCCCGCGAGGACGTCATCGAGAAGAACATCGCGCACTTCGCCGCCGCCGACCCGGAGTACGGCAAGCGCGTGGAGGAGGCGGTCCGCGCCCTGCGCGAGGACTGATCCACCGCGGTCACCAGACCGCGTACGGCATCCGACGGGAGGTCAGATGCCGTACGCCGTCCGGACCGGCGGCCCGGATGAGGGGTGGCCGACGGTACGGACAGCGTGAGGACCGCGGCGGCGAACGAGCCAGTGCGGTGGTAAGGACGTCCGGCTCCCCTTCTTGACCTGAAGGAAGGGGACCGTCCTGGACGCCCGTCGTCGCCGCCGCGGTCCCAACGCCCACCACCTCCCCCCTATGCTCCGCCCGGCGGCGCGAACGTCCTGTCGCGCCAGCCTCGCACCGTCGGGCGGTTCTCAGACGAGAGCGCGGAACCAGGTTTACGGTCCCTGGTTCCGCGCTCTTTCGCGTGTCCGCGCGGGACGCGGAGAGGCGTTCACGCCGCCGGCCCGCGGTCCTTCCGGGGAGCCGGCCGCGGCGCGGTCGTACGCCCCTCGGCGAGGACGAGCGAGAGGGTGACCGCGAGCGAGGCCGCGGCGAGCAGCCCCATGGCCGTGCCCGGCGAGGTGACCTGGGCGACGGTGCCCGCCAGCGCGGCGCTGAGCCCTTGCAGCGCGACCATGCCGGAGGTGTGCAGCCCGAGCGCGTGGCCGCTCAGCTCCTCCGGAACCAGCGCCATCAGCCGCTCCTGGTGAATGAGGCTCGCGCCGTAGCCGACCGCGGACACCGTCACGGCCGCGAGCGCGAGCGGCAGCCCCGGATCCCGTACGAAGAGCAGGTACGGCGCCGCCAGCAGCGTCAGCATCGGCGCGCCCAGGCGGGCGCGCCAGGCCGGCGGCAGGAAGCGGCCCACAGCGGTGTCCCCCGCCAGCATCCCGAGCGCGCCGCAGGCGAAGAGGAGCCCGGCGTGCTCGGGGGCGTACGGGACGAAGAGGGACTCGCAGCCGACGATCAGGCCGTTGGGGACCCAGAGGGTGAGGTAGAGGCGCCGGCGGGGCGGGGAGGACCAGAGCCGGGCGTTGGTCCGCCAGGTCTCCGCGGCCGAGGGCCGACCGGTGGCGCGCGGCGCCCGACGGGACAGACCCGTCCGGGCGATCACCGCCGCCAGGAGATGGAGGGCGGCGCCGGTCAGCAGCGCGCCGCGCGGTGACAGCAGCACGACCAGCAGACCGCCGGTGGCGAACCCGGCGATCTGGCAGAGCCCGGCGGCCATGTTCATCACCGAACGACCCAGCAGATACCCCTCCCGGGCGAGGACCTCCGTCAGCAGCCCGTAGCGGACGCCTCCCCCCACCGAGCCGGCGAGACCCTCCAGGAGCAGGATCGCGAAGATCGCCCCCACCGGCAGCCCGGGGACGGCCTGGACCGCGGTGCCGACGGCGTGGAGCAGCGCGATGCCGGCGAGGGTGCCGCGCGGCGGGAGCCGGTCGGCGGCCGACAACAGCGTCGTCGCGCCCAGGAGTTGCGCGAGGGACGGGCCGAAGAGGGCGAGCGCCGAGAGCAGCGGCGAGCCGGTGGACCGGAAGACGAGCGTGGCCAGGCCCAGACCGGCCACCGTCTGGGCGGCGACCTGGACGGCGGCGGTGAGGAAGAGCGGGGTGTATTCGGGCGTGCGGAACAGTTCGCGGTAACTGCGCATGATCCGGAGTCTTCGGGAGCTCCGTGCCGGGGCGTTACTGTTTCGTGGGGAGGCGAAACATGGGCTGGTGGCAGATCGACGCGGACGCGCTCGCGGGCAGCCGTTTCGTGGTGTCGCCGCTGACCGAGGCCGTCGCCGCGCTCAAGACGCTCGACCGGGCGGTGGCGTCCCATCCGGGTGAGCGCTCCTGGCTGGAGGCTCATCTTCCCTTCTACCGGAGCCGTGTGACGACCGATCCGCTCGACGCCCTGCTCGTGCGGGCCGCGCTCGGCCCCACCTGGAACGCGGACTTCGTCACCCCCACTCCGCTCGGCGAGGGCGAGCAGAGCTTCGAGGAGGAGCTGGCGGCGGTGCGGGAGACGGACCCGGTCTCCGCCGTCGGTCAGCTCGCGGTGTCGCTGGGCGGGCCGGTACCCGAGCCGCTGCGGTCGGCCGCCGATCTGCCGGAGCGGATGGCCGGCATACTGACGTGGGTGTGGCGGGAGACGGTGCTGCCGAGCTGGCCGCGCCGTCGCCGGATCATTGAGGCGGACGTCGTCGCGCGCACGGCGCGGCTGAGCCGGGGCGGGTGGGCGGCGGCGCTGGACGAGCTGGCTCCCGGCCGGCTGCGCTGGCTGGGCGACGGGCGGCTCCAGGTCAACTCCCGCGAGTACCCGCCGCGTTCGGTCGACGGCGGTCGGCTGCTGTTCGTACCGGTGACCGGGAGCGCGGGCTGGGTGTCGTGGGAGGGGACGGAGCGGTACGCCGTCGTGTACCCGTGCGCGGGCGCCCTGGCCGATCTGGACGGTCCGGCCGTGCCCTCGGCCCTCGCCGCGCTGCTCGGCACGGCGCGGGCCGGGGTTCTCGTACGCCTGGAGACCCCCAAGTCCACCAGCCAGTTGGTGGCGCTGACCGGTCAGGGGCTCGGTTCGGTGGGGCGGCATCTGAAGGTGCTGCTCGACGCCCGGCTCGTACGGCGCAGGCGGGCGGGAAGGTCGGTCCTCTACTCCTGGACAGGGGCCGGGGAGGCGCTCGTACGGGCGCAGGCGTCAGCTGACCTGGCGTGGTGAGGGTGGAGACGCGCGAAGGCCCCCGTCCCGATGCTCTCGGGGCGGGGGCCGTTCGTCCGGCGGCTGATCAGACCTTCCGGCGGCTGATCAGACCTTGAGGGTCTTGATCGCGGTCGGGGCGTGGCCCGGCTCGGTCGCGAGCTCCTCGAACTCGGTGACGTCGCTCATGTCGACCGTCTTGCTCATGGCGATGTTGGTGATGCGCTCCAGGATGGCCTCGACGACGACCGGGACCTGGAACTCGACGGCCATCTTCTTGGCCTGCTCCAGGGCCTCGCCGAGCTTCGCCGGGTCCTCGACGCGGATCGCCTTGACGCCCAGGCCCTCGGCGACCTTGACGTGGTCGACGCCGTAGACGCCGAGCTCCGGGGTGTTGATGTTCTCGAACTCGAGGTTGACCTCGAAGTTGATGCCCAGGCCGCCCTGCGCCTGGCGGATCAGGCCCAGGTAGGCGTTGTTCACGAGGACGTGGACGTAGGGGACCTTGTGCTGGGCGGCGACCGCCAGCTCCTCGATCATGAACTGGAAGTCGTAGTCGCCCGAGAGCGCGACGACCGGGGTCTCCGGGTCGGCGGTGGCGGCACCGATCGCGGCCGGGATGGTCCAGCCCAGCGGACCGGCCTGGCCGCAGTTGATCCAGTGGCGCGGCTTGTAGACGTGCAGGAACTGCGCGGCGGCGATCTGCGAGAGGCCGATGGTGGTGACGTAGCGCGTGTCCGTGCCGAACGCCTTGTTCATCTCCTCGTAGACGCGCTGCGGCTTCATGGGGATGTTGTCGAAGTGCGTACGGCGCTGCAGGGTGGCCTTGCGCTCCTGGGCGGAGGCGGCCCAGGCGGAGAAGTCGGGCAGCTTGCCCTCGGCCTTGAGCTCCTTGGCGATCTCGACGAAGAGCTCGAGGGCGGCCTTGGCGTCGGAGGCGATGCCGTAGTCCGGGGCGAAGATCTTGCCGAGCTGGGTGGGCTCGACGTCGACGTGGACGAACTTCCGGCCCTTGGTGTACGCGTCCATGTTGTAGCCGGTGTGGCGGTTGGCCCAGCGGTTGCCGATGCCGAGGACGAAGTCCGACTCCAGGAAGGTCGCGTTGCCGTAGCGGTGCGCGGTCTGGACGCCGACCATGCCGGCGGCCAGCTCGTGGTCGTCCGGGATGGTGCCCCAGCCCATGAGGGTGGAGATGACCGGGATGCTGGTCAGCTCGGCGAACTCCACCAGCAGGTCGGAGGCGTCGGCGTTGATGATGCCGCCGCCGGCGACGATCAGCGGACGCTCGGACTCCAGGAGGAAGCTCAGGGCCTTCTCCGCCTGGGCGCGCGTGGCGCGCGGCTTGTAGACCGGCAGCGGCTCGTACGTGTCCGGGTCGAACTCGATCTCGGTCAGCTGGACGTCGATCGGCAGGTCGATGAGGACCGGGCCGGGACGGCCGGAGCGCATCAGGTGGAAGGCCTGCTGGAAGACGCCCGGGACCTGCGCGGCCTCCAGGACGGTCGTCGCCGACTTGGTGACCGGCTTGGCGATCGTGGCGATGTCGACGGCCTGGAAGTCCTCCTTGTGCAGCTTCGAGACCGGGGCCTGGCCGGTGATGCACAGGATCGGGATCGAGTCCGCGATCGCGGAGTACAGACCGGTGATCATGTCGGTGCCGGCGGGGCCGGAGGTACCGATGCAGACACCGATGTTGCCGGCCTTGGCACGGGTGTAGCCCTCGGCCATGTGGGAGGCGCCCTCGACGTGACGGGCGAGGGTGTGGCTGATTCCGCCGACGTTCTTGAGCTCACGGTAGAAGGGGTTGATCGCCGCGCCGGGCACGCCGAACGCGTGGCTGACACCTTCGCGCTTGAGGATCTCAACGGCCGCTGCGGCGGCGGTCATACGGGGCATGGGAGGGCTCCTGCTTCGGCCAGGCGGAATCGGCGACCCATCACTCCGGGACCTGATTCCGTATTGCGGAAGTATTGTTCTGCTATGTGGAAGCAATGTAGGTCGGGGTGGTGAGAGTCGTCAAGGGATCCATGGACGGCGATGGCCGAACTCCCTCCCCCGCCGGCTCGGATTGGTGGACGATGGGGTCGGACAGGACAGGGGGTTCGGCGTGGGTGTGGCTGAGTCGGTACGGGTGCGCTGCCCGGAATGTCTGCGGACGCAGAGCTATGCGGTGCCGGTCTTCCCGTGCGCCTGCGGCACACCGGTCGTGCCACCGGTGATCCCCGGCGCGACGGGCGAACCGATCACGCACCGCAACTGGACGGACGAGTGGGTCACGGTCCGCTGCGTCGCCTGCGGCCGCGAGGACGAATGGCCCCACCCCGAGCTGGGCTGCGCCTGCGGCACGGTTCTCCGCGTCCCGGTCCTTCCGGCGGAGCCGGCCGGTCCGGCGCCGGAAGGCGGGGAGTGGCGGGACGGGACGCCGAGCGTACCCGGACAGGCCGACCGCCGGCCCGCACCCGCGCCTCACGGCGGCCCACGCACCGGTGACCCTGACGGCGTGCGTACGGGGACGGGGGCGGGCGCCTGGGACGCGGTGACGGATCCCTGGGACGGCGCGGAGGTCCGGGAACAGGGCGACGCTCAGGACAGTGCGGCGGACGGCGGGCCGGGCCTGCCCCGCAGTGAACCGCGGGCGGGCGGTGCGGGCGACCTGGCGTGGCCACAGCACCGGGACGACGCGGGCGCCTGGACGGAGGGCGTGGCACGAGCCGGGGACCGGGATCGCGAGGACGGTCGACCCGACGGCGGGCGCGGCGGCCCGGAGAACGGCCGGCCTCACGGCGGGCGCGGCGGCCCGGAGGGCGGCGACCGGGGCGCCATGGCCCGGCTCGACGGCACGGCGTGGCCCGACCTGCCCGCCGCCGGGGCCGGCGGACGGCCCGACGCGGCGGACACCGGGTTCGCGGGGAGGCCGGACGGTGCCGGCCGAGGCCGGGGCGCGATACGGCCGCACGGCGACCTGGACCGGCCTTCCGTACCCGTCGGCGCTGACGCGGCCCCCCGGGCGGCGTTCCGGCCCGTGGTCATCCGGACCGCGCGGGACGCCGTCGCCGCGTCCGCCGGGTATCTGCGCTGGCTGGGCTTCCGGGATGTGGTCCAGCCCGAGGAGCGGTCCGCGTCGGGGGTCGACCTACGGGCACCAGGCCTGGTCGCCCAGGTCGATCCGAGCACCCGCCCGTCCACGCTGCGCGCCGTGGAGTGCCTGTGGCTCAACGGCCTCAGCAGCTCGGCCGTGAGCGTCTTCTTCTCGCTCGCGGGTTACACCCCCGACGCCCGGTCCCGCGCGGACGATCTGGGGATCCCGCTCTTCGTCCTCGACCTCACCGGCACGCCTCAGCCGGTCAACTCGCACGCCGAGAAGCTGATCTCCACCCCGAGCCGGTGAGCGGCGCGGCGAACGCCCGGGTGAGCGGCGCGGCGAACGCCCGGGTGAGCGGCGCGGCGAACGCCCGGCGGGGTGACCCGGCGGATGCGGACAGCGCCCGGCGGGGCGACCCGGCCGCCGGGCACTCGCGGCACCCGTAGAGACCGGTACGGACAGCAGATGCCGCGCGGGGGGCGCAGGCCTCGTCACCGTGCCGCCCCCCGGGACCGCCCGACGACCGCAGCGGCCGCGACTCCCCCGCCGCGCCGACGGCCGGGAACCCTCCGGCGCCGAGCCGATCGGCCGGGGTGTTCGGGATGTAAGGAGCCTCTGATTCCGGCCATCCGCGCGTGACGATCATGCTTCCCGTGGGCAGAACTCCCTTGGGGGGTGGGCGTGATGCCGACGCAGATGTGGTGGTTCCTCGCTGTGGCCTGCGGGCAACTGGCCGTGGCGGCCGCTTTGTTGCGAATCCGCAGTCCGCGGCGGGTGGAGCTCTCACCGCAGGCGCTCGCTCTGCTGCGGGGCGGACCTCGGGCCGCCGTCACCGTCGCGCTCGTCGCCCTGCACCAGCGAGGGGCGGTGGCCGCCGGCCGCAAGGGAACGATTCGCGCCAACGGCGGGCCGGGACGGGCCCCCGACCCGGTCCAGCTGGGCGTGCACCGCTCGCTCCAACGAGCCCTGGACGTCAGGGCGCTGGTCGCCCGGCCCCCGGCGCGCCGGGCCCTCGAAACACTGCGGACCGAGCTCGGGCGGGACGGGCTGCTGCGCCCGCCGGGCAGGCTGCGGGCCGCGCGGGTCGTCCTCGGCTGCGTACCGCTCACAGTGGCCGGAGGGATGCTGACCGCCGCGCCGTCCGGGGCGGCACTCGCCCTCTCGCTCGGCCTGGGCGCCGTGCCGGTCCTCGCGGCGGCGGCGCTGTTCCTGCTGCCGCCGACACCACGGGCCACGCGCCGGCTCCTCGCCGGTCTGCGCGAGCGGCACCCGCTGCCCGCCCACCGCGCCGACGTCACGGACGGCAAGCTGGTCCAGCTGTACGTCGCTCTCCACGGAGACCCCGCGCTCGCCCTCTTCCTCCCCCGCTTCTCCCGGGACGGCGGCCTGCTCGCCCGGGGCGGCGAAGCCGACCCCGGCAGGCTCTAGCGAGCGCACGTGCGAGGGGTCGCGGACCGGACGGGACCCTCCGGACACGACCTGAGGCCGCGCCATACTCGTCCCATGCGCATCCGGGTGGCCGCACCGGCCGAACTCTTGTTGCTCCAGGACATCGAACGGGCCGCCGGCGAGCCCTTCCGCTCCCTCGGTATGGCGGTCATCGCCGACGACGAGCCCCTGCCCCTGGAAATCCTGGACGCCTACCGGCGGGAAGGTCGCGCCTGGGTGGCGGTGACGACGGACGACCGCCCGGTCGGCTATCTGCTGACCGACACCGTCGACGGGGCGGCCCACATCGAGCAGGTCTCGGTGCACCCGGCCGCCGCCCGCCGCGGCATCGGACGCTCACTCATCGAGCATCTGGCGGCGGGGGCGGCGCGGCAGGGGCTGGCCGCGCTGACGCTGACGACCTTCATCGAGGTCCCGTGGAACGCCCCGTACTACACCCGCCTCGGCTTCCGGGCCCTCGACGACGCGGACCCCGGCCTCACGGCGGGGCTCCGCGCCATCCAGCGGGCCGAGGCGGCGCACGGCCTGGCCACCTGGCCGCGGGTCTGCATGCGCCGCGAACTGGCTCCCGGGCCCCGCTCCCCTCAGCCGGCCCCGCTCCCGTCCCCCACGCCGTAACGCCGCCGCAGATCCACCTTCCGCACCTTCCCGCTCACCGTCATGGGGAACTCCGCGAGGATCTCCACCCGGCGCGGGATCTTGTAGTGCGCCAGCCGGTCGCGGCAGAAGGCCGTGACCTCCTCCAGGGTCGGCGGATCCGCCGGGTCGCGGGGGATCACGCAGGCGAGGATCTCCTCGCCGTAGCGGGGGTCGGGGACGCCGACGACCTGGACGTCGGCGATCTTCTCGTGACCGTGGAGGAACTCCTCGATCTCCCTGGGGTACACGTTCTCCCCACCCCGGATGATCATGTCCTTGATCCGGCCGACGATCCGCACGTACCCGTCCTCGCGCATCACCGCCAGATCCCCGGTGTGCATCCAGCCGCCCGCGTCGATCGCCTCGGCGGTCTTCTCGGGCTCGTTCCAGTAGCCGAGCATCACGCTGTAGCCACGGGTGCACAGCTCGCCGGCCGTCCCGCGCGGCACCGTGTCGCCCGTGGCCGGGTCGACGATCTTCACCTCGACATGCGGCAGGACCCGGCCCACCGTGCCCGTACGGCGCTCGATGTCATCCTCGCGGCGGGTCTGCGTGGAGACGGGCGAGGTCTCGGTCATGCCGTAGCAGATCGACACCTCGGCCATGTTCATCTCCGCGACGACCCGCTTCATCACCTCCACCGGACAGGGCGAGCCCGCCATGATCCCGGTGCGGAGCGTCGAGAGGTCGTAGCCGCCGAAGTCGGGGAGGTTCAGCTCCGCGATGAACATGGTCGGCACGCCGTACAGCGAGGTGCACCGCTCCTCCTCGACCGCGCGGAGCGTGGCCGCGGGGTCGAAGGACGGCGCCGGGACGACCACGCAGGCGCCGTGCGAGGTGGCGGCCAGATTGCCCATCACCATGCCGAAGAGTAACGAGACACCTATGCAACGTCAACCCGACCTGCGAAAACGAAGAAGCCCCGGCCACCCTCCGCGGGGAGGAAGATGACCGGGGCGGTC
>NZ_JBSFTU010000055.1:0-38251 GCF_053591435.1 Streptomyces sp. NPDC003027
GGGGGTGGTGGGGGTGGGGGGGGGGGCGGCCCCCCCGCCCCCCCCCCCCCCACCGCTCGAGGTTGAAGCGCAGCGTGCGGGCCGGGCAGGTGCCAGGGGTCGGTGGCGGAAACGTCGGTCACGTTTTCTTCGACCAGGTGGGGCGGGGGCCATTGCGGGTGAGCCTGCAGGTCATCAGCGTGATGAGTGCCCACCGCATTCCGAACACGAGTGAGTTGACCTGTTGTTCGGGGTTCAGAAACAGCCACTTAAAGAGCGTTTTATCCCGCCAGGGTTGTTTGAGAAGTGAGGGCGTTCGCGGGCGGACGACGCGATTCAACGCTTGCGGCTGGAACTCCACTCGTAGGCCATGGGAGCCGTCTCTACGACTTCACTCGGCCAGGTTTCTCGAACGTGCTCAAGTCGCTGGTGATGCTCCTGGATCCAGGTCTCCTGCGGCTGAAGCCAGAGCATTGCGGTCAGGCGGTCGGGGTCGTCAACGGTCACGGACAAGGAGCGGTCCTCGTGCATGTGGAAGACGAGGCTCAGTCCGCGGTCGCCACCGATGCTCGCGTCCGTGCCCGGCGCGAGCTTGGCCAGGTCGCGCTGCCAGGCGTCGAGGTCCTGTTGGAACAGGAAGAGTTCAAGCCGGGCGTCAACGAAGTCGGCGGAGGCCAGGACATCGGCCCGCAGGATGTCGTGGCCGGTCAGCACTCCCGGCTGGTAGCGGCCGGTCACTCGGACGAGGCAGCGGTTGCCGTCTGCATCTTCCAGGTGGATCAGGTCCACTGCGCCCGGTTCGGTCACCGCCGGCCTCTCTCTCGTGATGGTCGGATGTGCATCCTCTCGCATCACTGGCTGGGCTTGCCCGCCTGGCCGGGGCTGCCTCTCGCTGGGTCCGCTATGCGTCTTTCCAGTTCGGGGTGGATTCTCGGGTCAGCCTGCGGCTCATTAGGTCGATCATCGCGACGCGAATCATGGCCTCTGAGCGGTGGGGATGGGTCTCGTAGTCACGGGCGAGCCGGCGATGGTGCATGAGCCAGCCGAATGTCCTCTCCACGACCCAGCGCCTGGGGATAACCTTGAAGCCCTTCTGATCAGGGTCGCGGCGGACGACGTCGACGTCGATGCCCAGGCGGGCGCCGTGATCGATAGCTTTGGTCCGGTAGCCGGTGTCGGCCCACGCCTTCGTGACGCGCGGGTGAGCCTTGGCGATATTCGAAAGCAGGTGGATGCCGCCGGCGTTGTCGGAGACGCTGGCGGCGGTCACCCAGACGGCCAGGAGGAGGCCGAGGGTGTCCACGCCGATGTGGCGCTTGCGGCCGGCGATCTTCTTGCCCGCGTCAATGCCCTGGCCGGCGGCCGGGACGTTGGCGGAGGTCTTGATGCTCTGCGCGTCGAGGACGCACGCACTCGGTTCGGCATCCCGGCCCTCGGTCTCTCTCACGAGTCGGCGGAGGAGTCCGTTGAGTTGGTCGAACACGCCGTCCTTCTGCCAGGCCGCGAAGTACCCGTACGCCGTCTCCCACGGGGCGAAGTCGTGCGGCAGGTACCGCCATGGGATCCCGGTCCGGTCGACATAGAGGATGGCGTCCATGATGCGGCGCAGGCCGTGCTCGGGTGGCCGGCCGATGTCCAGCCCCTTCCCTCTCCGCTCGGTCCGCCAGGTTGTCAGAGTTGGTTCCAGCAGTTCCCAACGGGCATCGGACAGGTCACTCGGATACGGCCGGTGTCGAGGCATGTTTCGGTAGTACCGCCGGCAGCCCCTCAACTGCAGGGCGCAAACAGGGGTGAGCAGGGGCGCGTTGGGATCAGACAGGAGCGAAGGGGCCGTAACGGACCCTCGACCGTCGTCACTAGCTGCAGACACCACAGCGGTGGTCAGCAACCTCAACAGTCCCAAGCAGTTCAACCACCCAAAACGCAGCCAAACACCCCTGGCGGAGCAAAACGCTCTTTCAGTGCCTGTTTCTGAACTCAAATGGGCAGGCCAAAAGCCGTCAGATCGAAATAGGGGCTTTGTGCAAGCGTTCGGGGTTCGGTCACTGTGACCGATCCCTGAACGGCAACTGCTGTGTGACTCCAGCCGTGGGCGATCACGTGACCGAGCCGGGTCTTTCCGCGTTACTCCCACCATGATCAATCGCACCGCAGCCGTCGCTGCCCTCGCCACCACCTTCGCCACCCCTGCCCCTGCCGTTGCCGGGGGGCATCGGAGATTTTCTCTCTCCCGCCTTCGGCACCGATTGCGCCAACCACCACACCGGCGCCCATGCAACCGGCGCCACCACTCACGGCACCGGAGCAGCAAACGGCAATCTCGCCGGACTCCCTCTGGGATCCCCCTCAACCAATGCGGCGGCGCCGACCTCTCTTCGGCCACTAGGTTCATCACGAACGCCGACAGGTACGGGAATACTTCGCAGACTAGGCCAGCGCCACTACGGACATCCGCGTACTGCGGGGTCCAGGGGGCGGCAGGCCATCGGCCTTGACGCGCGGAACGATGTGCCGATGAAGAAGCGCGGGTAGGAACGGCTCTTCCCGGTCGCCGACGCGCCGAGTGTGACTGAGCGCCGTAGTTGGCCAGTCTGTCCAACTACGGCGCTCACGAGTCAAGGCTCCCAGTCAGCAGCTTTACAGGGGCACGACGCCGGTGACCGGAGCGAGCAGGCCGAAGACGGGATCGAAAGCCCCCGTCACCTGGCTCAGCTGACCGAGCTGATTCAGCTGGTTGAGCTTGTTGGTGGGCAAGCTCAGCCGATCGTCCGCCTCGGCCGGGCCTGCGGCCAAGGCGAGGGCGCCGATGGCGATCGCCGAAGAAGTGAGCAGGGTGCGCATGTTCATCATGTCTTGATCAACGAATACAAACGCACGTGGACACTCCTGGCATCAGGGTCTGCCGGTGCTCCGCAGAAGCGCACAGCTGGCCAACTGAAACGCTCAGTGGCCCACTACGGCGCTCAGTCACACCGAGGCGTCGTGTGAGCCGCACCCGCCCGCTTCTACCGGTCGAACTCGATGTGGTCGACGTCGGTGTACTCGATCATCAGGCCCTGGGCGCGGCGGCCGTGGTCTTGGAAGGAGACCTCGGCCAGGGCGTCGGCGGTGATCTGCTGGAGCTGGCTTTCGTGACGCGGACGGTCAGGGCGCCCTGCGTGAGCAGTTCGATCCGGCGACGCGGAGCCTGGCGCACCCGTCCAGGGCTTCAACTGAGTAGCGGGGACCGCGTAGGCCGGGAGCGGGGCGCCGTCGTCATCGACCACCTCACCGAAGCGACCACCTCACCGAAGCGGTCGCCTGCCATCCAGTCCTCGCTCCACGAGGGCTCCACGATGACGCCCAGCCCTGAGGACGTTCTACCAGCCCCCATGGTTCGCCGGCCGGCCCGGCCCCGGGGTGGCGCGCGCCTAAGATCACCGGGACGGGGACGGCGGACGACGCGCAGGAGAGGCGGCGGACATGGCGGACGAGCGTGTGTACCTGGTGACCGGGGGCGGAACGGGGATCGGGGCCGCGACCGCGCGGTCGTTGGCCCGGGCGGGGCACAAGGTGGCCGTCTCCGGGCGCCGCCCCGAGCCGCTGCGGCTGGTCGCCGAGGAGATCGGCGGCCTGCCCGTACCGTCGGACATCGGGGACCCCACCGCCGTGGCCTCGCTCGTCGAGACGGTGGTCGGCACGCACGGGCGGCTCGACGGTCTGGTGCTCAACGCCGGTATCGGGCGGGGCGGCGGGGTGGGCGAGGTGGCCCTGGAGGACTGGGACGAGGTCATGCGGACCAACCTCACCGGTCCGTTCCTGCTGCTGCGCGCCGCGCTCCCGCACCTGCTCGACGCCCGCGGTGCGGTGGTCGCGGTGGCCTCCGTGTCCGCCCTGCGCAACGGCGTCGGGAACGCCGCCTACGCCACCTCCAAAGCGGCGCTG
Organism: Streptomyces sp. NPDC003027; assembly: GCF_053591435.1. NCBI lineage: Bacteria > Bacillati > Actinomycetota > Actinomycetes > Kitasatosporales > Streptomycetaceae > Streptomyces > Streptomyces sp. NPDC003027. The sequence goes on from NZ_JBSFTU010000055.1 coordinate 3,904, forward strand.
CTCCAGCTGTGCCGCTCGCTCGCGGTCGACTACGGGGGCGCGGGGCTGCGCGCCAACACCGTGTGCCCGAGCTGGGTGCGCACCGACATGGCCGACCGCCGAATGAACCGGTTCGCCGACGAGGCCGGCCTGGCCGGGAACGGTCTGGAAGCGGCGTACGAGGAGGTGACCCGGGTCCTGCCCGCCGGACGGCCCGGTGAGCCGCACGAGATCGCGGAGGCCATCGCCTGGCTGCTGTCGCCCGCCGCCTCGTTCGTGAACGGTGCGACGCTCACCGTCGACGGCGGCGCGACGGCACTCGACCCGGGCACCCTCGGTTTCGAATTCCGGCTGGAGCCACGCGCCCCGCGGGCCTGACCGCACAGCCACGGCCGAAATGACCGGTCACGTTCCACCGACCGGTCCCGCACTGCGTGCGGGCACAGCGCACCCAGCCCTCGCCGACGGCTCCGTCCCCACCGCGTCGGCGCACGGACGCCCTGACCGATGATGACCGTGGCCTCGACATGCGCTTCACCACACGCGGGTGAACGATGGAGAGAGGTCGCGCGTGCGGCAGCCGCAGACGAGGGGGAAGTCGGGCAGCTGTTCCAGCTCCGATCTCCAGAGGTGGCGAGCGTGGACGTTTTCGATGCCGTCGTCGTCGGTTCGGGTTTCGGCGGGTCCGTGACGGCGTTCCGCCTGGCCGAGGCCGGCCTCAGCGTATGCGTCCTCGAAAGAGGGAAGCGGTTCCCACCCGGGTCCTTTCCCCGCAGCCCCCACGAGGCGGCCAAGAACTTCTGGGACCCGGATACCCGGTTGTACGGGCTGTACGACATGTGGAGCTTCTCGAAGATGGACGCGCTCGTGTCCAGTGGGCTGGGCGGCGGGTCGTTGATCTACGCGAACGTGCTGATCCGCAAACCGGCCGACTGGTTCGTGCACGAGTCGTTCGACGGCGGCTACGAGAACTGGCCCGTCACCTATGAGGACCTCGAACCGCACTACCAATCCGTCGAGACCACGCTGGGCGCGCGGCAATACCCCTTCGACGTGAAGCCCTATCAGCACACACCCAAGACCCTCGCCATGCGCAAGGCGGCCGAGCGGCTGGGTCTTCCGTGGGAACTTCCACTGCTGGCCGTCTCCTTCGGGAACCCCCCGGTACCCGGCGCCCCTCTCGACGTCGGCGAGGGCAATCTGCACAACAGCCCGCGCTACGCATGCAGGCTCGTCGGCGAATGCGACCTGGGATGCAACTTCGGAAGCAAGAACAGTATGGACTTCACCTACCTCAGTGCCGCGGACCGGCTCGGGGCCGACATCCGGACCCTCTGCGAGGTCCGCTCGTTCGAACCGGTCCCAGAGGGCTTCCAGATCTCGTACATCGAGCACCGCGCGGCCGGCGACGAGGATCCGTCGGCTCCTCCCGTACGTCGGACCGTCAGGGCCAGGCGGCTGGTCCTCTCCGCCGGCACCCTCGGCACGACCTATCTGCTGCTGCGGAACCGCAGCGCCTTCCCCGCGCTCAGCCCGGCCCTCGGCACACATTTCTCCGGGAACGGAGACTTCCTCGGGCTGGCGGTCAAAGCCCGGGAGAGGCGTCAGGACCGGCCCTGGGAAACGGAGCCGCACCTGATGGAGCCGAGTTTCGGACCAGTCATCACGAGTGCGATGCGGGTGGACCGCGAGGGAACCGGTGAGAGGGACCGGGGGTTCTACATCGAGGACGCCGGGTACCCGGAATTCCTCAACTGGCTCATCGAGCACAACGTCCTCACGATGTCCAACCGGGTCGCGAGATTCCTGCTGCGCCGAGGGTGGTCGCAGCTGACCGGTACGGCACGCAGCCGGGTGGGACGACAGCTCGGTGACGCCATGGGCAAGGGGCTGTTCACCGCGACGTCCCTACCGCTCCTCGGCATGGGGAGGGACGTCCCCAACGGCCGGATGTTCCTCCGGGACGGGCATCTGGACCTCGACTGGAAACTGGCCGCGTCCGATCAGTACTTCGACCAGATGAACGCGACCATGGAGCGCGTGTCCCGCAGTCTCGGCGCACGCTACGCCGCGAATCCCCTCTGGTTGCTCAACCGCCTCATCACCGTGCATCCCGTGGGCGGCGCTCCGATGGGGCACACCGCGAGGGAAGGCGTGGTGGACTCCTTCGGCCGCGTGTACGGCTACCCGGGACTGTCGATCGCCGACGGCTCGGTGCTGCCAGGTCCGGTCGGCCCGAACCCCTCGCTCACCATCGCCGCGCTGGCCGAGCGGTCGGCCCTTCGCATCGTCGAGGACAACTCGCAGAACCCTGAGAGCCCCTCATGACGACCGGACAGGGCACCACGCCCCGCAGCGGATCCCCGCGCAAGCCGCGCAGGTCCCTCCTCCTCGCCGGCGGCGGGCTGAAGGTGGCCTACCAGGCCGGCGTCCTCCAGGTCTTGCTCGACGAGGCCGAGTTGACGTTCGACCACGCCGACGGCGCCAGTGGAGGGGTGTTCAACCTCGCGATGTACTGCCAGGGGATGTCCGGGCGCGAGATCGCGGACAACTGGCGCACGCTCTCCCCACTGAAAGGCGTCACCCCGAACTGGCGCGAGCTGCCGAAGGGGCCCTACGCCCGTTCCCTCTTCACCCTGGACGGATACCGGCGTCGCGTCTTCCCGGACTGGAGGCTGGACTGGGAGCGGATACGGGCCACCGACCGTGAAGCCACCTTCACCCTTTACAACTTCAGCACCAACGAACTGGAGCCGGTGACCGCCGACCGCATGGATGAGGACCGGTTCTGTGCCGGGGTGGCGCTGCCCATGTGGTTCCCTCCGGTCGTCATCGACGGGCAGACGTACATCGATCCGGTCTATCTGACCGACGCGAACGTCGAGGAAGCGATCCGGCGGGGCTGCGACGAACTGTGGATCATCTGGACCGTCAGCCGAAGGCACCGCTGGCGCAACGGCTTCGTGGCCAACTACTTCCACATCATCGAGACGACGGCCAATGGCCGGCTGCAACACTGGCTGCGCCGGATCGAGGCCAGCAACGCCGCTATCCGCGACGGGGAGGAGGGAGAGTTCGGGCGCCCGATCGAGGTCCGGCTGCTGAGCGGCGAGGTCCCCTTGAACTACCTCATCAACTTCAGCCGGGACCGTTTCGCCCAGGCCGTGGAACTCGGAGTACAGCATGCGCGCCGCTGGTGCACGGACCAGGGGATCCCCTGGAAAACTGGAGCGCCTCCTGGCCGCCCCGACGACCCGACCCGCATGCGCTTCACCGAACGCATGGTCGGCCGTGTCGTCTTCGGGGAGGACGACGCCCGGCAGGCGGCCTCGTCGGCGGGCGGAGCCGCCGCCGACATCGCCCTGCACCTGACCGTCGACATCAGGGGAATGGACCGCTTCCTCTCCGGTCCCGAGCACGAGGCCGAGTTGCGTGGAGAGATCCTCTGCCAAGAGCTGGGCGGGCGCCTTCCGGTCGAGCGCGGAACCTTCCATCTGTTCGTGGAGCACTCCGACCCGCAGCACCTGCGGATGCGCTACCGCCTGTTCTTCAGCGACCGGGCCGGGCACCGGCTCACCCTCAGCGGGTACAAGGACGTCAGCGAGGACTCCCGTCGGGGGATCTGGAAGGACACGTCCGTCCTCTACACGCGCGTTCTACGTGGTCACGTCGACGCCGACGAGGAGTCCGGAGCCCAGTCGGTGGCCGCCGGAAGCGTTCACATCCGCCCCGCCGACTTCGTGAAGCAACTCACCACCTTCCGGGTCGAGGCCCCGACGCTGCGCGGCAGGGCGACCACCCTGGGACGGTTCGGGCGGTTCTTCGCCGGCAAGCTGTGGGACGTGTACGCGCAGAACGTCCTGCCCTGGTCCCCTCTGTGACCGAGGAGGAGCCGAAGTGGACTTCCATGAGCTGCGCAGACACGCGGATGGGCTCCGATTCACTCCGCAGGAGCCGGTGCGCTGGCTCGCGCCGAAGGAGCTGGCGCGTACAGCGGTCAAGGTCTGCCTGGCCGCAGTCTTCGCCGGCTACTCGGACAAGCGAGAGATCCAGGGCGCGCTGGAGGCCGGTCTCCTGCGGGCGCCGTTGGCGGATCCCGGCGCCGAGGAGATCTGGATCGATTTCGTCGCGGACCTCGGCGACGGATTCGAGGCGACGGCCTCGGTGGCATCCGCCCTGGGGGCGGACCGACTCGCCGTCGACGGGCCCGGCTCGCTCCCCCGTGGCTCGCTGCTCGTCCTCGGCGGGGACCAGGTGTACCCGGTGGCATCGGCGACCGCCTACGAGGACCGGATGAAAGGGCCCTACCGCGCGGCGCTCCCGTCGGCGCCGGACGAGCCGCTCATGGTCGCGCTGCCGGGCAACCACGACTGGTACGACGGACTCACCGCGTTCCTGCGGATGTTCGCCCAGGAGAGCGTGATCGGCGGCTGGCAGACCCGACAGACCCGGAGCTACTTCGCCGTGGAACTGCCGCAGCGCTGGTGGCTCGTCGGGCTGGACAGCCAGCTCGGCACCTACTTCGACGATCCGCAGCGGCGCTACTTCGAGACCCACCTCTCGCCGCGGCTGCGTCCGGGTGACAGCGTCATCGTCTGCTCGGCCGAGCCCACCTGGGTGAGGAGCAGCGAGAGGCCCGACGCCTTCAACTCCCTGCACTGGTTCGACCGCAACATCGTGCGGTCCCGCTTCGACCGGACGACCCGGAAGCACGAGGAGACGGGCGCCTCGATCCGTTTGTGGCTGACCGGCGACAAGCACCACTACGCCCGCTACGCGGAGCGGCTCGCCGATGACGAGGCCGGAGCCGGGGTCGGGGCCGACGACGCTCTGCCCCCGGACCCCCGGCGGCGCCAGATGGTGACGTGCGGCCTGGGCGGCGCCTTCCTCTCGTCCACCCACAGGCTCCCGAAGGCCCTGCCCCTGCCGCCGGCCACCTCACGTATGCAGAGGAAGGACCACCCGCCGACGGCTTTCGCCCTCGCCCAGCACACGTACCCGGACGCGGCGGAGTCCCGCTCGCTCGCCCGCGCGATCGCCATGCCCTGGTCGCGGTACTGGCTCCCGCGGCGCAACCCCGGATTCGCCGTCCTGGCTGGGGCGGTACAGATCGTGCTCGTGCTGATCGCGAGCGGCGCGTTCGCGCTGGCCGGGGGCCGGCACAATCCCGTCGGGGCCCTGCGGAGCGCCGGCGCCGACGACCTGCTCGGCCTGCTCTGCACGAGTGCCGCCCTCTTCGTCCTGCCCTTCGTGATCGGCTGGTGGAGAGGGCTGGTGCGCGGACGGCGCCCCAGGGCGCCGTCCGGTCCTGTCGTGGCCGTGCTGTTCCAGACGGCGGTCGCCGCCGCGGCCCTGACCGTCACCGTCGCCCTCGCCCGGTCGATCCCGTCCTCCTGGAACGGCCTCGCGTTCCTGGCGATCCTGCTGGTCGTCGCCGCCGTGATGGGCGCTTCCCTCGGCTCCCAGCTCTTCGCCCTGTGGGTGCTGTGGACGAACCGGGGCCTGGTCGCCGAATGGCAGATGTCCGGGCAGTCCATCGACGACCACAAGGGCTTCCTCCGGATGCGCCTCGCGCGGGACGGCACGCTCACCCTCTACCCGCTGGCGCTCGACGGGACCTGCCGCAACTGGGAGTTGGACGAGGTCGCGGACGCGGAGGGCGTGTGGAAGCGTCCGGTGCCCGATCCGGCTCCGACCGTGCGGCTCATCGAGGAACCCGTCGTGATCGCGCGGCACGGACAGGGGTGACCGCGCGGCGACACCGGACCGGGGCGCCTGAGCGCGACCACCCTCCCGCAACGCGGGCGCCCGGCCGCGGGCCGCGCCGGCCGCCGGACCCGATCCCGTCCTCGCACCCGCCCCGCGCGACTTCGGCGGCACGGCTCTGGGCTGCGGCGCCCGCCTGATCGACGCCGACCTGCGGGCGCGCCGGCTTGATCTGGCCACCGCCGAGACGCAGCTCGCCCAACTCCCCTCCCACGCGGTACAGAGCCGCTGGGTATGGCAGCTGGGCGTCCTGCAGGATGCGCTCGACCGCCTGGATGTACTGCATGAGGAATGGCGGCAGACGCGCGACAGCCCATCGACATTGCGGCACTGGGACACCGAGGGGCTTGCTGTTCCTGACCGGGTCTCCCCGCGAGAAACGCGACGATACTCACCGGCCCAAACTCGGGACGCCCGGATTGTGCACCAGCTACGCAGCGCCGGGTACCGCATCGACCAGCTCCGGGCCTTGATGCCGGGCCTGCGGTGCGGGCACCGGTCGGAAGGCATCGGAGCCGCGCTGGCAGCCCGAGATGTGAGCATCGCGGCTCGCTCCCGTGCCCTCCTCGACGCCACCGTCGAACTCAGTACAGTCCTCGCCGCCACCCAGGTGTGAGGCTCCGCAGCAGCTAGGTGTACTGACCAGGGGAACGGATTCGAGGTTTCCGCCGGCGGGCAGGGTCATCCGAGCGGGCGTCGATGGGGCGGCTTCCTCGCAGGACTGCGCGGCCGCCAGCTCCAGGAGCGCGGCCTGCTGATCATCCTCCGCCGCCGACTCCAGCGCCTCGGCCTACGCCTGGTGCTCCGCGTCTGCCACACGGCGCTCCGCCTCCTCGGCCTTGCGGGCCGCTTCAAAGGCGGATCCGGGCGGTGATCCCACAGTCAGCCGACCAGACCGCGAACCGCAAACGCCGCGGTCGGCTCGGAGGCCGTCCGCCGGCCTTCGACCACGACGCCTACAAGCAGCGCAACACCTCGGCTCTGCGCTGCCATCGTCGACCGCCTCACCTTCGGCGGCTACATCATCGAGACCGGCACCGACTCCTACCGGCTCGCCACCACCCGCGCCCGGGCGGAGCAGCAAGCCGCTGCTGGCTGATCACCGAGGTGGGACCGTTCGCTGGTGCCAGCCCTCTAGCTCTAGCTCTAGCTCTAGCTCTAGCCAAGATTCCCAAAGACGCGCGGCACCCACTGATCGAGCTGAGTGCCGAAGGCCGCTGCTGATCTGATACCGAAGGCCGGTATCGGTCCGCCGTCGTCGGGACCGTCGAAGTAGTCCACGTCAGCCCAGCCGCCCCGGAACAGCACCACGGACAGCCCAGCGTCCCCCGGGCCAGAGATGAGCACGCCGACGGAGTCGGGATCACGCACGAGAGTTCTGTCAGTCTCAAGCTGCTGAGGCCACGGCGCAGTTTCGTCCCGCCACGTCACCTGCCCAACCTTGAGACCGGCCGCAAGCCATCGCGTAGTCCGCTCAGCGATTACCGCGGCTGCCTGATCAAGATCGATGACACGCTCCATGCGCGGATCATGCCCCACTCCGACGGACCGTTCCACTGACTTCCACACGCCCTCCGGTCGGGCCACACACCACCGAGCCGACTCCGGTGCTCTCAATTCTTTTCAGAGTGCCCTGTCCTCAACCGCTCTTGGAAGCCACCGACAAACGCTCTCCCGTCTCACCTACGCAGCCAGGCGGAGCAACGACGCTGAGGTCTCGGTTCACCGGCGTCCTACTCGTCGACGGGGGCACCGTGCAGTTCGTCGTCCCGCCCGGCGCTGCGCTCGAGGACCTGATCGAGGAGCCGTACTGCCAGGGCCGTGTCCCCTCGCACCCGAGGCCGAGGATCGGTGTTCGCCTGGTTGGACACGCGCACGGCCGTAATCGACGCGGTCCAGGGCCTCTACAGGACCCAGCCGGCGACGTCCGGGGGGACGGCGGACGGGCTGCCGGTGCGGTCGGGGTTGTGCGAAGTGGCTGGAGGTAGGCGCGGACCGCTACGTAGCCGCCGGTGTAGCTTCTTGTTCGAGACGGGAAGCGCCGGGCGATGAGCCGTTCGCGGCGGGCGACTTCTTCGCGGCCGTCGTAGGCCACCAGCTCAGAGGGAGCATGATGCGGACGGTCCATCCGATCAGCTCGACCGGGACTGAGCAGCGGTTCATCCGGACGCAGATCTGGCTGTAGCGGTCGCCCCGCAGTGTGGAGAGCTGGTCGGTTTGAGCCGAGGCTCAGTGGTTGTCACCAGCGGGGCCGGGTTTAGCTGCCAGAAGGGGTCGGTCAGGGCATCCTGGTTGCCACAGGCGAGGCATCCGGCCTGTCACAGCTTATGCAGCGGCCCTGTTCCACCAGAAGCCGCTCCCTGGGGCCCGCACGACGCTAGCGTCAGGTGGATGATCGTATGGCTCAACGGCACCCACGGCGTAGGCAAGACGACGACCAGTGCGCTCGTGCAGCAGCTGATACCGGATTCACGGGTATTCGACGCTGAGAAGGTCGGCGAGACGCTCACGGACATCACGCCGGGTCTGCCCGCGACGGACAACTTCCAGCACTGGCCGCCGTGGCGGCCCCTCGTGGTCGAGACCGCCCGACGCGTCCTCGACTACACCGGAGGCACGCTGGTGATACCCATGACAGTCCTGGTCGAACAGTACTGGCGCGAGATCAGCACCGGCCTCGCCCAGCACGCCATTCCCGTCCGGCACTTCGTCCTCCACGCCGACCAGGACACCCTTCGCGCGCGCATCGCCGGTGACACCGTCCTCGGCCCCGACTCGCCCTTCCGTCTCCGATACCTCGAGCCCTACGCCGAGGCGGCCCACACTTGGCTGCGCGCCGAGGCCGAAGTCGTCGACACCACACACCTCACACCCGCCCAGGCCGCCCACCAGATCGCAGAGGCCGTCAAGAGTTGAGAGCACGATCCTCCGGCGCCAAACCATGCGAATGACAACAACCCTGCCTATGCGACAACTATCCTGCGCAGACGGCTGGCGCCCATCTTCCAGCCGGACGCCTTGAACTCCTCCGACAGCGGCAAGATCCCCAAGGGCAGCCCCGGATCCCGCAGCAGTAGCCAGATCAGCATCTCGTAGTCCTCCGGCTGGAGACCGGGCTCGTGAGCCAGCGCGCATCCGGGCCCGGGGCCCTCGGCGTCTACAAGGCGCGTAGCAGGAACTGGGTGGTGGTGTAGCTGGCCCCGCCGGAGCAGGTATGGCTCTGCTGGGTGGCCGTGTACGTGAACCCGGACGGCACGGCGCAGGCCCACATGCCGGTCACGGGCTTGCGAAGCAGGTACTGGCTGGTCGTGTAGCTCCCGCCGCCGGAGCACGTGTGGCTGCTCATGACCCCGGTGTGGGTGTAGCCGGGCATGGTGGTGCAAGCCCAGAGGCCGTCGGCGGGCGGCTGGACGTAGAACTCGGTGGTCCGGTAGCTGCTGCCTCCCGAGCAGGTGTAGGTGCTGCGGGACGAGGTGTACGTGTAGCCGGACGGGACGGAGCAGGCCCAGAAGCCTGAGGTGGCCCCGGTGGCCCCTGTGGTCCCGGCTTTGGGGGCCTGGGCGATGGTCCCGGCTTCGGCAGCCGGGGCGGTCGCCGTGGTGAGGGCCGTGGCGAGGGCGAGGGCGGCCGTCGCCGTGGCGGCGAGCGTGCGGGGCACACGGAAGGTCGTACGCGGCATGGCGGGCACTCCTGGTCGGTTCGTCCATCGGGCAGAGCCAACGGGTGGGGGGCGACCGGGGGTCTGCCCGTGCCCCGGCCGCCGTAGGGCGCGCGCCGGAAGACTGTCAGGGGCACGGGCCCCCGGCAAGGCCGGTGCCGCGCGGTCCGCTGTCTTCCGGCCGCCACCAGCACCCCAGCCGACCTGCGGGCTGACCGGGGCGCACCGCTCTGCCAGGGCGTTCGGTACGGGTGGAACGGCGGGGTCCGCCCCCCTGGGGCCATACGGGTCAGCCGGCCGGGGCGTTGAGGTGGACCTCCAGGTTGGCCGCCGTCGGGCCGCCGAGGAGCGGCGACCTCAACTCCCCGGCGCGACTGCTGCCGCTGTGTGGCGGGTGCGGCGAGGAGTCCGGAGAGGCGGCCGTAGTGGGTGGTGCCCCAGCGGTCGGTGATGGCGGTGGCCTGGAGGAGGGGTGAGGTTGCCGCGGACCATGCCGGCCACGACCGACACGGCGATGGGCAGGCCGTACGGGCCGGCGGTGGCGGCGAAGGCGGCGGTGTTCAGTCCACCGAGTGCGATCAGGATCGTGGTGCGGGCTGTGGCGGTGGTGTGTCGGGCGAGGGCGGCGTACAGGGTGCGGCCAAAGGGTCTGTCCGGCGCCTCCGATGCCGAGGGGCCAGGCGGCCTGGCTGGTGGTGTATCCGCGTTCCAACAGGAGCGGGACGAGGGCGACGACGACGGCGTACATCGCGAAGCCCGAGAGGGTGAAGGCGGCGGCGAGCAGTAGGAAGGGTCGGCTGCGCCCGACCTCGGGCTGAGCACAGGCCCGGCCTGACCCCCGCCGCGGAGGTCTCAGGCGACCTCCGGCTTCGCCAGGTGCCGCGAGCGCGCAGGGCGGCAGTAGCGTACGCATCGCCTGCCTGGGGCGCCTGGTGCTGGGGATCGCCGCGTCCGCTGCGGGGGCCAGCCCCGCAGTCCGGGCCGACGTAGGTGGCTGCGCTCGCCGCAGATGACGAGGCATTCCCCCATGGGCGGGCCGGACCCCGGTGAAGAAATCAGCGCCAGCACGCCGAGTGCGGCGCCGCCCAACGGCACCATCCACACCGTGGGGTCTACCTCTCCGAGCACGAGCGCGGCGATGGTGCCCACCATCCCGGCGACCGCCGACGCGAGGAAGATGCCGATCAGGTTCGGCCAGAAAGCCGACCGTGGGGTGCGGGTCAGCCGGGCCAGGTCGCCCATGATCGACCACCAGGAGAATCCGGTCGCGAAGCTGAGTTCGAGCGCCACGGCGAAGTCGAACCGGGCGTCGCCGAAGGCGGCCAGCGGTGCTGCCGCACCCAGGTTGTTGCCGGCGTCACTGGACGTCAGGACGATGAGCATCACGACTGCCATCACGGCGAGTCCCGGCGCGACGATTTTGTTGACCCACTCGAGCGAGACCGGTCCGCGGATCAGGATTAGCCAGGCCGACAGCAGCGCCAGCAGCGCCAGCAGCGACATTCCGATCATCATCGGGCCGCTGGGGTCGAAGTCGGTCGCGAATACGGTGTTGAGCGCATGGGTGACGGCGCGGCCGAACATGATGGCGAGCACCGCGTTCCATCCCGCAGCGCCCAGCGGAATCATGACCGCGACAGCGCCCGCACGCCGCTCAGCCCGAAGACGGTGCGCAGCAACGTGTACTGCTCCGTGCCGTGCTTCGCCGAGGGCAGGCAGGTCGAAAGGGCGACGAGTACGACGCCGACGAGGTTGCCGATGACGGTGGCAACCAGGGCGGTCTTGACGCCGGCGAACAGCGCGATGGTGCCGCCCGCGAGGAAGGCCCAGGTGGCGGTGGCCAGGCCCACGTTGACCGAGGTGAACTGCCAGAAGCCCCAGATACGTTCGTGCCGCAGCACCGGGAGCTCGGTGAACTCACCTGCGGTCGATTGAGTCGTCTCGGTGGTCACCCGGGTACCTCCAGACCAGCAGGCCAACGATGACCGCGACACTGGTGACCAGCAGGACGACCAGATTTCGCGCGGGCAGGTTCTGCCGGGCGGGGTCGGCGTAGCCGGGATCTTCGATGATCTCGGTGAAGCGGCGCAGCTTGGCCACCAGCGTCGAAGGGCTTGTTAACGCGGTCGACCTCCAGGAGCATCGCAGGCACCCCGGCGTCCGGGGCGCGCCTCGTCAGACCGGCGTACTGGGTGGAGCCGTAGGGCAGCTTGTGGCCGATCTCGGTCTGCCACGACAGCGGCGTGCCATGCCCGGCCCCGGTGAGCACTGCGGCGGTCAACGTGACGGCGTCGTCGTAGCCGTTGCCAGCGATCGGCTCACCCTCGCTGGCGTACTCAAGCGTGCGCAGTGCCCGCGGCTGGCGTCAGCGGCGGATCCGGGCGATGAGCAGGGCGACGTCGTCGTGGTCGATGGGATGCCGCAGTGCTGCCAGGAGGTGGCCAGCGCCGCGACTCTGTGATGGGAGTAGGGCCCGACTTGTCACCTGACTGGCCGGGTAGCAGATGCAGACTCACCGGAGAATCTGTGCTTCACCGGAGAAACAGCAACCGCTCGGTGAGTTCGTCCGCAAGCCCCTCCGGCAGGTCGGCGTAGACCTCGGGCTCCTGCACGAAAGTGAAGCCGTGGTGCTCGTCGCGGACCCGAACAACCCGGTCAGCCAGTTCCGGCGTACAGCCGGGGAGGGTAGCGAGAATCGTGGCCGGCACGTGATCGACGTCGACGAGGCCTCCGTCATCGAACTGCCGTCGGAGATCCGGTCGGCCGATCCGCAGCTCCCGTGCAAGGGCGGGATCACGTTCCATGATCTGTCGTGCCTCAGCTCGTCGCTGCCGACGTTCGAGGGCTTCACCGATCGCTGGGTCCACACCACCCGGGCGTGGTACTGCCCGGCCCGGAGACGCCCACGCAGGGGCAGCCTTGCCTCAGTGCGGTCTCCGTAGCCTGGCTTAACAAGCTGACGTCGAACCATGAACGTCGTTGTAAGACCGCCGCCGATCAGCAGGATGATCAATACACCACTCGCTGTCCTGCCCCCATCGGCCGACGCGCCGCTCAGGCTGAAGGCGAGAACGGTCATGATCAGCGCCATGACAGCGGCAACGCCAAGGGGGGACGGTGGTGCGGGCCGTGCGGTACGCGCCGCGGTGGGATCGGGTGTGTGTGCGGCACGGACGGTGGCTCTTGGACGCAAACGCCGACCAGCCCCACGAGTACCTGGACGTGCGGCACGTCCGGAGGTGGCCGCGGCGCAGCGGCGGTGGACGGGGGTGGCGCGGCGGGCCGTGGGCCGGGGCTGAGCCGGAGCGGGTGTTCGCCTTGGCGTATGCGGTGGTGGCGCGCTGGTGGGAGCAGGCCTTTGGCTGGGAACGGGAGAGTATCTGGCCGCGGCGGCTGAATCAGGTTGCGGGCGGGGATGCTGGAGGTGATCTGGAGCGGTGGCGGATCGTGGGGCGGGATGCGGTCGTTTTCCCTCAGGTGGTGGCGGTCGCCGACGCGCTGCTGGATCCAGGCATGGGTGAGTTGGTGTGGGTGGACAGTGGTGCGGGGCGGCCGCGGGCGCTGCCTGCGGATGGGATGTTCTGCCGTCCGCTCGGGGAGAGGGTCGGGCGCGGGTGGCTGGGGCCGTTGGCGGCGACGGATCACGGCGGTCCGCTGATCGCTTGGATTGGCCAGCGTCATCCGTCAGCGCCGTGGAGCCAACGGCCCCGCCGGGTATGCGGACGACGGCCTCTGGCCCGTTGGGTGGGTCCGCTCCGCTCCCCCGCCCGGTCCTTCCGGCTCCGCCTCCAGGCCCAGCCCGCTCCGCGGGCAAATGGCAGCAAGGGTGGGGGCCATGCGTCGGCCGCCGGATCGCACGGCGGTGCCGCCGCAGTCGCTGTGCGAGGAATCGCAGGGAAGCTGGACACGTCCACGCCGGACGGGTAAACAATCACGTGAAGCCTCCGTTGAGCACGGTTCTCTTGGTCGAAAACCCATCTACCAGGGGCTTCACCTGTTTGTCAGCCCAACTCCCCCAACCAGCCGTCAGGTTGGAAGGTCAGTGTCGGCTGGTCGCGCCCTTGGGTGTGACGGAGGTGATCTCTTGATCGACTATCTGGGTCCATCAGAGTTTGATCCGATGTGCACGAAGTCGGAGCAATACACCGTGCCGCCTGATACCTTCAAAATCTGCCGCTGACGGCACATCACCTTGATCCTCTTGTGGAGCCTGCTGACTGGGCAGGAGCGGCTACGCCAACAGTCCGGAGGGCATCGTTCATGAGTCCAGATGAAATGCGTGCAAGGCTTGCTGAACTGACTGCCGAGGCTGCCACACTGAGAGAATTTGCAGATGCCGCAGAGCGCGGCGAACACGACGACGAACAAGGCATCGCCGCCGCCGTCGCGCGATTGCTTCCCATTCCAGAACCCAAGAAGGGTCTATTCGGAGGCACAAAGGGAAAGAGTCGCCAGGAGCAAGAACAGGAGCGAATCGAACTAATTCGACGAGCCCAACGGTCGGCACTCTCCCTGCACGCACTCAATCGCGTAAATAAGGAGATTTACCCCGAGATCCACGAGTTGAGATTTAAGCTGGCATCTCTCTAGTCCGCGAGTAGACCGCATTACACCACCGGAAAGGGTCCCCACATGGCACTGCCCGCTGACTACGCTAAAGACTTCCAGTACGTCAAGGAAAAGAGCGACCGGGGCACCCTCAACTCGAATAACGAAATCTACAAGAAGCTAGACGCCAAGGCCAGGAATCTCCCTGAACTGCGACGTGCTCTTAATTCTCTGAAAGTCAACTACATTTAGACCCCCGCTGCCCGTAGCAGGCTAATTAAAGCCTCTACTATCGAGCCACTCCTCCAGCGCCCGCGCAACCTGCACCCGGCCAGGTCGCCCTTCCACCGCTGAAGTGATACGAGGATTATGACCTTTCGTGACAGTGGCACCCTCAAGGAATAGACTGTGGGCGCCCTTGGCGGGGGCCAGGGGCGCGACCACGCAGGCCGCCCGCCCTGCGGCTGGCCGCGGAGTCCATCCTGTTCTTCCACGCCGTGGCCGCGTCCTCCATCGCCGTGTAATAGGCGATTGGAGACCCCTTGCCACCACGGATAGCGTGCGGGCTGCTCGGCGCCCTCGGGTAAAGGACCTACAAACGGCTGGCCCTTGGTCTCGCGGAAGAACGCCTGGGCCCGGAACGCGTTGGGAACCTTCACCTTCGGTGCCGCCTTGTTAGCCACCGCCTTGTCCATGCCCGTGGCCATCAGCGCGTCGCGGCCGCACGCCCACTTCTGGTGCACGGCCACCATGTAGCCGAGGGCGAAGTTGTAGCCACACCGTGCGGCTGTGGCATACCGCTGGAGAATCTCGACCTGCGCGGGAGTGGCATCGAGCGCGTACCGGTAGGCGCGCAGTGTCTCCGTCATCGACGTCGTCGTCATCCCAGGATCGTCCCGTACAGGTCTGACAAACGCGTCTTCCCGACCACACGGCGACTCTCAGCGGTACGGCGAGCCTGCGGCTCCAAACGAGCAGCGCCCCGGCCCCCGCACCCACATCCGCAGCCGTGACCAGTCACGCCGAGAGGTCCAGGCACCGGGCCCTGGTAGCCGCGGACAAGGATACGAGCCCGGCCTTCTCACCTCGGGCCCGGGCCACGGCGAGCGCGTGGGACGAGCTCCTCGCGCGCTCACGGTCGTCCTGCTCCCCCAGGCGGGCGAGCTCTGCCTGGCCATCCGCGAACAGATGCTCGGGCTCGCGCAGGCCGTTGCGGATCTGCCCCTCGACCGCAGCCTGATGCGCAGGGTTTATCGGCCGGGTGACTCTGGCCTGGCGGTGCACGGCGATGGCCTCGCGGTACCCGGCGGGTGTCTCGTAGCGCTGAGCGGGCACGGGCGCGGTCGTCGGCGTAGTGCTGGCGGGTTCCTTCGCAACGAGTGGTGCGGCGGGGGCGGTCCCGGGCGGCAGGATCCGGATGGTGCGCACGGCGGTGGCGGATCCCATGACCTGGTTGGCGGCGTCGATGAGCTGGCGGGTGCGCAGCCGCACGGCGGTGGCGTACGGGGAAGAGAAGGGGCGCACCGCGAGTTCACCGGTGGCGGGTCGTATCCGGCGAGGGCGACGTGTCCGGTGAGGTCGGTGGCGATGGCCGGCCAGTCGTCGACCAGGGAGCCACCTGACGAGGGGAGTTCCCAGGCGCGGTCGGTAACCAGGTTGGCGAGGAGGGCGGCGAAGCCGATGGGTTCACGGCCGTCCGGCTGCTGCGAGGTGCGGGCACGGTGGGCCTTGCGAGAGCCGCTGGGGCGGTCCCCTCGCTGCTTTGCTGCAGCGCGGGCGGCGGCCAGGGCCTGGCGGGCAAGTCGACACCGGAGGCCGGAACCTGCGGGCCTCACCGAGCGGCAAATTACACGGTCACGATCCGTATTTGGCCGCCGTCGGCCCCAGCGGCACGGCGCGTGATCATCAACCGGTGCTCCGTGCCAACCTGGCGCACGCAGTGGTTTGGAGCCGGAGGTACACGCCCGTGACGGCGAAACAACGACCCCACCGTCAGGGGACGGCGCCTGGGAGCAGAGCCGCGCCGGCTCCGCATGGCCAGCGGTCTGACCGGCACGGTGGCGGCGCATCTGCTGATCTCGCAGGCCAAGGTCAGTCACATGGAGACCGGCCGGCGTGCCGTCAGCCCGCGCAATGTGCGGGACCTGTGCAAGCTCTACGGCGTCACCGACCAGCATGTCGTCGACTCCCTGATGGGGCTGGCCAGGAAGTCGGGCCGGCAGGGCTGGTGGCATTCCTGCAGCGACATTCCCCACAGCGTCTACATCGACCTGGAGACGGAAGCCGCATCCATCCATACCTATGAGTCCATGGTGATCCCGGCTCTGCTGCAGACTCCCGCCTACGCGGCCGCGGGCATCGAGGAAACGATCCCCCTGGTCACCGTCGAACAGGCCGCCGCGCGGCTGAAGGTGCGGCTTCGCCGTCAGCACCGGATCTACGACCCCGCCCGCCCCTTGAGTCTGTGGGTCGTCCTGGACGAATCCGCCCTGCGGCGCGTCGTCGGCAGCCGGGCGATCATGCGTGAGCAACTGGAGCACCTGCACACGCTGAGCACCGAGCCGCACATCACCGTCCAGGTCCTCCACCACACCGCGGGCGCCCATCCGGGCCTCACGGGGCAGTTCTCCATCCTGGAGTTCCCCGACAGCTGTCAGGCAGTGGTGTATCTGGAGAGGTACACCACCGGCCACTGCCTGGAAAAGCCGACCGACGTGCAGCAGTACCAGCGATGTACACCCGCATGCAGACCCAGGCCCTCAGCCCCGGCCACACCCGGCACTTCATCACCGAGGCCATCAAGCACTCCTCGTTTGGGTGACTGGCCACGCCGGAACGGTGAAGCGCTCACCGGCAGGCGGCCCGGCCGTACTGCGTCCCGTCACGGGGACCGGGGTGTCCCGCACACCCCATTCCGGCCTGGGCCAGGAGGGAGCCTGGTGCCATCCAGGGTGGGCGAAGGGGCCCCGATCCCGTTGTCCGGATCGCGGCCCCTGTCCCCGCTGGCGGAGTGGTGAAGGTCAGGCCAGGTTGATGTTCTCCGCCTGGGGGCCCTTCTGGCCCTGGGTGACGTCGAACGTCACCATCTGGCCCTCCTGAAGCTCACGGAAGCCCGTCGAGTTGATCGCCGAGTAGTGGGCGAACACGTCCGGGCCGCCACCGTCCTGGGCGATGAACCCGAAGCCCTTCTCCGCGTTGAACCACTTCACAGTTCCCGTAGCCATGTCTCATGCCTTCCAGTCGAGGAAGCCGCCCACACCATGCGGGAGGCGGAGGTGATCGCCCTGGTTCCTGCGGCACAGCACAGCAAAACGCCCACGCCGTAGGGCATGGGCAAGGGGAACTTCCGAACCACGACAGCTAACCGAGACGCTACACGTCCGCACACGCTGTCACCACAGGAAACGCCTCATGCCTCGCGCCCCGACCGCGGGTGCTTGGGGCCCGCCGGTATCCGGCGGGCGCGCAACCGTTCAGGCCCCGGTCGGCGGGCTGGCCGCTTCAGCGCCGCGGCGGTACTCGGCGTTGAAGCGCTAGGCCTCTTCGAGCTGATCCTGGAGGACGATGATGCGGCAGGCGGCCACTCCGGCTGCCGATCCGGGATGATCCCCACCGTTCGCCGAGCAGGGTGGACTCGAGATACGCGGGCCGCGCCGGCAGGGTGGGAGACTTGCGGGGATCGCTGTCCTGGCCGGCCCCTCGCCGAGGGGCCCGGGGTGGGCGTGCCGGTGTCGCTTCGGGCTTGGGTCCTGTGGTTCCCGGTGGCGTATGCGTTTGTCTATTCGCGGGCCTGTGCGGTCGTGCGCTGGTAGGGATGGGTCATGGCAGCAGAGGAATATGTCGGCGGCGGGCTGGGGTCTGGGCCGTGGAGACGGGTGTGACGGCGCTCGGCTTGGCGCGGGCGCTGACCGGCCTGCTGGAGGCCAGTCACACGGCGCCGTTCGAGCAGTTGCCCTGCCTTCTCGACAATGCCGCGAAGGAGGCCGGTGCGGGCGGTGCGCGGCTGTTCGTGGCGGATCTCCAGGAGGAGGTGCTGCGCGAGGTCACCGGCATCGGTCTGAGCGCCGGCAAGGGCGGCGAGGAGTACACGATCGAGGGCACACTGCCCGGCCGCACGTACCAGACGGCCGAGGTCACGGCGCCGGCCCGTGGCGGGGCGTGCTGGGTGCCGGTGCGGGACGGTGCTGAACGCCTGGGGGTCCTGCTCGTCGAGCCCGGCGACGGGGATGGGGGCAGGCCCGATGCGGAGGTCATGCGGGCGCTGGCATCGATGGCCGGGCTGCTGCTGACCTCCAAGCGGGCCAACAGCGACTCCCACGCCCGGCTGACCCGCGTCCGGCCGATGGGAATACAGGCGGAACTGCAGTGGAGCATGATGCCGCCGCGGACGTTCTCCGACCGGCGGGTCACGGTCAGCGCCTTCATGGAACCGGCCTACGAGGTAGCCGGGGACGCCTTTGAGTACGCGGTGGCCGAGGACGTCCTGCACCTGGCGGTCTTCGACGCCATGGGCCACGACACGTCTGCCGGCCTGACCGCAGCCCTGGCCATGGCCGCTTGCCGCAGCCACCGTCGTGCCGGTGCGAGCATCCCCGACGCCAGTGCGGCCATCGAGGACACCCTGGTCGAGCAGTTCGGGCACAGCCGCTACGCCACCGGCATCCTCGCGGATCTGGAGCTGGACACCGGAAAATTCAGCTGGGTCAACCGCGGACACCTGCTGCCGGTGCTGATCCGCGGCGGCCGCTGGGCAAGCACGCTTCACTGCCCGCCCGCCGGGCCGATGGGCAGCGGGTTCAACCTGCCGATCGCACAGAGCACCGAACAGCTGGAGCCCGGCGACCGGCTGCTGCTGTTCACCGACGGCATCACCGAAGCCCGCGACACCGACGGCCGCGAGTTCGGCGTGGAACGCTTCACCGACTTCATCATCCGCCACCACGCCGACAACCTCCCCCTCGACGAGACCCTGCGCCGTCTCATGCACGCCGTCATGGACTACCACCAGGGACGGCTGGAGGACGACGCCACCGTCCTCTTCTGCGAATGGCACGGCCCGCGCGCCTCGGCAGGGTGAAACAGCGACCGAACCGGAGCCACTTCACCGCCACGAGGCAGCGAAGTGGCCCCCGCCGACCAGATACGTCAATGTCACCAACGGGGCCGTCATAGCGTCCGGGCTGAAAGCGGTGGACCGCTGACCAGTCGGCTCCACGCCGCGACACGGGCGCCCGGGGCCCGCCGGTGTCCGGCGGGCGCGCGACCGTCTCAGGCCGCGGTCGGCGGGTTGGCCGCTTCAGCGCCGCGGCGGTACTCGGCGTTGACGCGCTGGGCTTCTTCGAGCTGGTCCTCGAGGACGATGATGCGACAGGCGGCCTCGATCGGGGTGCCCTGGTCGACGAGCTCCCGGGCGCGGGCTGCGATGCGCAGCTGGTAGCGGGAGTAGCGGCGGTGGCCGCCCTCGGAGCACAGCGGGGTGATGAGGCGGGCGTCCCCGAGGGCGCGGAGGAAGTTCGGTGTGGTGCCGAGCATGTCGGCGGCCCGGCCCATGGTGTAGGCGGGGTAGTCGTCGTCGTCGAGGCGGCTGATCGGGTCGTCTGCTGTCATCGCACCTCACTGCGAAACAGGTGGGGAAAGGGGTCAGAACGGGGAGGGGCCCTGGTGCCGTACGGCACCAGGGCCCCGAAGGAACTACACCATCCGCCGGCCCTGATACTGCGCCGGCCTTCTATGTCCGCGGACCCGACCGAAACGCTGTCGGGGGTGCGGGGATCGCGGTTGCTTGACCGGAGACCACCTCACCATCGATGTCCTGCGGTACCCGGGCCCAAGACTTCCGCCCGGGCGATCCTGATGGCGCTTCGTTCCTCCGTTCTTCCCTCTGGATCAAGCACTTACCGAACGGGAACTCGTACTGCTGTTACTGCGAACTGCTAGTGGCCTCTTACAGCGCCACTCTTCGGCAGCCAGCCCCGTCGCCCGTCCTGCGTTCTGCTCCGGCTTGGAACCCCACTGCCGAACCTCCCGGTGCGCGCGCCCGCAGCCGACGCCTTCACCGAGGTACCGCTCACTGAGCGTTTTCAGCGTTGCCTCTCCAGGGTGAGGATGGCCGCGGCGATGACGGTCATGCGGTTGGGGCTGCAGCGGGCCCGGCGGAGGATTCGCCAGGACTTGAGTCGTGCGATGCTTCGTTCGACTGGTGCTCGTGCCGCTGACAGGGTCCGGTTGATCGTCTGCTGGGTCGTGGTGAGGTCCTGTTCGGGAGCCGTCTGATGGGTGTGGTCACCCAGGGGCCGGCCCCGATGTAGGCGCGGTCGGCGAGGATCGGAACACCCTGGCGTTCGCAGATCCGGATGATGCGGTGGGTGCGGGCGGCGGTCAGGTCGTGAGTGCGGCCGGGCAGCGCGGGCGAGATCCACAGCAGCTTGCCGGGGGGATCGGCGACGACCTGCACGTTCACGCCGTGACGGCGGTGCTTCTGTGAGAAGTCGGCCCGGCTGTCTCCGACCCGGTCGCACTCGGCGAGGGTCCCGTCGAGCAGGACGTGTTCTGGGTCGGCTTCCCGCAGGACCCGCAGCAGGCCGGGCGCCCTTCGGGAGAGATGCTCCACAACTGCTGTGACGTAGGCGTGGGCGGTGCCGACGGATATCCCGAAGCCGGCGGCGATCTGCGCGAGCGTGTCGTGCCGGCGCAGGTAGACCAGGCCGACGAGGGCGCGCTGATGGGGGGGCAGCTTGCAGCGGCGGTCACCCTCACGAGTGACGATGAGCATGGATACCCACTCGACCAGAGCATGAGGCAGGTCGAGTGCGGCAGGATGGGGAACCAACAGGGCTCCTGTGCCGATGGGTTGAGATTTCGAACACCTCCCTCAACGACGCGGGAGTCTTGTGCGTTGCGGTCCTCATCCTGCCCTGGTCCGAGTCACTCGATCAGTGGCCACTCTGAAAGAGCTCAGTGACCCCTCGTACGTGCTGGCGAAGGGGCACTCGTCGCACTGCAGAGGCGTTCCGGAGTATCACCCCAGACTTTCTTGCACTCCTTGCAAGTCGTCGCGAATGTCTACGACATGGTTGCCGAGATCTACCACGAGCTCCTGTTCAGCGAGCTCCAGGCGGGTCTGTTCGCGAACACGCAGGAGAAGGTCGACGGGGCGTCGGCCGGCTGCGAGCGGGACTGCACTGGCCAAAATTCGACGTGTTTCTGACCGACTTCGGGACGGCGACCCGGAGTCGGTCAGCCAGGCTCTCACCACCTGCCGCCGGTTGATCGACTCCTGCGCGGACTACGCATTCCGGGCCCAGGAGGAGCCGAACTCGGGGACGGGGTCATCCTGAAGTCGGGACCGCAGCAGGTGCTCAACCGGCACCAGGCCTGCACCCACGCTCGCGGGGCATCTACAAGTAGGCGCGACCGGCTCCGTCGGACACCAGTCGATCTCTACGGCCGGTGCTCTGCGGGCACTCAGGCCGAGGTCACCGTTGATGAGGCCCGCTTCATCTTCCTACAGACCTCCATTTCCCTCGGCGAGATCCTGAGCTTGCGCGCGCCCGCGAGCGGCGAAGCCTGACAGGCGGACCGCTCCGGCCTCGGCCTGCCCGCATGGACGCAGTGGTGGCCCTCGCAGGCGAGCCTCGACGTACGCGACGCGCCCCCCAGCCTCGGTCGCTCAACGTCATGTCTGGACACGGCCGCGCTGGCCGTGCCGCTCTTCCGCCACGGCCGGCTGATGCTCCAGGGGCCAGGGGCCGCCTTCCTCGGCGTTGCCGGCGCGATCGGGCATGCCGTGCGCCGCGAGGCCGGAAGCCAGACCGCGCCCCCGGCTGGAGAGCCGGGGGCGCGGTGTCGTGATGCGGTGTGCGGTTATCGGGCGGACGAGCGGGAGCCCGTGCCGCCGGGCTTCGGCGGGGCCCAGGCGGGCTTGGCCGAGGCTTCGGACGGGTCGGGTTCGTTCATCGTGACGGCCCAGGCGTCGTCCTCGCCGACGCGCGCCTCGATCTCCTTGATCTGGCCGCTGGTGGCGAAGTACAGCACCACGACCTGGCGGGTGGAGCCTTCGTCGTAGAAGTCGGCCGTCACCTCGCCCTTGGCCGCTGCGCCGAATGCCTTGACCCAGTTGCGTGCCGTCGGCTCCGCGGTGTCGCCCTTCTCCGCGGCGAGGGCCGCCAGTGCTTCGGCGTCACCGTCGGAGAGCCGCCACACGGTCTTCTGCACCACTTCGAGGCTGCCCCGGGAGGGGTAGCCCACGACCCGCAGCGGCTCGTGGGCGGCGTAGTCGCTGCTGTACGAGAGCGACTCGTCCGAGTCCGGCGAGCAGGCCGTCAGGACCCCTCCGGCGAGTACGGCGAGCGCAGTGAGCGCGGCGCCGGCGCCGGCCGTGGCCCGCTTGGGGAGCTTGGTTCTCTTCAGCGGCATGCTCAGTTCCTCGACTTCGGGCGGAGGATGATGACCCGCTCGATGTAGTTGGCCTTGTGGCGGTACCGGTTGATGGCAGCGGCGAGGCTGGTCCGGCCCACGCCTCCGTGCTGGAGGAGCTGGACCCCGTGCCGGTTGCCGGAGACGACGGCGACGTGGTTGTACACCCGCTCCTTCTTCCACTTGAACAGCACGATGTCACCAGCCCTGGCCGTGTGCGCCTTGACGTACTGGGCGCCGCGGTAGCCGATCATGTGCCGGCGGAAGTTCTCGGCGCCGGCCCAGGTGTAGCTCTTGTTCTTCACCGTGCCGAACAGGTAGTACTGCTGCCACCAGGCACGATCGTGCTTCCGGCCGCCGCCGCGGCTCTTCATGCCGCCGCCGTAGTAGAGGGCTTTGGACACGAAGTTCGTGCAGTCCTGGCCGTACTCCCACTTGATGCCGAGGTTGCGCGAGGCCCAGTTCGCCGTGCCGGAACCGTTGACGGCCGCGCGCTTGATACGTGTGGCGGACGCGGGCGTCGCCCCCGCGGGGGCCGTCTCGACCGGGAAGCCGTCCGCGTCGAGCTCGATCGGCTCGTCGGGGACCTCGCTGATCGGGCCCTGGACCTCCTCGGCGACCTCCAGGCCGTTCTCCGCCGATGTGGACGCCGACGCCGACAGAACCGTCTCCGCCGCGGGGGCGTCGGCCTCCAGGTGGAGGATCGGCGCACCGCTGTTCGTGCTGAAGGTGAACCGCTGCTCGCGCGTGCCCTCCTCCGGCTCGGGCGTGGAGCCCCGGGTCAGTACGGCCTTCTCCTCGACGACCGCACGCAGGAACACCGTGCCGTTCTCGTCGGTGCCGACCAGCACGTCCGACAGCGTGGCGGCCGTCTGCGTGTAGCGGCTGTCGTGCCGGGCCAGCGCCTCGCGCGAGGCGATCAGGTCGGGGGCCTGGGCGCCCAGCAGGTCCTGGAACGATGCTCCCCGCGGACTTGCGGCCAGGGCGGCCGCGGCCGTCGGGTGGGCGCCCCGCAGCAGGGCTCCGCGGGCGTCCGTGTACTGCTGCACGATCTCACGGTAGACGGTCGCGCCGCCCGGTACCGCCGCGGTGGTGGTGGGCTCGGAGGTGGCGACCGGGCTCGTGCCGTGGGCGGTGCGCGCGGACACGGCGACGCGGTAGGCGGTGCCGTTCGCCAGGCCGTTCACCACGACGTGCGGGGTACGGCTGGTGAGCTTCGCGGCCTCGCTGCCGTCGTCCTTCCTCACGACCACGGTGTACTCGGGGCCCTCGGTCGCCGACCCCAGGTCCTGCGGTGCGTTCCACGTCGCCAGCAACCCGCCCTCTCCCGGGGTCGCCCGCACGTCCTGCGGTGCGCCGGGCGCGGTCGGCGCCACGTAGTCGATCACCAGCTGGGGCCGCTCGGCGGCCTTCGGCGTACGGCTGGAGTGGTACGAGACGGTCGCGTCGCGCTGCGCGGACGGCAACCGCAGGGCGACACCCTCGGACGAGCCCTGTTCCAGCCAGGACTGCACGAGCGGGGCAAGGTCCTGCGCGTCGGGGAGCGCCGGGTCCGCGAAGGGTGCGTCGTCCAGGACGCCGAGCAGACCGGTGCCGGTCTGCGGAGCGGCCCAGGGCTCGAAGAGCTGGTACGTCTCGACCGGGCGCTGCCCGCAGGCGGCCGCGCCGCCGCACTCGGCGGGGGACAGGACGAGCCGGGCGCGGGTCACGCGGGCGCCCGCGGGCACCTTGGTCAGATCCGGCTTGAGCCAGACGACCCGTTCGGCACCGGAGCCGCCGCCGAGCGTCAGCCGGGTGTCCTTCACGGCCGCGCAGCCGCCCGAGGCGCAGGCCTCGGCGCCGACGGCGACGGTGGCGTCGTCCAGGGAGGCGCCGCTGAGGACGACGGACGAGGTCTCGGGCGCCTTGGGCGCGGTTCCGGCGTCGGCGGTGAACTCCTGCTCGTACGACCAGGCCGAACACCCGGTGTCGGTGCAGGCGCGCATCGCCCAGAGGTACGTCGTCCCGTCCTTCAGGACCCCCTCGGGGACGCGGGCGGCGGCGCGCAGGCCGCTGTCAACCCACGCCTCCGGCATCTTCACGCCCGTCAGCGGCTTGCCGTCGGTGTCACGCAGCTCGAACTCGGCGCGCACCCGCCCCTGTCCGGGGCTGGAGACCACACCGGACAGCAGAGGGGTGAGGGTCTGCGTCGCGCCCGCCTCCAGTGCCTGCGGCATGTCGGGCAGCCCACCCGGCCGACGGCCGGTGACGACCGTGAAGGTGGACCAGTCGGACCAGGCGAGGTTGAAGTGCGAGCCGTCGTAGGGGCTGGTGCGGAAGCGGTACGTCCCTCCGTCCTTGAGCAGCCCGTCCGGCAGGGTCACGGCCGCGGCGCGCCCGGACTCCACGTACGGGGAGACGAGGTAGTCGCCCACGCGCTTGCCGGTCGCGGCGTCGACGACCTCGAACGTGCCGTTGACGCGGTCGCCGTCCTTGTCGGAGAACGTGTCGCGCAGCGTCGGCGTCGTGGTGTTGACCTGCCAGGTGCCTGAGGCGTCCTTCACGAACGGCGGGCCGGCCTGGCGGTTGTTGCCGGAGCGGGGCCGGAAATTGTACGTGACCGTCAGCTTCGGCGGATTGGCGGTGGCGTTCGCGGAGTTGACCCGCTTCCACTGCGCGACAGCCGTGTCGTCGGCGGCGGTCAGGGCCATGGACGATTTCGGGGCCTTCGCGGAGGCCCAGGACTGCACGAGCTGCGTGACGTCGGCGTTGATCCACCCGTCCGCGCCGCAGCCCGGGTTGCCCTTGGTCTCGGTGGAGGTCGCGTGCTTGGTGTGTGTCTTGGGGCGGTTGGTCCAGCGGCTGGAGAGGCCGGCGGGATCGGCGGACCATACCTCCCACGGCTGCGGCTTGCAGTCCGGGTTGCCCGAGTGGAAGTTCCACAGACTGAGCTTGGCGCTGCTGACCAGTGCGTCCGCGATCGGCGCCGTACCCCAGGTGATGTACGACCGGGCGGTGCGCGGCGTGCCGTCGGCGTTCTTGGTGCCCGGGTTGCCGAAGTCCAGCTCGGTGTCGGTGGACCAGTCGCGTGTCTCGCCCTGCTGGACGTACGTGTCGAAAACGTTGCTCAGGGCGGAGGTCGACGGGTCGACGGTCACCGGGTAGCGCGTCTTCGGGTCCGCCAGGAAGGCGGAGTCCGGGGAGACCACCAGGTCGACCGACGAACCCTTCTGCCGGACCTTCATGGACACCGGGACCCGGCGGGTGTGCTCGCCGGACCGCTCGTCGACGGTGGCGTCCCACATGACGGGCGCCGGCATCACGGCCCGCTGCACGCCGGTCCTGCGGTCCGTGAACAGGACGCTGCCGTCCGCCTGCTGCTGGGCCCTCAGGCCCTTGGCGCGGAGCGGGAGGGTGTAGGTGTAGTCGCCCTTGGCGGGGCGCTTCTTGATCTGCACGTACTGCTCGAAGCCGGTACGGGTCGCCTCCACGACGACGTCGGCGCCGGGCACGGCCTCTGGGTACGTGGCGCGGTTGCCGTCCAGTACGGGGCGGGGCAGGCCGCCCTTCCACTGGAGGGTCACCTGCTGCTCGCCCTCGCCCAGCGTGACGAGGTCCCGGGCGCCGGCGGTGCGCGCCTGGCCCAGGGACGCGGCCGGGCTGCCGCCCTTGCCCGCGAGGGTGAGGGAGGCGGGGTGGGCTTTGGCCGCGACGGTGCCGTCGCGGCGCTCGGTGAGGTCGGTGTCGACGGCGACCCAGGCGCCGTCGCGGTCGAAGCGGACGGGCCCGGCGGTGAGTTCGGTGGTCAGCGAACCGTCCGGCTCGGCCCAGGTGGTGGAGGTCTCGGTGCGTTCGGAGAGCGCCTCCACGCGGTGGCCGGAGCGCTTGGCCCCGGCGCGGGCGGACGGAACGTCAGGCGCGGTGCGTGGGGCGGCGGTTTCCCCCGGCGCCTGCCGCGCCGCGGCGGGCTGCGCCGCGGACGGCTGGGGCAGGGCCACGGCGTAGCCGCCCAGCATGGTCGCCGACAGGGCGACGACCGCAGCAGTGCGCGGCAGCCGCCTGGAGGATCGTCGGAGCTTCCGCTCCCCCGGAGCGGATGGAGATATGTGCATGTTGTTGTGCGCGACCTTTGGTCATGAGATCGGTTGAGGAAATGTGAGCTTAATGGGTGATTGGTGTGTCCGCGTCGACGTTTCCCGGCGAGGTGGGCGTTAGGGCCTCTTTGTGGCATTTCGGAGGGTGGTGACCATGATCACCTGTGGGGTCATATGCGGGTATCGGTTACACCGGTGCACCTGCGACATGCGGAGTGCTCCAAACAGTGGTGCGTCAGTTCGCACGGCAGGAGCGATGACAGCATGTGGCCTGCTGTGCGGTGCTTGGACGTCGCTTGACACCCATTGACCCAGCATCGGAGATCCGCAGCGTGACCAAGCTGCGGAGGCTGCGTCACGAGGATCGTGATCCATTTGGAGAAGTCGCCGGCCGCCGTCCTCCTGACGAGCGCCGCCGCGCTGGCCGCATCTGCACCCGGGGCGCAAGCTGCGCCCTTGCAGGACATTCCCGTCCTGCCCTCACAGCAACAGCCGCAGTGCACCGACATCGTTGACGAGCTCCCGATCATCTCCGGCTGACGGTCTGGGGATCTGATCGTCGAACTCACCGCACTCACGGGGACAGGTGGGCGGTGTCGTCCGACGCGGACAGCAGCATGGGGTTTCCCGGCGGACCCACCGCCGGAAACCACCACGACAGAACCGTGTCACGGCCGCTTGAGCGGCCGGCTATTCCTCCACGACGTTGTCACAGTGAGGAACCGCGGCTCTCCCCGTTCCTCGAAGCCGCGTACGGCGTCGGCCTTACCGGCCGCCACGTCAGGCGGCGCCCGCCCTTGCACCCCGGCGAGGCCTGAGCTCAGCAGTGTGTGCCGCCACTCCGGTGGCGGCGCGAGGAACACACCGGAGTGCGCGGGTCAATCGCCGCCGGAGCGTCTTGGCGCGGGTGGTCGCCAAGACTTGTCCGGCCAATCATGACGCTCGCGGGCTGAGTCGGAGGGTGTCAGGCGGTGACGATGCCGGCGATGCTGGCGAGGGCGCTTCGGAGCCGGCGGACCGCGTCTTCGGCTTCCGTGTACTGCTGGCCGGTCGGTGGGACGGCGCCGAAGGTGGGGCCGCCTTCGGCAGGCACGGCGCGCCAGTGCAGGACTGGTGTGAGGACGGTGGCAGCTGCGCCGAGGAACCAGGCCAGGCGTCCGTGGACATGGGCGAGGGCGATGGCCACAGCAGCCAGTGCTTCCCGCAGGTGTTCCAACCGGTCGACCTCTGGCAGTGCCTGCTGGGACTGCGGGGTTCCCACGACGGCGTGCAGGTCAGCGGCGGCCTTCGCCGCGACGGAACGGTCCCCGGGTGACAGGACCCACACTTGATCGCGGATCAGTCGTTCCGCTTCCTCCACCAGTTCTTCGATATCCGTCCACCGTATGTCCACGCCCGGCATCCCATGCCTGGGCTCTTCAGCGGTGCACCGCAGGCGCCCTGCCTGCGGTCGAGCCACCCTGGAGCACCGAGCGCCCCGACATGATCGGAGGGACAAGTCCTGGCGACTCTGACTACGCGGCACGTGACGCCGGAGTCGGGCGTCGTTGACCCGTACGACTCCACAGAGCCGGGCACCGGGGATGTCATGGCTGATCTCCTTGGGGCCCGTGGTGTGTCCGTCCGCATGGATCAGTCCTCTTCGGCCGCTGTGGCGATGACCCATGTGGCGGCTTCGGCGTCGGTCACGAGCAGCATCTGCCTCCGGTGGGCGCTCCCACTCCCCACGACGTGGACGCGGCTGGGGTGCGTGCCGCCCTTCGCGGGCATCGCACCCTGCTTCGCCGTGATGAGGTCGCACCGACGACCGCGTTCGCGCAACTCCCCAGGCGTGACGGCTTCAGAGGCATGCGAACCCGCATTGGGGGCAAGGGGGCGATTATGAGGCCGGGCGACCAGAACAGCGAACTCCGAACAGACGATTCCTTGCTGGAGGAGACCACGGACGCCGTGGCGGCGCAGCTGGCAACCGATACCGCGGCTGCCCTCGCCGCCCTGCGCCCCCAAGCAGCCCGTTACATCGCCGGGCAACGCCCCCTCGCCTCCGACAGTGACTGATCCCCCATCGCAGAAGCTGTTGCGTGCCTCGCTCCCACACACCCTGCCAACGACTCCAGTCGCCGCAAACGTCACCACAGTCGGTCGTCAGAAGCCCAGAACCCATGGGCGGCGGGTGCCGGGCCGGGAGCGTCGACGGACCGCATGGGGGTGACCGTCCCGGCCTTCGCGCGCCCAGGCCGGCCACCCTCTCTTCGTACGCCGACACAAGCGTCGCACTCGCGGGGGCGCCGGCCCTCAGACATCCCGCGCGGTAGCCCCCCTCCCACCGTTCGTGGGTGAACTTCGCCGCACACTGCATACACGCCGACCGCCGCGCCTCTCGCTCCGCAGCCCGGCGTCGCGGCGGTCGCCTCAAGGCCCTCATGCGCGGGAGGAAGAGCTCCAGCCCATGTGACCGGTCCGGTCCTAGGCCACAAAGACGAACAGGACGGCGGGGGAACGACAGCCGTGGCATAGCGCCTCCGCTCGTTCGGCGCCGCTGCTACTTCCTGCCATGCCACGCTTACACGGAGGGACCGGCGCCTGGCAGGACGGCTGGAAGGCCGCGCACGTGGGGAGGGGAAGGGACGGTACGACCCGCGGTCCAACCGCCCGCGGGACGACGAGGGAGGACACATCCATGGCACAGGCCCACCGACCGACCGGCACCGACTCCGGCGCCCGTTCCCCGGGAACGACCCCGGCCACGACCCCGGCCACCACGCGGAACTGGATCCTCCGGCTGGGCGCGCCGCCCGTCGCGGCGACCGCGCTGACGGCGACCGTCGCGCTCTACATGACACTGGTCGCCTTCGGGAACATCACGGACTTCGGGACCAACCAGCAGTTCGTCCAGCACGTCCTGAGCATGGACACCACGTTCAAGGACCCCGACCTGATGTGGCGGGCGGTCGAATCCCCCACCCTCCACAACGCCGCCTACGTCGCCATCATCGCCTGGGAGACACTGGCCGCGTCCGTCCTCCTCACCGCCACCTGGTTCTGGGTCACGGGGCTGCGCCGCGACGCGTACGACCGCGCCCGCGCGGCGAGCACCGTGGGCCTGGTGATGATGCTGCTGCTCTTCGGGATGGGTTTCCTCGCGATCGGCGGCGAGTGGTTCGCCATGTGGCAGTCATCCGACTGGAACGGTCTGGACGCCGCCGCCCGCAACGTCGCGCTGGCCGCCTTCACGCTCCTCCTCGTACACCTGCCCGGACTTCGCCGAGCAGGTTCAACCGAATCTCGTCCTGGAGACGGACCTTCGTGCCGAGCATGACCGCGGGCGTGTGGGTCAGGCCGATCGCCTTGAGCCCCTTGGTTCTCTGGTGGCCCGCGACCAGGGTTTACGCGGGGCGGCGCCCTCGTCGTCGACAGCGACCCAGGTGGCGGCGATCTGCTGCCAGCCGAGGTGCTGGCCGGCGGCGGTGTGGTTGCCGGCAGGACCTCGTTGGGGCGGCCGGTGTGCGTGCCCTTGCTGACGAGACGGCTCTGTACTGGCCGTTCACGGTGAGGGACAAGGCGCGCAGGACATCGTCTGGCGACGCATCGGCGGCCGCGACATCTTCGTCGTACCGTGACCGGTGCTGCGCCGGGGGCGGCGGCTCAGCATCTTCCTCTCCACATCGGCGCCTGTCCGAGTCCGTCACCGGGCCCTCCCGACGAGCAGCGGCACCAAGCCGGTGCTCTTGGCGTCCTGACGGTACAGATTCCGGCGGGCGGCATGCACGCTGCGCCGGGCTAGGCACAGTTCACCGGCTGGGACGTGGCACGTGGAGCACGGCACCGAGTACGCGCCGTGCTTGAAGCGAGCCGCGGTCGCGTGCGCCGCATCATGGGCAGCGTCGGCCGCGGGGGCCGGTATGACGGCGGACAGGAAGATCACTGGCCTTCCTCCGTGGACGTCGGGGCGGGAAGCATGCGGGGACCGGATCCTCCGCCGGGAAACGAGTGGTCGCGATCGAGCATGTATTTCCACTGCCCCGTCCTGGGGCCGCGTAGCTTGAGCCGCCGGTAATAGGCGGTGCCGAACTCCATATCCGTGGAGTCCCCCCGCTCGGTGGGCAGGGTGAGAGACAGAAGCGGGCCACGCACGCTGTCGGGGGCCTGCGGGGTGCGGGGCCCCCACACCCTGAGCTGGGCACCCTGGTGCGGGCCCTCGACGATCCGGACCTCGTGGAAGTCCCTGTCGTCGCCGGCCTGCACGGCGGATGCCTCCCGCACACCACGTGCCCAGGCGTTGACGTCAAAGGCCGTCGGCGTCGGGGAGTAGCCGAGGACGCTTCGGAACGCGGCGCGCCTCAGGTTGACCAGGCGCTGGCAAGTACCGTTCGGCGCGATGGGGGTGCCGTCCTGCTCACAGAGCTGGGCCGGCACGTTCGACGTGGTGCTCATGGAGGGGCATCTCCTTGGTGGGGCGAGGGCGGACAAGCCCTCATGTCATCTACGTCGGAGCGCCGTTCCTGTTACGGGTTCGACGTTTCCGCTGGTCGGATGCCCGCAAAGTTCGACAATGACCAAGGAAATCCGGCCGAATCCGGAGTCGTCGGGCTCGCCCATGGCGGGGTACGGGCCGCGAATGCGCTGGACATAGCCGTACGGACACGGAGCCATCACTGTGAAGGCAGGGGATGCCGTTCCGGGCCAGGGGATTCAAGCGCCCGGGAGGAAGAGGCAGAACGGGTGACCGTGAGGGTCGCGCAGGACTCGTACGTCCTTCTGAGGCTGGTACTCCTCCAGCGTCGCGCCCAGGGCGCAAGCTCGCTCTGTCTCCGCATCCAAGTCGTCGACCTGTAGGTCCACATGCGCTTGCATCTGCTGAGAGCCTGGGCGTTGTGGCCAGACTGGGGGCGTGTGGTCGGCCTCCAACTGGAAACTCAGGCTGGGGCGCTCCTGTCCCGGAGCCCGCAGTCGGACCCACTCAGGTTCCCGCTCGACTTCCTGCCAGCCCAGCAGGGCACGGTAGAAGTCAGCCAAAGCGGGTGGATCGGGAGTGCCGAGAACAAAGGCACCGAGCATCACCGTCATGCCCCCACCCTGCCCCTGAGACTCACCCCCATGCATCATGGCTGCACACAGACCGGTGCCGGTGAAGAGTGACGGGCTTCCCCGTGCGGGCCGGCGAACAGCCCTGCAATCGGCTCCTAGCCCGGCGCCCGGAGCAACAAGCGCCTGCGGAGCAGGCAACCGAGGCTGTCGCAGCTGGAGGCCCGGGGGCGCACCTGGATCTACGAGAGCAGCGCCCCGAACGGGTCCGAGCAGCGCTTCGAGGACGGCTGGTTCGCCGACGTCCGCGCGGTCGCCAGCAACCTGCTGCGCATCGCCCACACCACCGCCGGCCAACTGGCCAAAGGCCTGACGAGCGCGCGTCGCGACCAGTACATCGGTCGCGACGCGTGCTCGGCCCGCGCGACGAGGTTGTTCAGGCGGTGGTGCGGTTGCCCTGGCTTGTAGCGAGGGCGGCCTCGGTGCTGGGGTAGGCGGGCAGGAAGGTGTCCATCCCCGTGACGCTGAGCATGCGGCTCAGCCGGTCGGGGATGGTTGCCAGGGTGAGGGAGCCGCCGGCGTCCTTGGCGCAGCGCCAGATGCCGACGAGGGCTCCCAGTCCTGAGGAGTCGCAGAAGGTGACGCCCGACAGGTCGGCGACCAGGTCGGGGTGGCCGTTCGCGATGAGTTCCAGGGCGCGGGTGCGCACGGCGGGGGCGGTGGTGATGTCGAATTCGCCGGACAGTGCGATCACGGCCAGGGCGCCGTCGGTGTGCGGGACGTCGATGTGGAGTGCGTCGGTCATGGGCGTCGGTTCTCCTGCCCGACGGGGGCGTCGGCGGTCGGGGCGGCGGCGCTGTGAGCGGTGGTGGTGATGCCCGCGGGAGCGGCATCGGGTGGGGGGACGGACAGGGCCAGCAGCGCCACGTCGTCGCGTTCGGTGTCGGGGAGGGTCTCCAGGAGCGCGACGGTGTCGTCGATCAGGGCGCCGGCACTGACCGGCCCCTGGCGCTGGGCCAGGAAGTCCGTCAGTCCGGTATCGGCGAGCATGTCACCTTCGGCGGTGCGTGCCTCGGTCAGACCGTCGGTGTACAGCAGCAGTCCCTCGCCGGGTGCCAGATGCAGGGTGCGGGAGGCGAAGGCGGCTTCGGCGAACGCGCCGACCAGCATGCCGCCCGTGGCACGGACGGCCTCGACCCGTGCACCGCCGCCCTGGGTGGGGCTGAGGTGGTAGGCGGGCGGGTGGCCGCCGGTGGCCAGCGTGACCGTGAAACCGCCGTCGCGGGCGGGATCGAGCAGGCCGAAGACGGCGGTGCAGAAGCGGGTACCCACCGCCGCGTCCAGCAGCAGCGCCGTGTTCAGTGCCTTCAGCGCGGCCGTGGGGTCCGCGTCGACGAGGGCTGCGGCCCTCAGCGTGTAGCGGGTCAGTGAGGTGACCGTAGCGGCTTCGGCGCCCTTGCCGCAGACATCGCCCAGGAAGAACGCCCACCGGCCTACGCCGATGGGGAAGACGTCGTAGAAGTCGCCGCCCACTTCCTGCGGGGAGGCAGTCTTGTAGTGGCAGGCCAGCTCCAGCCCCGGTACCGCGGGGAGAGCGGGAGGCACCAGGGTGCGCTGCAGGGTGGAGGCGAACGCGGCGATGGCCGCCTTGTCCTGCTCCGCACGCTTGCGGGCTTCTTCCTCCGCCTGGCGCTTTTCTTGCTCGACCTTGCGGCGCTCCTGCTCGGCGCGCACGACGTGCAACGCCGACAGCCGCAGCTCCAGCTGGTCGCGCACCACCGCGGCCAGGTCCGCCAGCGTGGCCGAATCCGCCTCGCTGATCTCACGGGGGCGGGTGTCGAGGACGTTGACCGTGCCCAGCCGGTACCCGTCGGCGGTGATGATCGGAGCGGCGGCGTAGAACCGCACCCCCATCGGGCCGGCGACCAGCGGGTTGGAGCAGGCGACCGGATCGAGCAGGGTGTCGGGGATGACGGTGGTGTCATCGGTGAGCACCGCCGAGGCGCACAGGCCCGGATCGCGGCCGATCTCGGTGACGCCTTCCAGGCCGTGCGTGGCCTTGAACCAGATCCGGTCCTCGTCCACGATCGTCACCGTCGCCACCGGAACCTCGAACAGGCGCGCGGCCAGCGCCGCGACTCTGTCATAGGCGCCGTCCGGAGGGGTGTCGAGAATGTCGTAACGGCGCACCGCCGCCATCCGCGCCGCCTCGACCGATGCGGCCACCGGCTCGCTCGGTGCTATCGCAGGCAGACTCGCTTGCTCCGGCATAACCCTCGTCTCGCTTCTTCCCCCCCCCGGAAGGCGCCGACCAGACGGTCAGCACCCTGCGACTCTACCGAACGCGGCCCGGCGCACTTGATCGGCCGACGCGCTTCGTGGATCAACCGCCGAAGCACCGACCGCACGCCGATCGTCCTGGGGGCCCCGACGACTTCATCGGGCGCAGATCCACCCCCGCCACCCCGCTGGCTCTCCTCACACTCATGCACAGCCCGTCGCCTTCTACGTCGGCTTCAGCGGCCGGCAGGCCGCGCCGCGTTGTACGGCGATCGCCACCCGGCCCACGCGATTCCTGAGGGCCGGTCACCGCCCTCGTCTCCGCGAGCGTGCGCGCACCACCATCGCGTAGTACGACTTCTTCTTCGGGGCACAGAGGGGCCCGCCGACCCGGGATGTCGTCACCCGGCCCGGAGAGGGCCGGGGTCACCTTGCGGAGTCGATGCTGGTGTGGGGAGCGACCGCGGCGGCGGACACCGTGTCCCGGGCGCTCGCACCGTTCCCCCGCGCCCCCTGCGGGGGCGCGGGGGAGAACGCGTGGAGGGGCCCTGGTGCCGTACGGCACCAGGGCCCCGAAGGAACTACACCATCTGCCGGCCCTGAT